>NZ_CP053746.1:300000-600000 GCF_013201545.1 Pseudomonas graminis
TATTGAAACCGGGCGGGACGCTCGGCGTGGTCGACCACCGGGCCAAACCCGGCACCACCGCCAAGGACAACGAAAAGAACGGCTATCTGCCGACGGACTATGTGGTGAAACTGGCGCAGAAGGCCGGTTTCAAGCTGGCGGCCGAGAGCGAAATCAATGCCAACCCCAAGGACACCAAAGACTATCCTGACGGGGTCTGGACACTGCCGCCGGCGTTGGTCAAGGGTGAACAGGACAAGGCGAAGTATCTGGCGATCGGCGAATCCGACCGCATGACCCTGCGGTTTATCAAGCCAGAGAAATAATGAGCTGGCCGACGCTGGATCTTTCGATGTCATCGTGGCGTTGACACCAAAGCGAAAGGAATAGACCAGCCCTCCCGGCCGGTGCATAACCTGTGGGAGCGAGCTTGCTCGCGAACAGGAGGTTCAAACCGGTGGATATCGGGCGGATGTACCGGCCTTTCGTGAGCAAGCTCACTCCCACACAGGTAATCAGCTGCCCCAGATTTCGTTGAATTCCGAAGCCGTTATTCGTCCGCGTTCGGGTCCATTCCCGGGAACAGCACTTCGATAAAGCCGAAGCGGCTGAAATCGGTAATGCGTGACGGGTACAGGCGGCCGATCAGGTGATCGCACTCATGCTGAACCACCCGCGCATGAAACCCGCGGGCTTCCCTTTGGATAAGCTTGCCGTCCGGGTCAAAACCCTCGTAGCGAATGTGCTCGTAGCGGTCCACCACACCACGCAGGCCCGGGACGGACAGACAGCCTTCCCAGCCCTCTTCCAGGGTTTGCTCCAGCGGCGTGATCAGCGGATTAAGCAGGATGGTCTGGGGGACGGCCTCTGCATCCGGATAACGGTCGCTGCTCTCGAAACCGAAGATCACCAGTTGCAGGTCAATGCCGATCTGCGGCGCGGCCAGGCCGACACCGCCGACGCTTTCCATGGTTTCGAACATGTCTTCGATGAGCGTCTTCAGCTCACGGGAGCCGAACATCGACTCCGGAACAGGTGGCGCAATGCGCAGCAAGCGCTCGTCACCCATTTTCAGAATTTCGCGAATCATTGCGGGCCCTCTGCAACGGGCAACGGCGCCAAAAGCAGGCGCCGTGTGCCTTGAGCGTTCTCAGAATTTGTCGGTTTTCAGCACCGGCGGCGTTGGGGTGTAGTCGTGGTCATGGCTGTGATCGCGGCCAAGACCCGAGACGTGCTGCTTGATGTGCACCTTCTCTATATCGACCATGCCATCGCGCTCGCCCTCTTCCTTCTCGCCTTTCTCTTTGCCTTCGGCTGACATGTGCTCGATGACAGCGTTCATCTCAGCGCCCAGCAACAGCACTGCTGCGGAGATGTAGAAATACAGCAGCAGCACGATGATCGCGCCGATGCTGCCGTACATCGCGTTGTAGTCAGCGAAGGTCTTCACGTAATAGGCAAAGCCCAGCGAAGCGACGATCCACACCACAACCGCAAGCACTGAGCCTGGGGTAATGAAGCGGAAGCTCTGCTTAACGTCGGGCATGACGTAATACATGATCGCCACCGCCACCATCAGCAGCAGGATGATCAGCGGCCAGCGCAGGATCGTCCACAGTGTGACGATGAAGTCTTCCATGCCAATCTGCGCGGCGAGCCAGTTCATGACCTGCGGGCCGGTGACCATCAGCGCGGCAACCGTGAGCAACATCCCGGCGATGCCGATGGTGTAGAACACCGACAGGGGGATGCGCTTCCAGGCCGGGCGCGCTTCGACCACGTCATACGCGGCATTCATGGCGCTCATCATCAGCCGCACGCCGGCCGAAGCGGTCCACAGCGCGATGACGATACCGATCGACAGCAGGCCGCCCTTGGACTGTTGCAACTGGTCAATGACCGGATTCACCTGGTCGAGGGCCTGGGGCGGCAGCACCAGCTCGGACTGCAGTCGCAGCCAGCTGAAAAAGTCCGGCAAATGCAGGAAGCCGATCAGGGCAATAAGGAACAGCAGGAACGGGAACAGCGAGAACAGCATCTGGTAGGCCAGTGCCGAGGCATAGGTCGACATCTCGTCATCGAGAAACTCTTTGACCGTTCTGACCAACACTGTCTTGATGCTGAGCTGGCGCAAGTCCGGGAATATCATGGCGTCTCCTTCGCGACACAGATGTAGCCGAAGCACGGTTATTGATTCAGGCGTTTCTACAAGCGGTATGCATACGAGCGGGCAATTGCGTTGAAATTCCGTCAGTTGCCCGAACGGGCAGGCTTTTTACAGGGCGCCCGGGGTATTGGCTACATTTGATGTGTTTCAGGCGGTCGGCGACGCAAATGATAACGGCCATCAGAGGATGGCCGTTACGGTGTTGCGAATCTGGTCGCCGGGAGCATGCGGGCTCCGGGCGCAAGGGATTCAGACCTTGTCGACGCCTTTTTTCACAGCGTCTTTCGCGTCGCCAACGGTTTGCTGGGCTTCGCCTTTGACTTCTTGCGCTTTGCCTTCGGCGCGCAGTTTGTCGTTGTCGGTAACTTTGCCGACGCCCTGCTTAACGTTACCTACTGCTTCGTTGGCCATGCCTTTGACTTTATCGCCGGTGCTGCTCATAGGGTTCACTCCAGGGTGGAAATAGGATGTCATTAACTCGACACTAAAACTGACCGGAGCGGCGATTCAGAGGTTCAATTATTTCGCGAGAGTGCGTTAAGCAGGTCAAGAGCTTCCCGGCTGAAGCCGGTCCTACAGGCACTCGGTGGGGTTTTAGTGGGACCGGCTTCAGCCGGGAAGAGGACAGTCGAGGCGCTGACATTTTGATCGTTCCCACGCTCTGCGTGGTAATGCATCCCAGGACGCTCAGCGTCCCTGTTGGAGCTCGCGAATTTTGCCTTTATGTTTCCCCGAGAACCCCGGAGAATGCGCGACCGAACCGGCGGCGCTCAGGGCGTCGGGCCAGGTTGACGAGACCGTGATCCAGGAATGTTATGAAACTCGATAAGCAGCAGGCCATTGCGCGCCGTAATGAACAGCTCGGCGGCGCCGTGCTCGGCACCAACAACACGCACTTCGCCGTGCTCGACCCCAAGCGCAATATCTGGTGGTTTGATTTGCCCATGAGCCGTCTGGCGGTGGGTCAGTACGAGTGGCTGCATTTGCTTCTGCACACGCCCAGCACCGATGAGTTGATTCACCTGAAGGTGACCACCAAGTTCCTGCGCGATCAGAAAGACGCAGTGGTGGTTCGCAATGAAGGCAAGCGCAAGTCCACCGTGAGCCTGGAGCTTTCGGCGGACAAGGATTCGTACTTGAAGGACATGCGCCCGAACGGCGCGAATCTGAGCTTCGCCAGTTTCGTACAGAAGTGATCTGGCAAGACTAATCAGAAGGCCGCAGCGCAGATTATCCCGCGCTGCAGCCGAGTATCACCTCAGACCAGTTCGATACGGTCGGCGTGAATGACGATCTGGCCCTGTTTGTACAGTGCGCCGATCGCTTTCTTGAAGTTGCCTTTGCTGACGCCAAACAGGTTGCTGATGACCTGTGGATCGCTCTTGTCACTGACAGGCAGTACGCCGTTGTTGTCACGCAACTTGCCAAGGATTTGCGCGTTGAGGCTGCTGGCAAGCTGTTCACCCACCGGCTGCAGGCTCAGGCTGATATTGCCGTCGCTGCGCACTTCCTTGATGAAGCCTTTTTCCTGTTTGCCCGAACGCAGGAACTTGAACACCTCATTCTTGTGAATCAGGCCCCAGTGCTTGTTGTTGATGATCGCCTTGAAACCCATCGCGGTTTCTTCCGCCACCAGCAAGTCCACTTCCTGCCCGACTGAATAGTTGACCGGCGCCTTGTCCAGGTAGCGATCCAGACGCGTGGTCGCGGTGATGCGGCGGGTGTGCTTGTCGAGGTAGACATGCACCACGCAGTAGTCACCGGCTTTCAGCGGCTGCTTTTCTTCCGAATACGGCAGCAGCAAGTCCTTGGGCAGGCCCCAATCCAGAAAGATGCCAATGCTGTTGACTTCAACCACTTTGAGACTGGCAAATTCACCCACCTGAACCTTGGGCTTCTCGGTGGTGGCGATTAACTTGTCATCGCTGTCCAGATAAATAAAGACGTTGAGCCAGTCTTCATCTTCGCTGGGAATATCTTTGGGAATATATCGATTGGGCAGCAAAATTTCGCCGTCTTGTGCCCCGTCCAGATATAAACCGAAGTTGGTGTGTTTCACCACTTGCAAACTGTTGTAGCGCCCGACTAAAGCCATGTGCAGATACCCTCGTTACGTGGGCGGCATTCTACCCGAATTCGGACGGGCATTCCGGGTTGGCCGCTGACGTCAGCTCGCGACCTTGAAAATCAACGGGTTGGTGAACGACACCGCGCGGAGGATGCCGGACTCAAGCCATTCGTCAGGTCGCTGAGCGTCGTTGCCGCCTTGAACGCTGGCTCGATTTAAGAGATAGCCGTGTTGAACATCGCAATTAAAACAGTCATTTAGCGGCTCATCTCGGGAAATGTTTCCGCTGCTCCTCGCGATTCGCAGCCCTCCCCTCGTCCGATAATACCCAAGCAATTTCCGGCCAATTCCGATAGGATGGCCGGCCGTATTAAATTTATATAGGTCAATTGCAGCCATGCGTGTAAAAGCATCCAACTCGAAAGCCAAGCCAGCTCCTGCCGTTGAGACCAGCGATTCGATCAACGCACAAATTGCAGCTTTCCTGAAATCCGGTGGCGAGATCCAGCAGATCGCCAAAGGTGTCAGCGGCCAGACCTTCGGCCCATCCAAACAGATCTCCCTCGGCAAAAAGTAAATTTTCTACCGCCTCCGCGGTCGACATCCAGGCGCTTTGATCACAAAGCGCCAGGTCTATCGCTCCCTCGCTGTACAAAGCTCTGCTTTACTCTCGTCACATGACCGCTCATTGATGCTCTTATGCATGGGTCATGGGAAAGAACGGACGATACCCTGATCTGCTGACGTCTCTGCGGAAACCGCTATGAAGAAACGGATGATCATCGGCGCCCTGCTTAGCCTCGGGCTGACCGGCTGTGCGACCCACGGTTGCGACACCTCCGTGGCAGGCAGCCCATGCCGCGCCGACTATCTGCTGTATCAGAACGACATGCTCCAGGCCAAGCTGCTGATCAACGAGCGCCGCGCCGAAAACGACGAGCTTGCCAGCGCGCTGCTTGAGCGGGCAGCGCGCGAGGACACGTCCGGCGAAGCGGAGTTTTACCAGGCGATACTGCTCTTGCGTCAGAACGCCAGCCCGAAACAGGTTGATGCCAAGCTTGATGACTCGGCCGATCGCAACTATCCGCTGGCCATCGCCTTACAGGCACAACGGGCGGGAAAGGAAGATCAGGAAAAGGCCCGCGCCTGCCGTGCCCGGTACGAAAAGCTCGATGTCGCCACCAGCGGCTACCCCTCTTTCCCCCAAGCGTTGATCGTCGTCAATCAGCTGATTTCCCCCGTTAACTGACCGCTACATTCAGCCCATCTGCATCGAATCGACCAATGGTCGCGAGATATCGCCAATCGGCGGTATCCTTGCGACGCTCTAGATCGCGGTTCTTGTCGGGCCATTCGCCGCCAGCATAGATACCTTCGACCCACTCCTCTGAAACCTGAAAGGAGTGAAGCATGCCTTATGCTCGCTGTTTCAACCGTTGGACCGGTGCTGTGTTTGCCTGCGCCGCTCTCATGCATCACGCCGCCAGCGCTCAAGTCATCGAGCGGGAGCTGGGCGACTTCAGCCTGAAGCTCGGCACCACGCCCAGCCGCACCATGGCCCAAGGCCTGGTGACGCCGAGCGGTGCCGATTCGAAATTCCATGGCGGACTCGACCTGACTCACGACAGCGGCTTCTACTTCGGGCAATGGTCCCCCAGCACCGGGCTGGCGCCCGATACTTCGCTGGAAGTCGATTCCTACATGGGGTTCAAGAAGCCCTTCGACAAAACCCTCGGCTATGAACTGGGTGTCATTCGCTACAGCTACCCAAACACCGCTCAGCTCGACAGTCATGAGCTTTACGCCGGCTTCCGCATTTTCGACAGCCGCATCGGCACCGCCTTCAGCACTGACGCCGGCCGCCAGGACAGCACCCTGTTCCTCGACCTGGGCAGCATGATTCCGCTGGGCCTGGACCTGCGCATGCAGTACGGCAATCACCAGCTTGACTCGCCCTCGATCATCGACGGCGGCGGCGTGGTCAATGCCTACAGCGACTGGTCCTTCAACGTGTCGCGCCCCGTGCTGGGCATGGACATGAACCTGATGTACAGCGGTTCGAGCCTGACCGGCGCCGATTGCAGCGCTTACAGCGGGCACAACACGCAGTGCGAAAGCACCGTCACGCTCAAGGTTGTGCGCTCGTTTTTCTGATGGGTTGAACCGCCATGACCTGACTTGCTCTATAACGGGGAGACGAACCGCCAAGGAGCTGTCATGGGCATTGTGTTGAAGACCTTTATTTCGTTATGGCTGAGCCTGACGCTGCTGGCGGGGTGCAGTCAGATCGGTCTGACGTATCGGCATTTGGACTTCATCATTCCCTGGTCGCTCAACGACTACCTGGACATGAACGCGTCGCAGAAAGACTGGCTCGATGAGCGCTTGAAGGAGCACTTGAGCTGGCACTGCACCACTCAGATTCCCGGTTACCTCGACTGGCTTGACCGTCTGCAAGGGATGGTCGAAAACAATCAGGTCAATCAAGAGCAGCTCAAGGCACGCACCGCCGAAGCGCGGCAAGCCATCGCCACCCTCTCCAAAGAAATCACGCCGTCGGCGGTCGAGCTGCTGCGTCAGCTGGACGATCAGCAAGTGGGCGAGATGCAAGCCGCATTCGCAAAGGACCTGCGCAAGCATGAGGATGAATACGTCGACCAGCCGCTGGACAAGCAGATCAGTGAACGCGCCCAACGCATGGAGAAACGTCTGACGCCGTGGATGGGCAAGCTGAATGCCGCGCAGCAGGCGCGAGTGATGCAGTGGTCGACGTCGCTGGGGGAGCAGAATCGGTTATGGATCGACAACCGCGCGCACTGGCAGTCGCTCTTGCTGGCGGCGGTGAAACAGCGCAAGGCCGGGGATTTTGATCAGAAAATTGCCAGTCTGTTGCAGGATCGTCAGACCTTCTGGACACCTGAATACCGCGCGACCTACGACCATACCGAGCAGGCAGCGATTTCCCTGATCGCAGACCTGATGGCGCAGAGTACGGCGGATCAACGGCAGAAGTTGCTGGCGAAGATCACCGACGTGCGCAAGGACTTTACGGATTTGAGTTGCTACAAGAGCATGAAAAAAGCGTCCTGATCAGGACGCTTTCGGGATCAGGCGATTTGCGCCTTGGAGGCCACTTCGTCAAAAGTGGCCGGATCCAGCGCATCGGCCTGCTCATCCAGCACCTGACGCGGATGGTCATTGCCCGGAATGCTGCTGTCGATCATCGCCAGCAGGCTCGCGCCGTTTGCGGTGAGGGTAGCGCCTTCGCCACTCCCACCTGCACCGCTGGTGTGGGCGGCAATGAACCCGCGTTCGAGCAACAGCGCTCTCAACTCTGCGGCATGGGTTTCTGACGCATCCTCGATCGCGACGCTGTTTTGTACGTGGTGCAGCAGACGCTCGATCAGGTCCCAGTCGTATCGTTTAGACATGTTTCAACCTCCAGTGGGCCAACAGGACAATACCCGTGACGTCCGGTCATCGGGCTTGATGCTCAGTGGTTGTGACCCAGCGGAGGGCCAGCCGTTCAGCGGGCTGGCCGGGAGGCAAAAAGCGGATTATTCAGCGACGGGCGGACGCGTGACGCGCTTTTTCAGCGGCGCCATCCCGTCCTGGCTGACTAAAGACTCGGCCCCCGGACGATTTACCGATTTGCGTTTGGTCGGGCCCTTAGTGACGGCTTTCTTTTTGTCGCCCTTCTTGTCACCTTTGCCATCGGTTTTTTTCTTCTTCACGCCGACCGCCTTACCCGACGCCTTGACCTTCTTCGGTCCGGTGTAGGTGCCTTTGACTTCCTTGATCGTGCGGCGCTCGAACTTCTGCTTCAGGTAGCGCTCGATGCTGGACATCAGGTTCCAGTCACCGTGGGTGATCAGCGAGATCGCCAGACCTTCGCCACCCGCACGGCCGGTGCGGCCAATGCGGTGAACGTAGTCGTCACCGGTGCGCGGCATGTCGAAGTTGATGACCATGTCCAGGCCGTCGACGTCCAGACCACGGGCCGCGACATCGGTCGCCACCAGAATCTTCACGCCGCCCTGCTTCAGACGATCGATCGCCAGCTTGCGATCCTTCTGGTCTTTATCGCCGTGCAGCACAAACGCCTTGTACTCGAGCGCCACGAGGCGGCCATAAATGCGGTCGGCCATGGCGCGCGTGTTGGTGAAAATGATGGCTTTCTGGTAGGTCTCGTTGGCCAGCAGCCAGTTGAGGACCTGCTCTTTGTGCACGTTGTGGTCGGCAGTGATGATCTGCTGACGGGTGCCCGGAGCCAGTTCGCTGACACTGTTGACCTGCAGGTGCTGCGGGTCTTTCAGGACTTTGCCGATCATTTCGCGCAGGCCCGAGCCACCGGTGGTGGCCGAGAACAGCATGGTCTGCTGACGATTGGCGCATTCGCCGGCCAGACGCTCGACGTCTTCGGCAAAGCCCATGTCGAGCATGCGGTCGGCTTCGTCGAGGACCAGCAATTCAACCTGCTTGAGGTCGAGGTTGCCGGCGTTGAGTTGCTCCAGCAGGCGGCCCGGCGTACCGATCAGGATGTCCGGGACCTTGCGCAGCATCGCGGCCTGGACCTTGAAGTCTTCGCCGCCGGTGATCAGGCCGGCCTTGATGAACGTGAACTGGGAGAAACGCTCCACTTCCTTGAGCGTCTGCTGGGCCAGCTCGCGGGTCGGCAGCAGGATCACGGCGCGGATGTCGACGCGAACCTTGGCCGGGCCCATCAGGCGATTGAGCATCGGTAATACGAACGCGGCAGTCTTGCCGCTGCCGGTCTGCGCCGTCACCCGGAGATCGTGTCCTTCCAGCGCCAGCGGAATGGCCGCTGTTTGCACAGGCGTAGGCTCGACGAAATTGAGTTCGGCCACGGCTTTTAGCAGGCGTTCGTGCAGGGCGAATTGGGAGAACACGGGTGTTACCTCGGCGTAATACAAAAAAACAGTCGCATAGGGTACCGGTTTACGCCTGATTCGCCGAGTCTCTTTAGCTCAAAGGGCCTATTTTGTTACCGGATTTGGCCTACCCTGCCCTCGCTTCCCTATCAATGCTCTAATCGCGCCCCCCTTTTCTGATCAGGAGATCCAGCGCCCATGGACACCCATTCGCTTTGGCTACGCGCCCAGGAAATCTGGACGCTGCTGGAAAACCAGCCAATGCTGCGCACGATCACCGGATTGCTGTTACTGCTCGTCGCTGCCTTCGCGCTCGGGCGCCTGGCGCGATGGATGATCCTCTACGCCATGAAAGCCCTGAGCCGCCAGCCTTCGCTGTTCTGGCTCAACGATTTTCTGCACAACAAAGTCTTTCACCGACTGGCCCAGGTCACGCCCTCGGTGGTCATTCAATTCGGGCTGAATCTGGTCCCGAACCTCAGCACTCCCGCCAATCACGTGCTCGGCAATATCGCGCTGGCGTTCACCATCCTTTTCCTCATGCTTACCGTCGGCGCGCTGCTCAACGCGCTGCTGGACATTTATGCGCGCACCGAACACGCCCGCACCCGCTCGATCAAGGGCTATGTGCAACTGACGAAAATGATCCTGTACGTCTTTGCCGGGATTATCATCGTTGCCACATTGATCGATCGATCACCGTTATTGCTGCTGTCCGGGCTCGGCGCGATGTCGGCGGTGATTCTGCTGGTCTACAAAGACACCCTGCTGTCCTTCGTCGCCAGCGTGCAGCTCACCAGCAACGACATGCTGCGCGTGGGCGACTGGATCGAAATGCCACAAGTCGGCGCCGACGGCGACGTGGTGGACATCACCCTGCACACCGTGAAGGTGCAGAATTTCGACAAGACCATCGTGTCGATCCCGACCTGGCGGTTGATGTCCGAGTCGTTCAAAAACTGGCGCGGGATGCAGCAATCCGGCGGGCGCAGGATCAAGCGCAGCCTGTTCATCGACGCCAGCGGCGTGCGCTTCGTCTCCGATGAAGAAGAACAGAAGCTGACCCAGGTTCGCCTGCTGACCGACTACATGGGCCGCAAAAAAGCCGAGCTCAGGGCGTGGAACGAGGCACAGGGCAACGTCGCCGAAATGTCGGCCAATCGCCGTCGCATCACCAACATCGGCACGTTCCGCGCCTACGCGCTGGCGTACCTGAAAAGCCACGTCGATATTCACCCGGACATGACCTGCATGGTCCGCCAGATGGAAACCACCGCCCAGGGCGTTCCGCTGGAAATCTACTGTTTTACCCGCACCACCAGTTGGGGTGACTACGAGCGAATTCAGGGGGATATCTTTGATTATCTGCTGGCCGTGCTGCCGGAGTTCGGGCTGGGGGTTTATCAGCAGCCGAGCGGGGCGGATTTACGGATGGGCTTGGCAGGCTTGTCGACTGCTCAAAAACAACAGGAAGATCAGCCGTCGGAAGATCATTCGCAGTAACAGCGCAATAAGGCTGAGGCCAAGTGGTTTGTCGGACGTTTAACTGGACCCACAAAAAGCCCGACGTCTGCCGGGCTTTTATGTTTCGGGTATTCAAACACCCAAAGAATTAACGATCACGCTGGTAGCTGGAACCGAACTCTTTGCGGTTTTCAGCAACGGTCACGGTACCGGAAGTCTGAGTAGCGAAAGGCTTGACCGCCTCTTTGCTGGCGACTTTGCTGTCCAGAACGGTAGCGCTGGAAGCGTCGACGATGGCACGTTGGTTAATGTGCTCAGGGCTGGCGAATGCAGAACCGGCGGCCAGGATGGACAAGGCGAAACCGAAGGCGATGGACTTTTTCATGATGTAGATCTCCGCGTAGTTGCTGGCAAGTTGGTTAAGTCGTTTCGTTGGGGCCAATCTATTCGGTTGATCCCAACATGAAAAACCAAGCATGCAGATATCTAACATCACTCTCGCTGATGTCGTTAACGCGGGCGTCTAACCCGGCTGTTTCAGAGAACAGCCCGGCGTTGAGCAATACCGCGGCGACTGATCCACACCGACGAAACAATCACCAGCCCGCCCAAAAACAGCTTGCCCAGGTCCTCGTTCTGTCCCCAGATCAACAGATTGATCAGCAGTCCCACCGGCACGTGCAGGTTATTCATCACCGCCAGTGTGGCGCCGTTGACCAGGCAAGCGCCTTTGTTCCACCAGTACATGCCGAGCGCGGTGGAACACAGGCCGAGGAACAGCAACACCACCCACTGTTGTGGGGCATCCGGCAAATGTTGCGGGTTGCCAAACAGTAGAAACGCCGGCAAGGCCACAGCCAGGGCGCCGAGGTAGAAATACCCAAAGCGGCGGTAGTGCGGCAGATCGCTGGGGTGACGGGCCACCAGGTGTTTGTAGAGCACCTGCCCCGCTGCGTAGGTGAAGTTGGCCAGTTGCAGCAACAGGAAGCCGCCGAGGAAGTTCGGATCGACCCGGTCGTAACGGATGATCACCGCGCCGAGCACCGCGACCAACGCCGCCAGCAGGCCCCACGGATTGAAGCGTCGATTGAGAGCGTCCTCGATCAGCGTGACGTGGAGCGGCGTGAGGATGGTAAACAGCAGCACCTCGGGGACCGTCAACACGCGGAAGCTCAGGTACAGGCAGACGTAGGTGACGCCGAACTGAAGCGCGCCGATCAACAGCATGCCGCGCATGAATGACGGCTCGACCCGACGCCAGCGCGTCAGTGGAATAAAGACCAGGCCGGCCAGCACCACGCGAAGCAGCACGGCAAAGTAGCTGTCGACGTGCCCGGCCAGATAAACGCCGATCAGGCTGAAGGAAAACGCCTGGATCAGCGTCACGAAAAGTAGATAGCCCATGGTCGCCCCTTTTTTTGAAGGCGGCGACCTTAGCCGGTTGGCCGTGGCGTGTCTATTGAACAGGTCAGCCGGGCCACCGTTGGCAGCGATCCCGGCCCCGGAAAGAAAAAACCCGATCGACCCGGCGCAGTCCTGCAGGTCGATCGGGCAATGCACTCAGGAGCGAACGAGTGCCAATGGAGTGTCGATGAACGCAAGCATCATCAGGTGACGGGATTAACGGGCGATTAAGCGATGTATGGGAGGTCGCTCCCGCGAGAAAACGTTCATTTCCCTGGCCTGCCAGCGGCAGCTGTCTCGATCAAAGAAGCTGCCAATCGCCGGGAACCCATCTAAGAATTTGTTTTATCGACGAAGCCGAAGTACGCTCCGTCGACGCTGATGCGCCGGTTACAGAGGCTCGCAGCTCAGGGAGATGCGCAGCTTGACGATGTCGCGGGTGAATTTCGCGGTGACTTCGGTGCTGCTTTTCGGCGCGACCTGAACCCGGCGCGTGCGTGGGGCCTCCGGCCCGTTGCGAAAGACCACGCTGCACTTGGCGGGAACGTCGCCAAAGTTGTTCAGGGTGATGTTGCCGATGTCGTAGGCGACGTCATGACTGTTGTAGTCCACCTGCACGCCCTTGATGTCTTTCTCGACGTCGATCGGGTAGGCAAACGCGCTCAGCGGCAGCATCGCCAGCAGCACACAACAGATTCTTTTCATGGGGCAGTCTCCATTCAGGGACCGCCAGCTTAGGACAACAGGAGCGAGAGATGAAAGCGCCCCGCGTGACCCTTGATCAATGGCGCACGCTGCAAGCCGTTGTCGACCATGGCGGCTTTGCTCAGGCTGCCGAAGCGCTGCACCGCTCGCAGTCGTCTGTCAGCTACACCGTCGCCAGGATGCAGGACCAGCTCGGCGTTCCGCTGTTGCGCATCGATGGCCGCAAGGCCGTGCTGACCGAGGCCGGCGAGGTCTTGTTGCGACGTTCGCGGCAACTGGTGAAGAACGCCAGCCAGCTGGAAGACCTGGCCCATCACATGGAACAGGGTTGGGAAGCCGAGGTGCGGCTGGTGGTCGATGCCGCTTACCCGAACGCGCGACTGGTGCGGGCGCTGACCGCCTTCATGCCGCAGAGCCGCGGATGTCGGGTGCGGCTGCGTGAGGAAGTGCTGTCGGGCGTGGAGGAAGTGTTGCTGGAAGGCGTAGCCGATCTCGCCATCAGCGGCTTCAGCATTCCGGGGTATCTGGGTAATGAGATGAGCAAGGTCGAGTTCGTCGCCGTGGCCCACCCTGGCCATACCTTGCATCAACTACAGCGTGAGTTGAATTTCCAGGACCTGGAAAGCCAGTTACAGGTGGTGATTCGTGACTCCGGTCGCAATCAACCGCGCGATGTCGGCTGGCTCGGTGCCGAACAGCGCTGGACGGTTGGCAGCCTTGCGACAGCAGCTGCGTTTGTCAGCAGCGGGTTGGGGTTTGCCTGGCTGCCGCGCCACATCATCGAGCGGGAGATTCAGGAGGGCGTGCTGAAGATCCTGCCTCTTGATAAAGGCGGCAGTCGGCATCCGACGTTCTATCTCTATTCGAGTAAGGACAAACCGCTCGGGCCTGCGACGCAGATTCTGATTGAGCTGATTCAGAGTTTCGACACCGCGCCGCTGGATGCGCCCTTCCCGGCGCCGCAGCAGATGCTGTGAACAAAGCGTGCTATCAGTGGGACTGGGTTTAGCCGGGAAAGCGTCGGGCGTCATACCGCTAATTTGAGGATGATCATACTGGCCTCTTCCCGGCTGAAGCCGGTCCTACGAGAACGATGCGTGCGGTCCCACTAAAACAGGGCGGGGCATGCCCCTACTGTCCAAATCCCCGCAAACGTGCTTCCCTTACGTCCTGTTTTTTCGCAGTCGACATCAATTTCAGGACTCTGCCCATGCTGAAGAAAATCGCCCTCTCCGCCGCTGCCGTGTTGTTCGCCGGTAATTTGATGGCCGCTCCGGCGCCTCACGTTGTGCTGACCACCAGCTTCGGCGATGTGGAAATCGAGCTGAACCAGGACAAGGCGCCCCTCAGCACTCAGAACTTCCTCAAGTACGTCGACAGCAGCTTCTACAACAACACCATCTTCCACCGGGTGATCCCGGGCTTCATGGTGCAGGGCGGCGGCTTTACGGCGCAGATGCAACAGAAATCCACCAACGACCCGATCAAGAACGAAGCCGATAACGGCCTGCACAACGTGCGCGGCACTGTCGCGATGGCACGGACCTCGGACGTGAACTCGGCCACCAGCCAGTTCTTCATCAACGTCGTTGACAACGCAATGCTCGACCACGGCGCCCGCGACTACGGTTATGCGGTGTTCGGCAAGGTCGTGAAAGGCATGGACGTCGTTGACCAGATCGTCAACGTGCAGACCGGCAACAAAGGCGGCATGCAGAACGTGCCGGTGGACCCGATCTACATCAAGACGGCCAAGCGCGTGAACTAAGCCTGTCGCAAGGGTAAAAGCCGGGCGCCTGCCCGGCTTTTGCATTTTAGGGGCAAGGCCCGTTGAATCAGCGTGAGCAATCGCGTTTTGCTGTGGTCTGAACCGAAGACTGCTATTGAGCTGCTCTCAAGCCGCTGCCTATCACCCCATTGAAAGGAGAGCCCGCTCAAGCGTGGGCGTCATTGCCAATGCTCTATCGCCGTTTTGAACAGCTGATCGATATTTTCCGCGAAGCCCCTTCCGCCGCCCCGCCCAACACCGTTACATCGTTCTACCTGTATTACCTGCGTCAGGTGTGGCCCAGCTTTGCTGCGCTGCTGGTGGTCGGACTGATCGGCGCGCTGATCGAAGTCTCGCTGTTCAGCTACCTGAGTCGCATCATCGACCTGGCCCAGGGCACGCCCAACCCGAATTTCTTCCAGGAACATGCGTTCGAGCTGACGTGGATGGTCATTGTCGCGCTGGTGCTGCGGCCGATCTTCGTTGCGCTGCACGACTTGCTGGTGCACCAGACCATCAGCCCCGGCATGACCAGCATGATCAACTGGCAGAACCACAGTTACGTGCTCAAGCAGAGCCTGAATTTCTTCCAGAACGACTTCGCCGGTCGCATCGCCCAGCGCATCGTCCAGACCGGCAACGCGCTGCGCGACTCGGCGGTGCAGTCGGTGGACGCGTTGTGGCACGTGCTGATCTATTCGATCAGCGCGCTGGTGCTGTTCGCCGAGGCCGACTGGCGCCTGATGATTCCGCTGCTGAGCTGGATCATCGCGTTCATCCTTGCCCTCCGATACTTCGTGCCACGGGTGAAAGAGCGTTCCGTTATCTCTTCCGATGCGCGTTCCAAACTGATGGGCCGCATCGTCGATGGCTACACCAACATCGCCACGCTCAAGCTGTTTGCCCACACCAATTCGGAGCAGCAGTACGCCCGGGAGGCCATCAGCGAACAAACCGAGAAGACCCAGCTCGCCGGTCGCGTGATCACCGAAATGGATTCCGTGATCACCACGCTCAACGGCATTCTGATCGTCACGACCACGGGCCTGGCGTTGTGGCTGTGGACCCAGTCGATGATTTCCGTGGGTGCGATTGCGCTGGCGACCGGTCTGGCGATTCGGATCGTCAACATGTCCGGCTGGATCATGTGGGTGGTCAACGGCATCTTCGAAAACATCGGCATGGTCCAGGACGGTCTGCAGAGCATCGCGCAACCGGTAGGCATCACCGACCGGGACGCTGCACCGAAGCTGGCCGTCAGCCGTGGTGAAGTGAAATTTGAGAACCTCAACTTCCAGTACGGCAAGGGCAAAGGCGTGATCCACGGCCTGAACCTGGACATCAAGCCGGGCGAGAAAATTGGGTTGATCGGGCCTTCGGGCGCAGGCAAATCGACGTTGGTGAATTTGCTGCTGCGTTTGTACGACGTACAAGGCGGCCGCATCCTGATCGACGATCAGGACATTTCCCACGTCGCTCAGGAAAGCCTGCGTTCGCACATCGGCATGATCACCCAGGACACGTCGCTGCTGCACCGCTCCATCCGGGATAACTTGCTGTACGGCAAACCGGATGCGACGGACGCCGAACTGTGGGAAGCCATGCGCAAGGCCCGCGCCGACGAGTTCATCCCGCTGCTCACGGACTCTGAAGGCCGCACCGGGCTGGATGCCCATGTGGGCGAGCGCGGCGTCAAGCTGTCTGGTGGTCAGCGTCAGCGCATCGCCATCACCCGCGTGCTGCTCAAGGACGCGCCGATCCTGATCATGGACGAAGCGACGTCCGCGCTGGATTCGGAAGTGGAAGCGGCAATTCAGGAGAGTCTGGAAACGCTGATGCAGGGCAAGACGGTGATCGCTATTGCTCACCGGTTGTCGACCATCGCGCGGATGGACCGCCTGATCGTGCTGGAAAACGGCGTGATCGCTGAAAGCGGAAGCCATGGCGAGCTATTGGCCCACAAAGGTTTGTATGCACGGCTGTGGGCGCATCAGACGGGCGGGTTTGTCGGGGTGGATTGACCCTTCAAGAAATAGGCCAGCGGCGGATGTCCCGGGAGGTTCCGATGCCGCCTTGGTGAGCAAGCTCACTCCCACAAGGGTTGAGCTTGCCACGAGACAGCGTTGTCAGGCCGAAGCCGACAAAGCTGTTCACGCTTGATCGGACCCAAACAGATCGAGCTACACCTGCCGATACGGCAACGCCCCGCGCGCCTCGTCGGCATACGCCAGAATCCCCGCCCGTTCCTGAGTCAGGAAATCCGCCACCGCCTCTCTCAACCCCGGATGCGCCAGGTAATGCCACGAGTGGGTGATCACCGGCTCGAAGCCGCGGATCAACTTGTGCTCCCCTTGGGCGCCCGCGTCGAAGCGCTTGAAGCCGTGGGCGATCGCGTACTCCATGCCCTGATAGAAACAGGTCTCGAAGTGCAGCCGATCGAACTCGGCCAGACAGCCCCAGTAGCGTCCGTAAAAACTGTCCCCGCCAATCAGGCTGAACGCCATCGCCACCGGCCGCGAACCCTGCCGTGCCAGCACCACGCGAATCGCGTCGGGCATGCGCTCCGCCACAAGGCTGAAGAATTCCCGCGTGAGGTACGGCGTTTGCCCACGCACTTCGTAGGTATTGGAATAACAGGCGTAGACAAAATCCCAATGCGCCTCGCTCAGCTCGTGCCCTTCGAGCCAGTCGAAATCAAAGCCCTGCCCCGCCACTTGCTCACGCTCCTTGCGCATCTGCTTGCGCTTGCGTGAGCTCAAGGCATCGAGAAAGTCCTGGAAATCCCGATAGCCGCGATTCTGCCAGTGGTACTGGCAGCCAATGCGCTGCAGCCATCCGGGTTGTTCGGCGAGCAAGGCGTCGGCCACCGGATCGGTGAAGTTGACGTGAACGCTGGACAGCTCCTCGCCCTGGGCGTAGCCCGGCAGGCAGGCGAGCAGTTCGCGGCCATCGTCGGGTGTCTTCGCCAGCAGCCGAGGCCCGCTTACCGGGCTGAACGGCACCGCCACCAGCAGCTTGGGGTAATAGGCCAGTCCGGCGCGACGACAGGCGTCCGCCCAGGCGTGATCGAAGACGTATTCGCCGTAAGAGTGCCACTTGCGGTACGCCGGCAGCGCAGCGATCAGCTGCTCGCCCTCGTAATGCAGCAAGTGCTCGGCGCGCCAGCCGGAACCTGGTCCGAGGCTGCCGCTGTCTTCCAGCGAGCTGAGAAACG
This sequence comes from Pseudomonas graminis, assembly GCF_013201545.1. Lineage (NCBI taxonomy): Bacteria > Pseudomonadati > Pseudomonadota > Gammaproteobacteria > Pseudomonadales > Pseudomonadaceae > Pseudomonas > Pseudomonas graminis. The sequence goes on from NZ_CP053746.1 coordinate 317,662, forward strand.
CATGGCGCAGAAAGGGTGAATCGCCCGGTATCAGGGCGTCCCACTGCTCAGGCGCCAGGTCCGACAGTTTATCCAAACGGTGTAACGACATCTCGCCACTCCTGGTCCAGTCCGGTGGTCGCTAACGTTTGCGCAGTATCACTTATTAACACGGCCTGCACGTGAATTTACGCGATCCGCCGCTCTAGCCCGCGGCTTCGACAAAATTTTCACATGTCATCGACATGACATCACTTCGCCACTGTTTCGTCATAAACGCTGGCAATACTGGCGCCTGTTTTTAGAGCCAGAGGTTCTAAGACTTCCGATTTTTGCCCGCCCGCCTTTGGTCGGTTGATCCCTGGATGATTCGGTCATCCCTTCTCGATTACGGAGATTGATATGCGTCTTGCTTCCACGAAAACTGCGGCAGCCCTGTGTGGTGGTGTGCTGCTGGCCATGAGCGTTCCGGCCAGCGCCGCAGTCGACGCGAAACTGCTCGACATGCTCAAGGCCAACGGCTCGATTTCACCTGCCCAGTACGCCGAGCTGCAAACCGAGCTGACCAAAGACCAACTGGCTCAGCAACAGGCCCAGAAAGCGACGTCCGACCAGATCGCCGCCGCCACCGCTGCCAAGTCCTCCGAACTGTCTGCCTTCGAGCAGAAAGTGGCATGGGCGGCGAAGACACAATTCAAGGGCGACGTTCGCGTTCGGCAAGAGACGGTCAAGATCGACGACCAGAACAACAGCCAGGACAAAAACCGTCAGCGTATCCGTGTGCGCCTCGGTGCCTACAGCGAGATCAACCCGCAGGTCAGCACCGGTATCCGCATCGCCACCGGTGGCGACAACAAGGCTAACTCGACGAACGTTGATCAGAACGACTACTTCACCAAGAAAGACCTGTGGCTGGATCAGGGCTTCATCGATTACCACCCGACCAATATCAAGAACCTGCACGTCATCGGCGGCAAAATGGCTCAGCCATGGGTCAGCGAAGGCGACGTGATCTGGGACAACGACATCAACCCTGAAGGTCTGGCCGCGACTTACAGCCTGCCGATCAACAAAGCGTTCGAGCTGTTCGGCAGCGCCGGTACCTACACCCTCAAGGACAACATCAGCGGCGAAGGTACGCAGTTCAAGAACGACCTGCGCCTGAACGCTGCCCAATTGGGCACACGTGTCGCGATCACCGACAACGTGAAGATGACGGTCGGCGGTTCGGTCTACAACTACGAAAACTCCAATGACTGTAATCCGGCTGCTGCCAGCACCAGCACGACGTTCTGTGGCTTGAGCATCAACGGCAACAACACCACTGACTTCCGTCTGTATGAAGGCTTCGGTCAACTGGACCTGACCGGCTTTGTCGTGCCGGTTGGCCTGTACGGTCAGTACGTGGTCAACAGCGCGACCAACAGCGACGAAGACACCGCCTGGCTGGCCGGTGTGAAAACCAAGGTGTTCGGTTTCGGTCTGGACTACAACTACCGCGATACACAGCGTAACGCTGTGGTGGGTGCCTTCACTGACTCCGACTTCGCCAACGGCACCACCGGTTCGCGCGGTCACAAGCTGGCCATTTCCTACGACATCGACAAGAACTTCGCCGTCGGTGCAACGTATTTCCTGACCAAAGCGGACTTCGCGACCTCTGCGCTGCCGCGTGATCAGGATGCGAATACCCTGCAACTGGACGTGCTGGCGAAGTTTTAAGAAGGGCAGCCATGAGCTGCAAGTTACAAGTTGAAAGCTTCATGCGGCGTGCTGCTGCCGTTTGAAGTCGCTGGACCTCAAGCCCGCCGTTGCCCTGTCGGATCCCCATCATCCGTTCCGACAGAGCAGCGCCGGGCTTTTTTTGTTTGACGTCGCAAATTTGCCAAACGCTGAAGACTACTGTGGGAGTGAGCTTGCTCACGAAGAGACAAGAACATCCGCTACATCTTCAGCGGTTGAAATGCCATCTTCGCGAGCAAGCTCGCTCCCACGGTTTACCGGCAGGCTGTTAGATCACTTCTTGCGCAGAATCACGCTACCAATCGAATAACCCGCGCCGAACGAGCTGAGTACGCCCAGCGCGCCGCTTGGCAAGTCGTCCTGGTGCTCGTGAAAGGCGATCACCGAGCCAGCAGAGCTGGTGTTGGCGTAACGGTCGAGGATCACCGGGGCTTCTTCGACGGTGGCGTCGCGGCCCAGCAGTTTCTTCACGATCAGGTGGTTCATGCTCAGGTTGGCCTGATGCAGCCAGAAGCGTTGCACGTCGCCGACGTTCAACTGGTTCTCGTCCAGGTGTGCAGCCACCAGCTCGGCGACCATCGGGCAAACGTCGCGGAACACCTTACGGCCTTCCTGAACGAACAGCTTGTCCGCCTTGCCTTCGCCCTCTTCCGCCGCGCGGTTGAGGAAACCGAAGTTGTTGCGGATGTTATTGGAGAACGTCGTCAGCAGCTTGGTGCCGACGATGTCGAACTGGTGCGGCGAGGTTGCCAGATCAGCACGCTCAACCACCACCGCCGTGGCCGCATCGCCGAAGATGAAGTGGCTGTCACGGTCGCGGAAATTGAGGTGAGCGGTGCAGATTTCAGGGCTGATGACCAACAGCGCGCGGGCCTGGCCCAGCTTGACGCTGTTGCACGCCGTCTGAATGCCGAACGTGGCCGATGAGCACGCCACGTTCATGTCAAAGCCGAAGCCCTGAACGCCCAGCGCCGCCTGGATTTCGATGGAGATCGCCGGGTAAGCACGTTGCAGGTTTGAGCAGGCGACGATCACGCCGTCGATGTCGGCCGCGGTCTTGCCGGCACGCTGGAGGGCCTGTTTGGCCGCGGCAACGCCCATCTCGCAGAGAATCGACCATTCGTCATTCGAACGCTCGGGCAGGCGAGGCTTCATGCGCTGGGGGTCGAGAATGCCGTCCTTGTCCATCACGTAACGGCTTTTGATGCCGCTGGCTTTCTCGATGAACGCCGCGTTGGATTCCGTCAGTGCCTGAATCTCGCCCGCGTCGATCGCGGCGGCATTTTCGGCGTTGAACTGGGCAACGTAGCTATTGAAAGACTGCACCAGCTCATCGTTGGAAATACTGTTGGCGGGGGTGAAAAGCCCGGTGCCACTGATCACGACTTCGTACACGGTCGTTCCTCTCGAGATAAAAGCAGCTCATTGACGGCAGCAGTTGAACAGCCAGCACAAGCAGGGCGTCGGTGGTTCTGGGACGAAAGTCCCAATGCAACGAGGCAGCAACCCGCTTGGCGGACGACGTATGTTTATGACGCTATGAAGTTTAGCCGCGAAGTTTGCCATAACGGCCGCCATTTCGCGCTATCGGGTAATGTAATCGGGACTGCGGGCCGAGGGGATCACCCCTCGACCTGGCTCCATTGCTTGTTCAGCCGCTTGTCCGAGATCGGCACTTTGGTCCCCAACTGCTGGGCAAACAGCGACACGCGGTATTCCTCCAGCCACCAGCGATACACCACCAGCTCCGGGTCGCGCTTGCCTTCCTGGGCATGTTTGTCGGCGCGGGTCTGGTACTGCGCCCAGAGATTGCCCAGTTCGATGCTCCAGACCCGGTCCTTCTGCGCCTGGCTACCGAGTTTCTCGAGGCGCATTTCGATGGCCTTGAGGTAACGCGGCAGTTCCTTGAGCCACACCGCCGGCGTCTCACGGACGAAACCGGGATAAACCAGCTTGCTTAGCTGGCCCTTGATGTCGTTCAGCGCCACGGCCTGGGCCAGATCGATCTTGCCCTTGAAGCGCTTTTGCAGGCCGTGCCAGAGCTTGAGGATTTCCAGCGTCAGCTTCGCCAGCCGCTCGGCATGTTCGGTCAGACCGCCACGCTTGCGCTCGGCCAGGGACAACAGGCCGGCACCGTCTCGCGGCAAGGTCGCTTCGCCCTCAAGAATGCAGCTGTCGAGGCTCGCCAGCAGAATGTCTTCGATCAGCCCATCGACCCGACCCAGATCGCGATACAGCAAAGCCAGTTCGGTTTGGCCCGGCAGCTTGCTGCGCAGGAACTTGGTCGGCTCGGCCAGTTGCTGCAACAACAGCCGTTGCAGGGCTCGACGGTGCTGGTATTCAGCCTCGGCCTGGGTCGAGAAACGCCCTTCCTTGACCGCACCGCCCTCTTCCACCAGCGCCGGGTACACCGTCATCGACAACCCGGCGATCTTTTGTTGAGTCTTCTCGGCCACCTTTGCGAAGCCCTTGGCCTCAACCGGCTGCTGCCCCTTGGCCGATTGCGGCACTGCCAACGCGGCTTGTCCGGCCTCGGCGAAACGGGCGGTCAGCTCATCCAGCTCACGGCCTTCACCGAGGAACTTGCCGTTGGCATCGACCACTTCAAGGTTCATTTTCAGGTGGCTTTCTACCTGCTGCGCCGCCTCGGCCCAGGCTTCGTCAGTCACCCGCACGCCGGTCATGCGCAACAACTCGCGGCCCAGTGCCTGGGGCAGCGAGCCTTCGGCGAAGACCATGCGCTGCAACGCGGCTTTGACGAAGTCCGGCACCGGCACGAAATTCTTGCGCAGCGCCTTGGGCAGATTGCGCACCAGCGCCACGCACTTGGTCTCCAGCAGCCCGGGCACCAGCCATTCCAGGCGCTCGGCCGGCAACGACAGCAACAGCGGCGCCGGCACCCGCAGGGTCACGCCGTCACGCGGATGGTTGGGCTCGAAGTGATAGGTCAGCGACAGGGTCAGTTCGCCCAGACGCAAAGTGTCCGGGTACTGATTGGCCGTGACCTCGCTGGCTTCGCGGGCGAGCACATCTCCCTCGCGCATGATCAACAGCTGCGGGTTCTTCTGGCTCTCCATCCGGTACCAGGCGTCGAACGTCGCGGTCTGGTGAATATCCGCCGGCAAGCGTTCGTCGTAATAGCGATACAGGGTTTCTTCATCAGCCAGGATGTCGCGGCGCCGCGCCTTGGCCTCCAGTTCGTCGAGCTGTTCCAGCAGCTTGGTGTTGGCGGCGAGGCATTTGGCCCGGGACTGGATCTCACCGCGCACCAGCCCTTCGCGAATGAAGAACTCGCGGGACACCACCGGGTCGATCGGCCCGAAATGCACCGGCCGACGCCCCACGACGATGAGGCCGAACAGCGTGATCTGCTCGAAGGCGACGACCTGGCCGCGCTTCTTTTCCCAATGGGGTTCGAAGTGGTTTTTCTTGATCAGGTGCCCGGCGAGGGGTTCGATCCAGTCAGGCTCGATCTTCGCCACCATGCGCGCATACAGCTTGGTGGTTTCCACCAGCTCGGCAGCCATGATCCATTGCGGGCGCTTGCGGCCCAGCCCCGATGACGGATGCACCCAGAACCGCCGCTGACGGGCGCCCATGTAATCGCCGTCTTCGGTCTTCTGACCGATCTGGCTGAGCAGGCCCGAGAGCACTGCCTTGTGGAATTTCGGAAAATCGGCCGGCTCTTTGTTGACCGTCAGTTGAAGGTCGCGACAGATCAAACTCAATTGGCGATGGGAGTCACGCCATTCTCGCAGGCGCAGGTAATTGAGGAAGTTGCGCCGGCACCAGTTGCGCAGCGGACTGGCGGTTAGGGCCTGGCGCTGTTCTTCGAAACCACGCCACAAATTGACCAGACCGGCGAAGTCGGAGTCCTGATCTTTCCACTGCGCGTGGGCTTGGTCGGCGGCCTGCTGTCGCTCCGGCGGCCGCTCGCGCGGGTCCTGAATCGACATGGCGCTGGCGACAATCAACACTTCCTGCAAGCTGCCTTGCTTCGCCGCTTCCAGCAACATACGGCCCATGCGCGGGTCCACCGGCAGGCGCGCCAGTTGCCGGCCCATCGGTGTCAGATTGTTCTCGCGGTCAACCGCCGACAGCTCTTGCAACAGGTTGAAACCGTCGCTGATTGCCTTGCCGTCCGGCGGCTCGATGAACGGGAAATCGGTGATCTGGCCCAGTCGCAGGTGGAGCATCTGCAGGATGACCGCCGCGAGGTTGGTGCGCAGAATTTCCGGATCAGTGAATTCAGGCCGCGAGAGAAAATCCTCTTCGCTGTACAGGCGCACGCACAGGCCCGGCTCGACTCGGCCGCAACGGCCCTTGCGCTGGTTGGCGCTGGCCTGGGAGATCGCTTCGATGGGCAGGCGCTGCACTTTGGCGCGGTAGCTGTAGCGGCTGATGCGCGCGGTGCCGGTGTCGATGACGTAGCGGATGCCCGGCACGGTCAGCGAGGTCTCCGCGACGTTGGTCGCCAGCACCACGCGACGGCCCGGGTGGGACTGGAAGATTCGTTGCTGTTCGGCCGGCGACAAACGCGCGTACAGCGGCAGGATTTCGGTGTGTTTGAGTTGCGCCTTGCGCAGCATTTCAGCGGCGTCACGGATTTCCCGCTCGCCGGGCAGAAACACCAGCACATCCCCGGGGGACTTGCGCTCGCTGCGTTCGAAGGCCGCCAGTTCGTCCAGCGCGGCAAGAATCGCCTGATCGACCGTCAGGTCTTCCTCGACGCTGTTGCCCTCTTCGTCCTGCTGCGCAGTCATCGGCCGGTACCAGGTCTCCACCGGGAAAGTCCGGCCCGAGACTTCGATGACCGGCGCTTTGTCGAAATGCTCGGAGAAGCGCTCAAGGTCGATAGTCGCCGAGGTGATGATGACTTTCAGATCCGGGCGACGGGGCAGCAGGGTTTTCAGGTAACCGAGCAGGAAGTCGATGTTCAGGCTGCGTTCGTGGGCTTCGTCGACGATGATCGTGTCGTAGCGCTCAAGAAAGCGGTCGTGCTGGGTTTCGGCGAGCAGGATGCCGTCGGTCATCAGCTTGATCAGGGTGTTTTCGTCGCTCTGATCTTCGAAGCGCACCTGATAACCCACCAGCCCGCCCAGCGGCGTGCCGATTTCCTCGGCGACCCGGCTGCCGACGCTGCGTGCTGCGATTCGACGCGGCTGGGTGTGGCCGATCAGGCCGTGCTGACCGCGACCGATTTCCAGACAGATTTTTGGCAGCTGCGTGGTTTTGCCCGAGCCGGTTTCGCCGGCGATGATCAAGACCTGATGTTCAAGAATCGCTTTCTTGATCTCGTCACGCTTGGCGGCGATCGGCAGGTTTTCGTCGTAGCGCATGGCGGGTACGCTTTGCGCGCGACTGACTACACGGGCACACGATGCCTGCACGCGCTCGACCCACTGCGCCAGCTTCGTCTCGTCCGGTTTCTTGCGCAGCTCATGCAATTGCCGGCGCAAGCGATGACGATCGCTGATCATCGCGTGGTCGAGATTTTTGAAGAGTTGGTCGATGGAGGTCGAATCGTCGGTCATCAGGGCGCGGAATCTTTCTATCTGAATGCAGGGCGCGGATTGTCGCAGATTTGGTGGGGCGGAGGCAGGTCTGCGGCTCAAAGCTGTTTGTGGGCGTGGATTCATTCACTGAACGGCACCGCAACCCTGTAGGAGCCGGCTTGCTGGCGAACGCGGAGCGTGAGAAACAAAGATGTGACTGAGCCGATGGGTTCGCCAGCAAGCCGGCTCCTACGGATTTGAGCATGGCATCAATCGCGTGTAAGCCTCGAACAACAAACCCCGCACGCTGGCGGGGTCTGTGGTTGTCAGGGCTGACTTAGGCGGGCTTTTTCAGTGCCAGTCTTTTCAGTTCTTCGTCGCGCAGTTCGCGGCGCAGGATCTTGCCGACGTTGGTGGTCGGCAGCGCGTCGCGGAATTCCACGCTGCGCGGCACTTTGTAAGCGGTGACGTTGGCGCGCATGTGCTCCATGACCTGATCCTTGCTCAGGGTCGTACCCGGTTTGCACACCACGAACAGTTTGATCGCCTCGCCGGATTTCTCGTCCGGGATGCCGATGGCCGCGCACTGCAGCACGCCCGGCAAGGTTGCCAGCACGTCTTCCAGTTCGTTCGGGTACACGTTGAAGCCGGAGACCAGAATCATGTCTTTCTTGCGATCAACAATGCGCATGTAGCCATCCGGCTGGATGATCGCGATGTCGCCGGTCTTCAACCAACCGTCGGCATCCAGCATGTCGTCGGTGGCGGCCTGGTTTTGCCAGTAGCCCTTCATCACCTGCGGGCCCTTGATGCACAGCTCGCCCACTTCGCCCAACGGCAGCTCTTCGCCAGCGTCATTGATGGTCTTGCACAGCGTCGAGGGCACGGGAATGCCGATGGTGCCCATCTGGATCTTCTGGAACGGGTTCACCGACGCCACCGGGCTGGTCTCGGTCATGCCGTAACCCTCGCAGATCGAGCAGCCGGTCACTTCTTTCCAGCGCTCGGCGGCAGCGGTTTGCAGGGCCATGCCGCCTGACAGGGTGAGCTTCAGTGAAGAGAAATCCAGGTGGCGGAAGTCGGCGTTATTGCACAGCGCGACGAACAGCGTGTTGAGCCCGACAAAACCGGAAAACCTCCACTTCGACAGCTCTTTCACCATCGCCGACAGATCACGCGGGTTGCTGATCAGCACGTTGTGGTTGCCACTCAGCATCATCGCCATGCAGTGAAAGGTGAACGCATAGATGTGATACAGCGGCAACGGCGTGATCAGCACCTCGGTGCCTTCATTGAGGTTGGCCGCCATCAGCGCCCGACACTGCAGCATGTTGGCGATCAGGTTGCGGTGGGTGAGCATCGCCCCTTTGGCCACGCCCGTGGTGCCACCGGTGTATTGCAGCACCGCGACATCGTCGCCGTTCGGCGAAACATCCTGCACCCGCTGACCGCGACCCTTGGCCAGCACGTCGTTGAATTTCACCGCCTTGGGCAGGTGAAACGGCGGGACCATCTTCTTCACGTACTTGATGACGCTGTTGACCAGCAGGCGCTTGAGCGGCGGCAGCAGGTCGGCGACTTCGGTGACGATGATGTGCTTGACGCCGGTCTTGGGCACGACCTTTTCGGCCAGGTGCGCCATGTTCGCCAGGCAGACCAGCGCCTTGGCGCCGGAGTCGTTGAATTGGTGTTCCATCTCCCGCGCGGTGTACAGCGGGTTGGTGTTGACCACGATGAGCCCGGCACGAATGGCGCCGAACACCGCGACCGGGTACTGCAGCACGTTGGGCAGCTGCACGGCGATGCGGTCGCCGGGTTGCAGGTCGGTGTGCTGTTGCAGATACGCAGCGAATGCACCGGACAGCGCGTACATTTCGCCGTAGGTGAGGGTCTTGCCCAGGTTGCTGAACGCAGGTTTGTTGGCGAAACGCTCGCAGGACTGTTTCAATACGGCCTGTACGTTCGGATACTGATCCGGATCGATATCGGCGGCGATACCTGTCGGATACTTATCCTTCCAGAAGTTTTCGAGCATAAAAGCCGACTCCTCAGCGACAGCGTTTCTACACACCGCTTGGTGCGATGATTTCTTGTGTTTGGAATTGTGTAGTCACTGCTTTTTGTTGGCCGATGGCACAAAAAGCGGGGCGAGCGTATCAGCTTTGCCAAAGGCCGCCTAGAGCCAAAAGCGGGCTCTCCAGTCACATCGATGACTCTTGAATAGGCCACGGTCACGTTTAGAGCAATGAACCTAAATGTCGGAAATGCCTTACGTCGATGTTTATTTACGCGTTCCGATTTAATCCAGCAGCAAGTTACCAGGCAAAAAAAACGGCGTGATCGACACGCCGTTTTTCCGGGGTTGGAAGCTGATGAGCAATCGCCGCAGGATCAGGCGATATCCCGCAGCTCCCGCCGCAGGATTTTTCCTACCGGCGTCATCGGCAAGGATTCACGCAGCACAATCAGCTTGGGAATCTTGTAGCCGGTGAAGTTCTCCTTGCAGTATGCCTTCAACTCCTCGCTGGTCAGCGTTGCATCCCTTGGCACCACGAACAGCTTCACAGCTTCGCCCGAACGGTCGTCGGGAACGCCGATCACCGCACAGTTCGCCACTTTCGGATGCCGTGAAACCACGTCCTCGATCTCGTTCGGGTAGACATTGAAGCCCGAGACGATGATCAGGTCCTTTTTGCGATCGACAATGCGGATGAACCCGTCCGGGTCGATCACCGCAACGTCGCCGGTTTTCAGCCAGCCTTCGCTGTCCAGCACTTCGGCGGTGGCCTCTGGCTTGTTCCAGTAACCGAGCATGATCTGCGGCCCCTTGAGGCACAGCTCGCCGCGCTCACCCACGGGCAGTTCAGCCCCGTCGTCGCTGATGACCTTCGCCGTGGTGCCCGGCACCGGCATGCCCACCGTGCCCAGCCTGGACTGATTGCCATAGGGGTTGGCGGTGGCGACGGGAGAGGTTTCGGTCAGGCCATAGCCTTCGACGATCGGGCAGCCGGTCAGCTCCAGCCAGCGTTCGGCCGTGGCTTTTACCAGCGCGGTGCCGCCGGAGTTGGTCAGACGCAGGGTGGAGAAATCCAGGTGCTTGAATTCGGGATGATCCATGAGGGCCACGAACAGCGTGTTGAGGCCGAGCATCGCCGAGAACTTCCACTTCTTCAGTTCCTTGATGAAGCCGCCGATGTCTCGCGGGTTGGTGATCAGCAGGTTGTGATTGCCGCTGACCATCATGCACATGCAATTACAGGTGAACGCATAGATGTGATAAAGCGGCAGCGGCGCCACCATGATCTCGCTGCCCTGCTTGAAGATCGGCTGCCCGTCCGGCCCGTGCTGCAGCATGCAGGCATAGACCTGCTGCATGTTGGCGACCAGATTGCCGTGGGTCAGCATCGCGCCTTTCGGCGAACCGGTGGTGCCACCGGTGTATTGCAGGACGGCGACATCATCCAGGGCCAGCGGCACGGGTTGCAAACGATCACCCTTGCCGAGCTTGAGCACACGTTTGAACGCAATCGCCTGGGGCAAGTGGTACGCGGGCACCAGCTTCTTGAGCTTTTCCACCGCTGTGTTGATCAGCCAGCCCTTGGCCGCCGACTGCATGTCGCCCATCTTCACTTCGATGAGGTATTCAATGTCGGTGTCCGGCAGCACTTCCTGCACGTTCTTGCCGAAGACGTTGAGGTAGACCAGTGCGCGCGCGCCGGAATCCTTGAACTGATGGCGCATTTCCCGGGCGGTGTACAGCGGGTTGGTGTTGACGACGATGAGGCCGGCGCGCATGGCACCGAACACGGCGATCGGGTACTGGATCAGGTTGGGCATCTGCACGGCGATGCGGTCGCCGGGGTTGAGGTCGGTCTGCTGTTGCAGGTAACCGGCGAACGCTGCTGAATGGCGGTCAAGCTCTGCGTAGCTCAGGGTGACGCCCATGTTGCTGTAAGCCGGCCGGTCGGCGTATTGGCGGCAACTGCGCTCAAAGACCTCGACCACCGATGTGTACGCCTGAAGGTCCACCTCAGAAAGAACGCCAGCGGGGCGCTTGTCGTTCCAGAAGTCAGGTTGCATGTTGTTTTTATCCTCTTACCTGAGTGTGCTGGCCCCGTGGAATTTAAACGGGCGTTTGCCGGACGTTAGCAGCTATGGCATAGAAGGCAAATAGTCGTCGGCACGTCATCACCGGTGTGAATCTTGCCGGTAACCAGCCTGCCATCCGGCTACCGCTATACACTCAAGCGAAGCGCTCGCCACTGCGTTTTTTGAGACAACTTTTTACAGGGGCCAGGGAACCGCGATGGAACACGAAGCTTTTTGGCTGGACGCTCAAGATCACAGTCGCCTCTATGTGCATGCCTGGAGGCCGATGGGCAATGCCCGGGCGGTGATCCTGCTGTCCCACGGCATGGCTGAGCACGGCGGGCGCTATGACAGACTGGGCAAGGCGCTGACACCGGCCGGCTTCGCTCTGTATGCCGCCGATCAACGTGGCCACGGCCATTCCGCTTCCTATGGCACCCTGGGTCATTACGCCGATCAGGACGGCTGGAACAAAGTGGTCGGCGACCTGGCTACGCTCAAAGCGTCGATTGCAGTGCGTCATCCGGGGGTGCCGGTGTTCCTGCTGGGTCACAGCATGGGCAGTTATATCGCCCAGGGGTATTTGCTGCACCACAGCGCCAGTTTGCAGGGTGCGATCCTCAGCGGCTCGAACTACCATCCCGTCACCTTTTATCGCTCGGCGGCGCTGGTCGCCCGCATTGAACGCTGGCGGCAAGGGCCAACAGGGCGCAGCGCGTTGATCGAGCACCTGTCGTTCGGCGCGTTCAACAAACGCTTCAAACCTGCCCGCACCTGCTACGACTGGCTCAACCGTGACCCGGCCGAGGTCGACGCCTACAGCAACGACCCGCTGTGCGGCTTTCGTTGCACCAATCAGTTGTGGATGGACCTGCTCGGCGGCCTGCAACAGATCAGCAAGCGTTCGAACCTGGCGCAGATCGATCCCGGACTGCCGATCCTGATTATCGGTGGCGAATGTGATCCGGTGAGCGATGGCAAGCGTCTCACGCATCTGGCCGACGCTCTGAGCGGCACCGACCACCCGTTTGTTACGCTGAAGGTCTATCCGCAGGCGCGTCACGAGATCCTCATCGAGACCAACCGTGAAGAGGTCACCCGGGATCTGCTCGCCTGGATGGAACAGGCGCTGAAGCAGCCCAGGCCGCGCCGCAGCGAATGACGTCAGTGGTTCACCTTTCCTAACTGTCACAGGACACCCCATGACCCAAGTCACCAACACGCCGTACGAAGCCCTTGAACTCGGCCAGACCGCCAGCTACAGCAAAACCGTCGAAGAGCGTCACATCCAGCTGTTCGCCGAGATGTCAGGCGACCGCAACCCGGTGCACCTGGACGCCGAGTTCGCGGCCAAGAGCATGTTCAAGGATCGCATCGCCCACGGCATGTTCAGCGGCGCTTTGATCAGCGCGGCGGTGGCTTGCGAACTGCCTGGCCCGGGCACGATTTACCTGGGCCAGCAGATGACCTTTCAGAAGCCGGTGAAGATCGGCGACACCTTGACCGTGCGCCTGGAAATCCTCGAGAAACTGCCGAAGTTCCGCGTACGCATCGCCACTCGCGTCTTCAATCAGAACGATGAACTGGTGGTGGACGGCGAGGCCGAAATCCTTGCGCCACGCAAACTGCAGACCGTGAGCCTGGCCGAGCTGCCGCCCATTACCGTGGGTTGAGTCGACTCTCACCAAAGATGACCCCGCCGCAAATGAGCAAACAGCACGCAAAAAAAATGGGCAACCGAAGTTGCCCAAAATGCCTTGCGTGCTCTTTTATAGAAAACTCAGCGTCTGCCGCGCCGGGGTGAGTCTTTCCAGATGACCAGTCCGACACTTGAATAAATCACCATCATCAGCCCCACCGTCATGACGCCGGCTATCACTGCGTGGTCGAGAAACATGCGCGTGCCTTCTGCCTAAGCCTTTGATGGGCGCAGAGTAATCAGTGGGGTGGCGGGAGGGATTGACTCAGGTCAATGCCGGCGTGAATAAGCAGCCGGCAGACGGGGATGAACGAAAGGCGGGGTCAACGTTTTTTCGGTTTGCTCTTGGCTTTCTTCTTGCCCTTGCCCAGCGGCATGGCCTGCTCGAACGCGCTTCGCACTTCGTTCAGCCGTTTGTCATTGAGGTCGTGAACACGCTTGGCACGTTCGGCGCTCAGGTCTACCAGTTTTTCGTCATCGCTCATGGCGTATCGCTCGTGAATGCCCGTTGCCGCCAATAATGCGCAATCGGAGCGGCGCTGACCAGCGCCTCAGACTTTCAGGTCGACCCATAAACCCTGGCGCGGCTCGTCGTCGATGATCGGCACCACCGGCACGGTGTCGTCGGCATTGAGGAAATCCCCGGGGATGGCCGGGCCTTCTTCGAGATCGGGATGGCGGTCAGCCACGCGCCGGTCACTGCGGCGGCGTTGGTGGCGACGTTGCTCTTTGCGCAACAGCAATTCGGCCTGCTCGCGGTCACGTTCGCCCATGTCGATGTTGGTTTCGCTCGAACTTTTTTGAATCGGCGTTACCGGCGGGATGTCCGGGGTGGGTTTGACCGGGTCCAGCTGCGAAGTCACGGGGGCCGCGCTCAGTGGGATCAGCGGTGGCAGCATGGTAATGGTCTCCTGTTATCAAGCTGTCGGCTGACGGTTCGTCGACTTGAGCCGATTCAAGCGCGAGTTTCGACTATGTTTTTCGCAGCAAGTGCCCGCCTCAGGCGCGCCACCCACTCTATCCGGGCGTTTTTACAATGTGGCTTTGGCCTGGGCGCCTTGTTCCGTTAACATAGTCGGCTTTTTCAAGGCGGGAGTCAGGCAGCATGGCGCAGCAGTATCAACCGGGGCAACGCTGGATTAGCGACAGCGAAGCCGAGCTGGGTTTGGGCACCGTTCTGGCTCAGGACGGCCGCTTGCTGACCGTGCTCTATCCGGCCACTGGCGACACGCGCCAGTATGCTTTGCGCAATGCGCCGCTGACGCGCGTGCGCTTCTCGCCGGGTGACACCATCACCCACTTCGAAAACTGGAAGATGACCGTCCGCGAAGTCGACGACGTCGACGGCCTGCTGGTTTACCACGGCCTCAACGCGCAGAACCAGCCGGTGACGCTGCCGGAAACCCAGCTGTCGAACTTCATTCAGTTCCGCCTGGCCACCGACCGCCTGTTTGCCGGGCAGATCGATCCCCTGCCGTGGTTCTCCCTGCGTTATCACACCCTCGAACACACCAGCCGCCAGCTGCAATCCTCGCTGTGGGGCCTGGGCGGTGTGCGCGCGCAACCGATCGCGCACCAGTTGCACATCGCTCGCGAAGTCGCTGACCGTATCGCGCCGCGCGTATTGCTGGCGGACGAAGTGGGGCTGGGTAAAACCATCGAAGCCGGTCTGGTCATCCACCGCCAGCTGCTGTCGGGTCGCGCCAACCGCGTGCTGATCCTGGTGCCGGAAAACCTGCAGCACCAGTGGCTGGTGGAAATGCGCCGCCGCTTCAACCTGCAGGTCGCGCTGTTCGACGCCGAACGCTTCATCGAGAGCGATGCCAGCAACCCGTTCGAAGACACGCAACTGGCGCTGGTGTCGCTGGAATGGCTGGTCGAAGACGAGAAGGCCCAGGACGCACTATTCGCGGCGGGCTGGGACCTGCTGGTGGTCGACGAGGCCCACCACCTGGTCTGGCACGAAGAAAAGGCCAGCCGCGAATACTCGCTGGTCGAGCAACTGGCCGAAGTCATTCCCGGCGTGCTGCTGCTGACCGCAACGCCCGAGCAGCTCGGCCAGGACAGCCACTTCGCCCGTCTGCGCCTGCTGGACCCGAACCGTTTTCACGACCTGCACGCCTTCCGCGCCGAGAGCGAAAACTATCGCCCGGTGGCCGAGGCCGTTCAGGAACTCCTGGACAAAGGCACGCTGTCGCCCAAGGCCAACGGGACCATCCGTGGTTTCCTCGGCGCCGAAGCCGAGGCGCTGCTGACCGCTGTGGCCGCCGGCGACGCCGAAGCCAGTGCCCGCCTGATCCGCGAACTGCTTGACCGTCACGGCACCGGCCGCGTGCTGTTCCGCAACACCCGCGCCGCCGTGCAAGGGTTCCCGGAGCGCAAACTGCACCCTTATCCCCTGCCCTGCCCGGCCGAATACCTGGAGCTGCCGATTGGCGAACACGCCGACCTGTACCCGGAAGTCAGCTTCCAGGCCAACGGCGAGAGCACTGAGGAAGAACGCTGGTGGCGCTTCGATCCGCGCGTTGACTGGCTGATCGACACCCTGAAAATGCTCAAGCGCGTGAAGGTGCTGGTCATCTGCGCCCACGCCGAAACCGCGATGGACCTGGAAGACGCCCTGCGCGTGCGTTCAGGCATCCCGGCGACAGTCTTCCACGAAGGCATGAACATCCTTGAGCGCGACCGCGCGGCAGCCTACTTCGCCGACGAAGAGTTCGGCGCCCAGGTACTGATCTGCTCGGAAATCGGCAGTGAAGGCCGCAACTTCCAGTTCTCCCATCATCTGGTGCTGTTCGACCTGCCTGCGCACCCGGACCTGCTGGAGCAGCGTATTGGCCGTCTGGACCGGATCGGCCAGAAGCACATCATCGAGCTGCACGTGCCGTATCTGGAAACCAGCCCGCAAGAGCGGCTGTTCCAGTGGTATCACGAAGCGCTCAACGCATTCCTCAACACCTGCCCGACCGGCAACGCGCTGCAACATACGTTCGGTCCGCGCCTGTTGCCGCAGCTGGATGGCGGTGACGAGGATGACTGGCAGGCCCTGGTGACCGAGGCCCGCACTGAGCGCGAGCGTCTGGAGAGTGAACTGCACACCGGCCGCGACCGTCTGCTGGAGCTGAATTCCGGCGGCGCGGGCGAAGGCGAGGCGCTGGTGGAAGCCATCCTTGAGCAGGACGATCAGTTCACCCTGCCGATCTACATGGAAACCCTGTTCGACGCGTTCGGTATCGACAGCGAGGATCACTCGGAGAACGCGCTGATCCTGCGGCCGAGCGAGAAGATGCTCGACGCCAGCTTTCCGCTGGGCGACGACGAAGGCGTGACCATCACCTACGACCGTAATCAGGCGCTGGCCCGCGAGGACATGCAGTTCATTACCTGGGAACACCCGATGGTGCAGGGCGGCATGGATCTGGTGCTGTCCGGCTCGATGGGCAACACCGCCGTGGCGCTGATCAAAAACAAGGCGCTGAAGCCCGGCACCGTGTTGCTGGAATTGCTCTACGTCAGCGAAGTAGTCGCGCCGCGCTCGCTGCAACTGGGCCGCTACCTGCCGCCGGCCGCGCTTCGTTGCCTGCTGGACGGCAACGGCAACGACCTGTCGGGCCGCGTGTCCTTCACCACCCTGAACGATCAGCTGGAGAGCGTGCCCCGGGCCAGCGCCAACAAGTTCATTCAGGCCCAGCGCGACGTGCTCAACCCGCAGATCAACGCCGCCGAAAGCAAGATCGCGCCGAAGCACGCTGAACGTGTGGCGGAAGCCCAGCGACGTCTCGCGGCAGACACCGAAGAAGAGCTGGCGCGTTTGACCGCGTTGCAAGCGGTCAACCCGACCGTGCGCGACGGCGAACTGGCGGCGTTGCGCGAACAACGTGAGCAAGGCCTGGCCATGCTGGAAAAAGCCGCGCTGCGCCTGGAAGCCATTCGGGTGCTTGTCGCCGGCTAAACCAACGAGACTGGCCGTAAAAGGGGACTGATCTTATTTACAGCGTTTCACCGTAAATAAATCTGTCCCCTTTTCGGTCACGCCACGGACGGCTTCGCCCCCTGCCCCACCGGCTCATCCGCCACCATCCCCTCGCGCATCCGCTGCGCATCGGCGCTGAAACACGTCGACGCCTTCACCAGAAACACCAGTGCGAAAAACAGCGCCACCGGTATCAGGTACATCGCATCGTGCAGCCCCACCGCCTTGAACGGTTCGGTCATCTGTTCAACCTGCGCGGCGTACATGGCCGAGTGAGCGAAATGGTCGGACAGCAGTCCCACCACCACTGGCCCCAGGCCGCCGCCCAGCAGATATAGACCGGCAAAAAACAACGCCATGGCCGTGGCGCGCAGCCGGGGCTGCACCACGTCCTGAATGGCGGTGTAAACGCAGGTGTAGAAGTTGTAGGAAAACAGCCAGCCCAGGCTGAATACACCCACGAACACGCCGATTTCGATGCGCCCGGCGTGCAGCGCATAACCGGTACACAGCGTCGCGACCACCATGCTCACGGCGGCAAACATCAGACGGCCGTTGCTCCAGCGTTGATGCAGCTTGTCCGCCACCCAGCCGCCGACCGTCAGGCCAACGAGCCCGGTCACGCCGACGATCATGCCGGTCGCCATCGCGGCGTCCTGCAAAGGCAGCAAAAAGTAGCGCTGGAGCATCGGCACCATGAACGAGTTGCAGGCGTAGGTCGCGAAGTTGAACGCAAGACCGGCGAGCACCAGCCAGCGAAACGTAGGAATCGACAGCACTCGGCGGATGGGTCGGTCGATTTTCTCCTGGGAAATGGCCACGCTTTCAGCGGCGCCCCGGGCTGGCTCGCGGATGAAGAACATGAACACCGCCAGCACCAGCCCCGGCACCGCAGCGATGAAGAACGGCGCCCGCCAACTGCCGAAGGCCTGGACCATTGCGCCGATGGTGAAGAACGCCAGCAGCAGCCCCAGGGGCAAGCCCAGCATAAAGATGCCCATAGCCCGGGCGCGGCGGTGGGCCGGGAACAGGTCACCGATCAACGAGTTGGCCGCAGGCGCATAGGTGGCCTCACCAATGCCCACGCCCATGCGCACTAACAGAAACGCCCAGAAGTTGCCGACCAGACCGTTCACCGCCGTCAGACCGCTCCACACCGCCAGACCCCAGCCCATCAACTTGCGCCGCGAGCCATTGTCGGCCATGCGCCCCAACGGCAGACCGGCCACGGCGTACACCAGCGTGAAGGCGGTGCCGATGATGCCGAGCTGAAAATCGCTCAGCGACCATTCTTTCCGGATGGGCTCAATGATGATCGCGGGGATCGTGCGGTCGAAGAAATTGAACAGGTTGGCCAGAAACAGCAGAAACAGAACGCGCCAAGCGTTCCTTGCCTGAGTCGATTGATCCATGGGGCGATCTCTTCTTGTTATAGGAGGCTGTCCCGGCTGACGCTCCGGTTTGCCTGAAATCTAGTCACCCCATGGCACTCTGTCTGTGAACATTCGCCCCGCTGATACCGGCCCATGTAAGGCATGCCTCAGTCCCGCAGTGATCCCCGCCGTGACCCTCACGCGAAGCGTGCGGTCGGTGAGATATTCCGCTACCGGCAACACACTGATAGTTACCGCCCTACCCACTTTGCCATCACTTGGCGCACCATTTTTGAGCAGCTGTCAGCATCACGCCCTTTCATGGATCAACACCCAGGGTGCGACGACGACGGCCCACAGCGGCGGATCACGCTCGAAAAGATCCAGAGCCTTTGATTCAGAGACCTTGCCGACGTCCCCACTCTTGAGCCACGCCGCTACCTGCGCCTCGCGGTTCTCGGCAAATGCCTCTGCCACGGCGATCAAATCCAGCGTCGGCTCGACCCACAACAGGGCACCCTTCGCAAAGAATGGTTGCAATTCTTTCCAGGTAATCGAAGCGGTTTCGCCAAGCAGCTTGGCATAGAGGGTGCTAGGTTCTTGCGTCATGGGTTTTCACCGTATTGGAAATCGGCGCAATGATAGCGCCGCCTTTCATACCGACAAACCCGGATTCAAGTGATTGATTGCAGGGAAGTTCGCGCTAGCCGACCGGTTGCTCGTCCGACAAGACGAAACCAGCCGCCTGATTGTGTATCTTTCTGTCGATTAAGCGACATCCACAGGTTTTGGCCCCCGCAGCCAGCTATTCAAGCGCTCGACCGGCGCTCTAAACTGTTCCGGTACAGTTGCTGGGGTGCGGCCTGGAGATTCAATCCGGTCCTGCAGCTTTGGCCGTCAGGATTATAAAAACGACAACGCAAGAGTGGAGCATCATGACTAAGGGTATTAATCAGATTTCCAAGCTGTTTGCCGCACTGGTTCTGGCGGGGGTTGCCAGTCACTCGTTCGCAGCTGACACCATCAAGATCGGCATCGCCGGCCCTAAAACCGGTGCAGTGGCCCAGTACGGCGACATGCAGTTCAGTGGCGCCAAGATGGCCATCGACCAGATCAACGCCAAAGGCGGCGTTGACGGCAAGAAGCTTGAAGCGGTTGATTACGATGATGCCTGTGACCCGAAACAAGCGGTCGCCATCGCCAACAAAGTGGTTAACGACGGCGTCAAGTTCGTGGTTGGTCACCTCTGCTCCAGCTCCACTCAGCCTGCTTCTGATATCTACGAAGACGAAGGCATCATCATGGTGACCCCGGCGGCCACCAGCCCGGAAATCACCGCCCGCGGTTACAAAATGATCTTCCGCACCATCGGCCTGGACAGCGCCCAGGGCCCGGCCGCTGGCGATTACATCGCCAAACAGGTAAAGCCGAAGATCGTTGCGGTCATCCACGACAAACAGCAATACGGTGAAGGCATCGCCACCGCCGTCAAGCAGACCCTGGAAAAAGACGGCGTGAAAGTCGCCCTGTTCGAAGGCATCAATGCCGGCGACAAGGACTTCTCCTCGCTGATCGCCAAGATGAAGCAAGCCAACGTCGACTTCGTCTACTACGGCGGCTACCACCCTGAGCTGGGTCTGATCCTGCGTCAGGCACAGGAAAAAGGCCTGAAAGCCGGCTTCATGGGTCCGGAAGGCGTGGGCAACGCGTCCATCTCGCAGATCGCTCAGGATGCGTCCGAAGGTCTGCTGGTCACCCTGCCGAAATCCTTCGATCAGGACCCGGCCAACAATGAACTGGTTGCCGCGTTCAAGGCGAAGAAAGAAGACCCAAGCGGTCCGTTCGTGTTCCCGGCCTATGCCGCTGTGGAAGTGATCGCCGACGCGATCAAGACCGCCAAGTCAGAAGACACCGCCAAAGTGGCTGCAGCCATTCACGCCGGTACCTTCAAAACCCCTACCGGTGATCTGTCGTTCGACGCCAAGGGTGACTTGAAAGACTTCAAATTCGTCGTTTACACCTGGCACAAAGATGGCACCAAGACTGAAGCCCCTGTGAAATAACGCAGCCTTCATGCTTACCCGAAGCCCACTGCAACCGCAGTGGGCTTTGTTTTAGCTGGGCAGCGAATTTCACAAGAATTCCGATCCCTGAACATCTTGAAACCGCACCAGTGACCCACTGGGCTCGTGCCGGACGCGGACGTAGATCACGACGCGCGAGCGGGAAAAAACTTCACCAGTGAAACACCAGGCAGGTTTTTAGGAGCACTCAGCAATGCCGATAGATCTCTATCACTTTCTTCAACAGCTGGTTAATGGGATGACCATTGGCAGCACTTACGCCTTGATTGCCATCGGCTACACCATGGTTTACGGCATCATCGGCATGATCAACTTCGCCCATGGCGAGGTGTACATGATCGGGTCGTATGTGGCGTTTATCGCTCTGGCCGGTCTGACCATGCTTGGCCTGGACAGCCTGCCCCTGCTGATTACCGCAGCCTTCGTCGCCAGTATTGTGGTGACCAGCGCCTACGGTTACGCCATCGAGCGAGTTGCCTATCGCCCGTTGCGCGGCAGCAACCGTTTGATCCCTCTGATTTCCGCCATCGGCATGTCGATTTTCCTGCAGAACACCGTGTTGTTGTCGCAAGACTCAAAAGACAAATCGATCCCCAACCTGATTCCCGGCAACTTCGTGTTCGGCCCCGGCAGCACCCATGAAGTGGTGATCTCCTACATGCAGATCCTCATCTTCATCGTCACGCTGGTGGCCATGCTTGGCCTCACCTGGTTCATCTCCCGCTCTCGCCTGGGTCGCGCCTGCCGTGCCTGCGCCGAAGACATCAAGATGGCCAACCTGCTGGGGATCAACACCAACAACATCATTGCCCTGACCTTTGTCATCGGCGCTGCCCTGGCGGCCGTCGCTGCGGTCCTGCTGAGCATGCAGTACGGCGTGATCAACCCGAACGCGGGTTTCCTCGTCGGCATCAAAGCCTTCACCGCTGCGGTACTGGGCGGTATCGGCAGTATCCCGGGCGCGATGCTCGGCGGTCTGGTGCTGGGCATCGCCGAAGCCTTCGGCGCCGACATCTTTGGCGACCAGTACAAGGATGTGGTGGCGTTCGGTCTTCTCGTATTGGTGTTGTTGTTCCGGCCAACCGGCCTGCTAGGCCGTCCGGAGGTTGAAAAAGTATGACCAGGAATCTCAAATCGGCCCTCTTCAGCGCAGTGCTGGTGCTGGCCGTCGCTTACCCGATCCTCGGGCTCAAATTGGACATCGTCGGGATCAATCTCGCGGTGGTCGGCGCCAGCACCACCACCGTGCTGGTGATTTTCGCCGCGGCGTTTCTGATGTTCCTGCGGGTGCTGTTCAACGAACAGATCAGCGCCATGTGGCGTTCGCGCCCGCAGAAACAGCTGATGTCCGACAAGACCAGCAACTTTCTAACCCTGCCGTCGACCCAACGCTGGTTCCTGGGCGCGCTGGTGATCGCTGCGCTGGTGTGGCCGTTCTTCGGTTCGCGCGGCGCAGTGGACATCGCGACCCTGATCCTGATCTACGTGATGCTCGGCCTGGGCTTGAACATCGTCGTCGGTCTGGCGGGCCTGCTTGACCTCGGCTACGTCGGCTTTTACGCCGTGGGCGCGTACACCTACGCCCTGCTGCAGCACTACTTCGGCTTCGGTTTCTGGATCTGCCTGCCGCTGGCGGGGCTGGCGTCGGCGACGTTCGGCTTCCTGCTCGGCTTCCCGGTCCTGCGGCTGCGTGGTGACTATCTGGCCATCGTGACGCTGGGTTTTGGTGAAATCATTCGCCTGTTCCTGCGTAACCTGACCGACATCACCGGCGGCCCGAACGGTATCAGCAATATCGAAAAACCAACGCTGTTCGGCCTGACCTTCGAGCGCAAGGCTGCCGAAGGCATGCAGACGTTCCACGAATACTTCGGCCTGCCCTACAACTCCATCAATAAGGTGATCTTTCTCTACCTGATCGCCCTGCTGCTGGCGCTGTTGGCGCTGTTCGTGATCAACCGGTTGCTGCGCATGCCCATCGGCCGAGCCTGGGAAGCTCTGCGTGAAGACGAAATCGCCTGCCGCGCGCTGGGTCTGAATCCGACCATCATCAAGCTGTCGGCCTTCACCCTCGGTGCTGCGTTCGCTGGTTTTGCCGGCAGTTTCTTCGCCGCGCGTCAGGGTTTGATCACGCCGGAGTCGTTCACCTTCCTGGAGTCGGCGATCATCCTCGCCATCGTGGTTCTGGGCGGGATGGGCTCGCAACTGGGCGTGATCCTCGCCGCCGTCGTGATGATTCTGTTGCCTGAACTGCTTCGCGAATTCAGCGAATACCGGATGCTCGGCTTCGGCGCCTTGATGGTGCTGATGATGATCTGGCGTCCGCAGGGCTTCCTGCCGATGCAGCGTCCCGTCATGAAACTCAAGGGGGAGCGCTGATGAGCCGTCCACTTCTGCAAGCGTCCGGCTTGTGCATGCGCTTTGGCGGTCTGCTGGCCGTCAACGGCGTCGGTCTGACCGTCAACGAGAAACAGGTCGTGTCGATGATCGGCCCGAACGGTGCCGGCAAGACCACCGTGTTCAACTGCCTGACGGGCTTCTACAAGCCCACCTCCGGCGCCATTCTGCTGGACGGCGAGCCGATTCAGGGCCTGGCCGGCCATGAAATCGCCCGAAAAGGCGTGGTGCGTACGTTCCAGAACGTGCGCCTGTTCAAGGAAATGACGGCGGTGGAGAACCTGCTGGTGGCCCAGCATCGCCACCTCAACACCAATTTCCTGTCCGGCCTGTTCAAGACCCCGGCGTACCGCAAGAGCGAGCGTGAGGCGATGGAATATGCCGAGCACTGGCTGGAAGCGGTTGACCTGAAGGAATTCGCCAACCGTCCTGCCGGCACGCTGGCCTACGGTCAGCAACGCCGTCTGGAAATCGCCCGCTGCATGATGACGCGCCCGCGCATTCTGATGCTCGACGAGCCGGCGGCCGGTCTGAACCCGAAGGAAACCGAAGACTTGAAAGCGTTGATCGGCGTGTTGCGCAACGAGCACAACGCGACGGTGTTGCTGATCGAGCACGACATGAAGCTGGTCATGAGCATTTCCGACCATATTGTGGTGATCAATCAGGGCACACCGCTGGCCGATGGCACGCCCGAGCAGATCCGTGACAATCCTGAAGTCATCAAAGCCTATCTGGGGGAAGCGTAAATGCTGCAGTTCGATAACGTTTCCACGTTCTACGGCAAGATCCAGGCATTGCACGGTGTCAGCATCGATGTGCAGCAGGGTGAGATCGTCACGCTGATCGGCGCCAATGGCGCGGGCAAGTCGACGCTGTTGATGACGCTGTGCGGTTCGCCGCGGGCGCACAGTGGCAGCATCCGTTATATGGGTGAAGAGCTGGTCGGTCTGGAGTCGTCGGTGATCATGCGCAAGAGTATTGCGGTGGTGCCGGAGGGCCGTCGTGTGTTCGCGCGTCTGACGGTGGAGGAGAATCTGTCGATGGGCGGGTTCTTTACGGACAAGGCCGATTATCAGGTGCAGATGGATAAGGTGCTTGAGTTGTTCCCGCGTCTGAAGGAGCGTTTCAATCAGCGTGGCGGGACGATGTCTGGCGGCGAGCAGCAGATGCTGGCGATCGGGCGTGCCTTGATGAGCAAGCCGAAGCTGTTGTTGCTGGATGAGCCTTCGCTGGGTCTGGCGCCGATTATTATTCAGCAGATTTTCGAGATCGTTGAGCAGTTGCGGCGGGATGGGGTGACGGTGTTTCTGGTGGAGCAGAATGCGAATCAGGCGTTGAAGATCGCTGATCGTGCGTATGTTCTGGAGAATGGCCGGGTGGTGATGCAGGGGTCGGGGGCGGAGTTGTTGGTTGATCCGAAAGTGCGGGATGCTTATCTCGGCGGATAGCTGCTCGCCTTCGGCGGGTTGTCTTTGGAAAGCCTGAAGATCAAGAGCGTCTGCCTGAGGGCAGACGTTTCGCCTTCGGCGAGTTACTTGGAAAAGCACCCCAAGTAACCAAGGGTGCCTGCTCCTGGTTGGGCCCGACTTCGTCGGGTTCCTTCACTCCGGTCTCGCTCCGTGGGCCCGCGCCGAACGGACATCCATGTCCTGACGGCGCTCTCGCCGCATCCCCGCGGCTCGGCCCACTCCACGAGACCTGCGTTCAGCCTGCACCAAAGTCGCATTTTGTGGTGTCTGGTCAATCGCGTCCGAAGATCAAGATCAAAAGCTTCCCGGCTAAAGCCGGTCCTACAAGGGTCGCCGTCGTTCCCAATGACTGCACGCGTTGCTTTTTAGTGGGACCGGCTTTAGCCGGGAAGAGGCCAGTGGCTGCGCCACCAATTTTGAATGTTAAACCTGCCTGATCGCCCCCGTTCGACCTGTTGATGATCGTTCCCTCGCTCCGCGTGGGAATGCATCCCCTGACGCTCTGCGTCAGCTCGTCTCAGCCCCAGCAACAAAACCAATCCCCTGCGCTCTCAGAGCTTTTCAAGCGCCGCGGTGCTGCGCTCGAACCATTCGCCCAAATAATCCGCCATGACTTGAACCCGCCTCGGCAGTCGTCCTTCGAAGGGGTGGACCAGGTACAGCGATGAAACAGGCGTCTGGTAATCACGCAGCAACCAGTGCAGTCGCCTGTCTTTCAGTTCTTCATGAACCATATACGACGGCAGGCGGGCGATGCCGGCGCCGACCAGTGCGGCTTTTTTCAGGAGGCCGTAGTGGTTGCTGGCGAAGGTGCCGCGGACGTTGACGCGGGTCAGTTCGTGTTTCTGGTGGTAAGCCCAGGATTCGCGGCCGGTGTGGTGGCTGTTGAGCAGGCATCGATGAACCCGCAGTTCTTCCGGCGTGTGTGGGGTACCGTGTTTGGCGAGGTAGGCCGGGCTGGCGCAGGTCAGTTCCTGTAACGACAGCAACGGCTTGGCCACCAGGCGCTCGTCGATGCCCACGCTGGAGCGTATGCCCAGGTCGAAGCCGTCTCGGCGCATGTCGCGGAAGTGGTTGTTGAGGTCTAGCTCGACCTGCACGTCGGGGTAGGTCTGGGCGAATTCGGTGAGCAGGCCTTCGAAGAAAGTTTCGCCCAATGACACCGGCACGGTCAGGCGCACGGTGCCGATCAGGCTTTCGCTCAGGTAGGCCATGGCGTCGCGAACGCGGTCGCGTTGGGCCAGCAGCGCGCGGGCCTCCGGCAGCAGAATGGCGCCTGCCGAGGTAAGCGTCAGGCTGCGGGTGGTGCGATGGAGCAGCGTCACGCCGAAGTTTTTTTCCAGTTTGCTGATGCGCTTGGACAGTTGGCTGGTACTGGTGTCCAGCCATTGCGCGGCCAGGGTGAAGCTATTGGCCTCCACCAGCATCGCGAACGCGGCCAGGTCGTCCATTTCGCTCATGATTGTTTCCTTTCTGACAAACCGGGATTGCCGTTTAGCCCCTGTTTCGGTGGGAAAAGGCGACTCACACTGAGCGCCTGATCCATACCAGGGGGAAACCGCATCATGAAAATTCTATTGATTGGCGCCAGCGGCACCATCGGCTCGGCGATCGAGAAAGAGTTGGCGCCACGCCACGAGATCGTTCGCATCGGTAGAACCGGCGCAGACGAGCACGTCGATATTAGTGACAGCGACTCGATCCGCAAACTATTCGAACGGACAGGCCCTTTCGACGCATTGATTTGCGCGGCCGGCAATGTCACCTTCGCGCCGCTGGGCGAGATGACCGCCGACTCCTTCGCCCTAGGCCTGCGCGACAAGCTGATGGGACAGGTCAATCTGTTGCTGATCGGCCGGGAATTCGCCAACAACGGCGCGTCCTTCACCTTCACCACCGGCATTACCAGCGTCGATCCGATTCGCACCGGGGCGTCTGCCAGCCTGGTCAACGGCGCCATCGACGCCTTCGTGCGCGCCGCCTCCATCGAGATGCCGCGCGGCATGCGGGTCAATTCGGTCAGCCCCACAGTGCTGGTGGAAGCCATGGGCAGCTACGCGCCGTACTTCCGCGGCTTCAAGCCGGTTCCCGCGGCGGATGTCGCATTGGCGTACGCAAAAAGTGTCGAAGGGCTACAAACCGGACAGACCTATCAGGTTGGTTAATCGCCCCTTGTGATGCGCGAGCAGGCTGAGTAACGTGGCGGCACTTGTCTGGAGACCGCCCCATGTCCGCTGCTCGCTCTGCCCTGATGTTCGCCCTGTTGCCTCTGTTCGCCGGCTGCCAGTTGGTGCCCATGTCGTCCAATGACAGCAAGGTGTCGACGGCCGGCATGATCCGCATGCAGGGCACCCTCAGCGGTGACGGCGGCAAACTGTTCTTTGCCCCGTGCAACGAACAGCGCCGCTATGCAGTAACTGACAAGGGCAACACCGGTGTCTTGCAGGAAGCCGCCTCGGTGGTGGACAAGAACGGCAAGGCGTTCGCCGATGTACGTGGCAACTTCGTCGCGAGCAAGGCCCAGGGCAGTGACGGCCAGGCCGACATCTATCAGCTTTACCGCGTGGAGCGCCCGAGCGGCGCCTGCGAGGACCCCAACTTCAAGCGCCTGACGATTCATGCCAGCGGCAACGGTCCGAAATGGAACCTCAACGCCAGCGGCAAGGGTCTGGTGCTGGAGCGCGAAGGCAAAGAGCCGTTCGCCGTGCCGTACATGGAGGAGCAGATGCCCGAGGGCCGCTTCAATCTGATCACCGACGCCAACAATCAACACGTCGAGCTCTACGTGGCGCCGCTGCGCTGTGTGGACCCGTCGAACGGCTCGGTGCAGCACCTGACCGCCGAGTTGCGAGTCAACGGCCAGGTTCAGCGCGGCTGCGCGTACTTTGGGGCGATGCGTAACGATTGATAGCCTTACGCTGAACCTGAACAGGCGCAACACTTGTGGGAGTGAGCTTGCTCGCGAATGCAGTAGGTCAGGCGCTCACAGCGCTGGCTGACAAGACGCTTCCGCGAGCAACCTCGCTCCCGCCTGTTCCCCATCAGCCTTGGGATCAAGTTTCCCAACTGACTCGGTGCAAAGCTAAACGGCGGCTGCGCGGCGGATGTCGTCGCTCGGGCCACCGCTCCCTGCCCAATGTGGCTTATAATCGCGCGCTCTTGTAGTGCTGCCGGGCCGATCCTGCGGCCCGAAACCGGATCTTTAAATGTTACGAATCACCGAATTCAAACTGCCGCTGGACCACGCGGACGACGAACTGCGCCCTGCACTTCTGCAACGCCTGGCCATCGGCAGCGACGAGCTTCTGGATTTCACCCTGTTCAAGCGCAGCTACGATGCGCGCAAGAAATCCACCGAGCTGCAGTTCATTTACACCATCGATTTCCAGGTGCGGGACGAAGCCGCCCTGCTCCAGCGCCTGAGTCACGACAAACACATCGGCCCGGCGCCAGACATCAGTTACAAAGTGGTTGGCCACGCCCCTGCCGATCTGAGCCAGCGTCCGCTAGTGGTCGGCTTTGGCCCCTGCGGGATCTTTGCCGGCCTGTTGCTGGCGCAAATGGGCTTCAAACCGATCATCCTCGAGCGCGGCACCGAAGTCCGTCAGCGCACCAAGGACACCTGGGGCCTGTGGCGCAAGAACGTGCTCAACCCTGAATCCAACGTGCAGTTCGGCGAGGGCGGCGCGGGGACGTTTTCCGACGGCAAGCTTTACAGCCAGATCAAAGACCCGAAATTCATCGGTCGCAAGGTCTTGCACGAGTTCGTCAAAGCCGGCGCGCCTGAAGAGATTCTCTACGTCAGCAAGCCGCACATTGGCACCTTCCGCCTGACGGGCGTCGTTGAAAACATGCGTCATCAGATCGAAGCGCTGGGCGGCGAAGTACGTTTCCAGCAACGCGTCACCGATGTGCTGATCGAAGACGGCCAGATGCAGGGCGTCCTGCTCGACAGCGGCGAGCGCATCGACTCTCGGCACGTGATTCTGGCGCTGGGCCACAGCGCCCGCGACACCTTCCGCATGCTCCACGGCCGCGGCGTGTTCATGGAGGCCAAGCCGTTTTCGGTCGGCTTCCGCATCGAGCACCCACAAGGCTTGATCGACCGCGCCCGACTGGGTAAATACGCCGGTCACCCGAAGCTTGGCGCTGCCGATTACAAACTGGTGCACCACGCCAAGAACGGCCGGTCGGTGTACAGCTTCTGCATGTGCCCCGGTGGCACGGTGGTGGCGGCGACTTCCGAGCCCAACCGCGTGGTCACCAACGGCATGAGCCAGTACTCGCGCAACGAGCGCAACGCCAACTCTGGCATCGTCGTAGGCATCACGCCCGAGCAGGATTATCCGGGCAGCCCGCTGGCCGGCATCGAACTGCAGGAGCGTCTGGAGTCCCACGCCTACCTCATGGGCGGCGAAACCTACGAAGCCCCGGCGCAACTGGTGGGTGATTTCATCGCGGGCAAAGCGTCGACGGCGTTGGGCACAGTGGAACCGTCCTACAAGCCGGGCGTCAAGCTGACCGACCTCGCCGACGCATTGCCCGCCTTCGCCATCGAAGCCATTCGTGAGGCGCTGCCCGCGTTCGAGAAGCAGATCAGGGGCTTTTCGCAGCACGATGCGATCCTCACCGGCATCGAGACCCGCACCTCCTCGCCCCTGCGCATCACCCGTGGCGAAGACCTGCAGAGCCTCAACGTCAAAGGCCTGTTCCCGGCGGGCGAAGGCGCGGGCTATGCGGGCGGCATCCTGTCGGCCGGCGTCGACGGGATTCGCATCGCTGAAGCGCTGGCCCGCAATATCCTGGGCATTACTGAATAAGCCGCTACAGCGCAAAACCTGTAGCTGAGACAGCGTGCTGAAATGCAAAACGCCCCGAATGATCGGGGCGTTTTCGCAAGCGGGCTTTTACACCAAGCTTCAGGCCATCCAGCGCGGTTTAGTGGCTGACGCGGCTGGTACCGTTGACGGTCATGATGCGGACACGCTCACCCACACGGAAGATCTCGTTTTCCTGAACTTCCTGAACATAGGCACGCATGGTGCCGTCGTCTTCACGCACGGTGATCTCGACGCCTTGAGCACGGGTCAGGCCGCCTTCCGCTGCCGAACCCAACAGACCACCGGCGACCGCACCGATCACGGCCGTCACGATGCTGCCGCGGCCGCCACCGATGGCGCTGCCACCCACGCCGCCAACAATGGCACCGGCGCCAGCGCCGATCGGGGTTTTGGTGCCTTCAATCTTCACCGGACGCAGCGATTCGATGGTACCCAGGCGTACGGTCTGCACCTGACGAGCTTCGTCGCGCGAGTACGAGTCGCCGGTGAGGCTTGAAGTACAGCCGCCCAGCGTCAGCGCCATGGCGGTGAACGAAGCAACCAACAGAACAGACTTACGCATAACAGTATCTCCAGAGGAACAGGTAGCCATTAGACTCTGCGACGCCAATCGATGTCACGGTCCTGTACCGATAATTTACGTTTATTCAGGCGTGATACAGCAACCCGCCGACGTCTACATCAGTGGACGACGGCGCCGGGGATTGATTCAAAGAAAAGTGTGACAGAGACCCGAGGGCGACAATCAGCCAGTCCGAAACGCCAGCAATCAGGGGGCCAGGCGCTCCCGCTGCCATTCACTTTCAACCAGTCGATAGTTCAGGCGGTCGTGCAGACGGCTTGGACGTCCCTGCCAGAATTCGATGCGATCCGGTACCAGACGATAACCGCCCCAGTGATCGGGACAGTCAGGCTGGGTGTCCATGAAACGCGCCTCGGTGGCTTTGAGCAAACCTTCGAGTTCTTCACGGTCGGCGATCACCCTACTTTGCGGAGAAGCCCAGGCACCCAGGCGGCTGCCGAGGGGGCGTACCTGGAAATAGGCGTCGGACTCTTCGTGGCTGACTTTGGCCACGCGGCCCTCGATGCGCACCTGACGTTCCAGCGTGGGCCAGAAGAACGTCATGGCGGCAAAAGGACGTGCGTTCAACTGCTGGCCTTTGGCGCTTTCGTAGTTCGAAAAGAACGTGAAACCCTGGGCGTCCAGGCCTTTGAGCAGCAGGACCCGGCAATGCGGGCGGCCGTCGGCATCGACAGTCGCCAGCGTCATGGCATTGGCCTCCACCGGCGCTTGCTCGGTCTGGACCGCTTCGTTGAACCAGTGATGAAACAGTGCGAAGGGCTCTTCCGGAGCCTGGGCTTCGGTCAACCCTTCGCGGGCATAGTTACGACGCATATCGGCCAGACGCTGGCTCATCACTGCCTTCCTTAATCGAGATTCGTGAACAGATTCCCGATCTTAACCTCAGTTGCTGGCCTGAGCATCCGGGGCAGGTTTTTTAGCGGCTGCTTTCGCAGGCGCTGCCTTGGCTTTCGCCGGCGCAGCTTTCTTCACCGGCGCTTTTTTGGCCGCAGGCGCTTTGGCGGCTGAAGCCTTGGTCGCAGCGGCCTTCTTGACCGGTGCGGCCGATTTGACAGGCGCAGCCGCCTTGGTCGGTGCGGCAACCGGTGCCGGAGCCGGCGCGTTGGCAGTTTGCACGGCCAGCAAGGTTGGCGCCGGCGGCAAGTTGTACTTGGCCATCTGGGCAACCATGGTGTCTTGCGGGGTGAGGATGATTTCCACGCGGCGGTTCAATGCGCGACCTGGCGCACTGTCGCTGGCTGCACGGGGCATGTCGGCGCCCATGCCACGCAGGCTCAGGCGGTTACGCTGCAGGCCGCTGAGGCGAAAAATCGCCGCGACCGATTGTGCGCGCTGCTGGCTGATCTTGAGATCGGCGTCGCCGGCGACATCACCGTGACCCAACACCAGAACAGCGGCGCGCGGATCGACTTCAACAATCTTGGCCATGCGGCTGATCGGGCCGAGGTTGGTCGGCAGGAGCATTTCAGGACGTTTCGGATTGAAAGTACTGTCGACCGGCGCGGTCACCACGAGGATGTCGTCACGGCGCTCAAGCTGGAACTGGCTGTCCTTGATCGCTTCGCGGACTTTCGGCTCATTCAGATCCAGCCAGGCTTGGGTCACTTTAGGGTCGACTTTGGGAACAGCTGGCGCTGCGTCTTTTTTGGCTTCGGTCGCACCGAACGGCCACCACCATTTGTTGGCGTCGCCGGCCTGAGCAACGGCCGGGGCCGCAGCCGGTTGAGTGGCGGCAACTTCCGGTTTCTTCTCGGTCTCGCCGTGGTCAGAACCAAACGGCCAGTACCAGCGCGTGCCGGTCTCGGCCTGGGCTTTTGCCACTTGCGCGGCCGCCGGGCCTGGCGCCGGGGTTGCCGGAGCGGCATCGGCGCCTTTGCCTGAGCCGAACGACCACCAGTGGTCATTGCTGGCCGATGGGTCCTGAGGGGTTTGCGCACAGCCGGTGACGGCGAGGCAGATGGCGAATGCGAGGCTTTTGTTAGCTGACATGGGTGACCCACATGAATAATTGATCAGAAAATGAACGAAGCAGCGCTCATATAACACGCATAAAGACCGATTTGGAAAAAGAAACCGCCCTACGGTTCCGTTATCGATCTTTAACTGACAGTCGGTAGAACAAGCACTTAACGGTGATACTTATTGCAAACACTCACCAAGCTCGCGCACGAGACGCTGAGCGCGCGGGTCCATCAGCACGTAAGGACCGAGGGTATTCGTTACGAAACCGAACGCGACATCGCGCTCGGGATCGGCGAAACCTACCGAGCCGCCTGCGCCAGGATGGCCGAACGACTTGGCACCCAGGCCAAATGTTGCGTTAGGCACCGCGGGTTGATCGAGCATGCAGCCCAGACCGAAGCGCGTCTGGGTGAGCAGCGTCTTGTCCTGGCCGATGCTGTGCTCGCGGGTGAGCTCGTTGAGCAAGTCGCCGTCCAGCAGGCTGCCATCCAGCAAGCCGCTGTAGAAACCGGCCAGACTGCGTGCGTTGCCATGGCCATTGGCGGCAGGTTGCTGCATGCGCCGCCATTCCGGCTTGTTGGTGCTGGTCATGATCGACGGCGGGTTGGTGAACGCCCTGGCGGTCATGGAAGCGGGTTCGCGCATCGTGGTCTGCAGCAGCCGCTGTGCGGACTCGTCGCCGGTATTGCCCTTGCCTCTGGCGATGTGGGCGACGCGGTGAAACTCTTCATCAGCGAGACCGACATGGAAATCCAGGCCCAATGGCCGTGAAATACGCGCCGCAATGGATTCGCCCGGGCCACGCCCGTCGGCACGCCGAATCATCTCGCCCACCAGCCAGCCGTAGGTGATGGCGGCATAGCCGTGGCCCTGCCCCGGCGTCCACCAGGGCTCCTCGGCAGCCAACACACTTGTCATGGTCTGCCAGTCGTAAAGCGCTTCGGCCGGCAATATTTCACGGATCGCCGGGAGCCCGGCCTGATGACACAGCAACTGGCGCAGCGTGACGGACTGTTTGCCGTTGGCCGCAAACTCAGGCCAGAGACGGGCGACAGGCTCATCCAGATTCAGCTTGCCCTCGCCCACCAACTGCAAGGCCGTGACCGCCGTAAAAGTCTTGGTGCAGGAGAAGAGATTGGCAATGGTGTCGCTGTGCCAGACTTCGCTGCCATCCTTGTCTGCCGTGCCCGCCCACAGATCCAGCACCGTCTCGCCGCCAACCTGCACGCACAGCGCTGCGCCACGCTCCTGCGGATCGTCGAACAGCGCGGCGAACGCCTCGCGTACGGCCTCAAACTGAAGCTCGAAATGGCCTTGAATCTGCACGGTCTGGCTCTCCGGTCGGGCTGCAAAAATGGCGAACATTGTTCCAGCGAATGATCGCTTTGGGAACCGCCCGGTTAAGGGCGCTTGGCGATCACATCCACGACCTGTCCATTGGCCTTGCGCACTGCCTCAACGAAGCCCTGGTACGGTACGTCGGTGATGCCCACCAGCCCGAGATGGCCGTTTTCGCCGTCGAGCAAGCGGCCCGTGACAGGCTGATCCAGGTACTG
This sequence comes from Pseudomonas graminis, assembly GCF_013201545.1. Classification (NCBI taxonomy): domain Bacteria; kingdom Pseudomonadati; phylum Pseudomonadota; class Gammaproteobacteria; order Pseudomonadales; family Pseudomonadaceae; genus Pseudomonas; species Pseudomonas graminis. The sequence goes on from NZ_CP053746.1 coordinate 350,908, forward strand.
GAACCAGTGCACGCCGACGATGGAGGGCTCGGCCAGCGCGCTTTTCAGGAAATTGGCGTAAGCCGGCCCACGATCTTCCTCCCGCGGCACTTCGAGCACTCCGCCCCAGAACGGCCCGCGATCGCGGGAGCCGAAATGAAACTCGGTGACCATCACAGGCTTGTCGAGCACGCGCAGTTTCGCGAAGTCCACGCCGTCCTGGGGTTTGAGGGTGTAAGAGTTGAAGCTCAGCACGTCGCAGAACTTGGCGCAGGCTTCAACCGCTTCGGGGCTGGTGACGCCAAAGCGGCCACCGAGCAGCAGATGGTTCGGCGCATGCCACTTGAGCGCGTCGGAAATGGTCTTGAAATAGGTCTCGGCGAACACACGCTGGAAATACCGGAAGTCGTTTTCGATCTCCGGGTGCTCTGCGCTCGGCAGCGGCGGCTCGAAGCCCGGGTCCTCCATCAACTCCCAGGCCGATAGATTGATGCCCCACGCTTTGGACAGCCCTTCTTCATTGCGGTACTTGTCGCGCAACTGCTTGAGGAACGCGCGCTTGGCCGGCACATCGGTGGTCAACTTCAGGGTGCCGTAGGCCAATGCGTAGCGGTCCTTGGGATCATTGCCCGGCGCAGCCCAGGCCAGTTCGTTATCGGCGAAGTAGCCGATCAGATACGGGTCATCGCGATGATCGCGCGCAGCGATGGCGACGGCCCGCTCGGTGGCCATGGCGAAGCGCGGATCGAATGGGTCCGGCATGCCGCCCCACCAGTCCAGGCCGGTGCTGATGCTCACGTAGTCGCCAACAATGGACAGCGGCAGTGTGTAGGGCACGCGTTCCTTCTTGCTGCTTTCGAGGTTTTGCAGCGCGGGCTCGCTCCAGTTGCCCACGGTGTTGAAACCCCAGGCCTGCAAGCGTTGCAGGGTGTGGTCGACCCAGCGTTTGCTGTCCACGATCACCGGTTTGCATTCAACGGCAGGCGCAGGCGTGGCGGTTTTTTCGGGCTGAGGCGCTGGTGCAGTCTGCGCGGCAGCGCTGTCGGCAGTGGAGGCGTTCGCGGCTGTGCCCGCGTCTTCGTCGTCGGCCGGATCGGCAGGCTTTGAGACTTCCACGCACTTCGGCACACCGTACGTGCGCTGCAGGTTGGCCCCATAGAAATCGAACCAGCGGCCCTGATCGAACTGCCGGTTGCGGTTGGCGCCCGTCTCGCGGTTGTCGTCGCCCTTGCCATAGAACGCGGCGAGCGGATCGTCGCTGCCAGGGAGGCCGGTGAACATGGCTTCGCGGCCTTCGACGTAGGTCTGGCTGTCGTCCGCGGAGACGGCGTTTACCCCCAGCGAGTAAAAAGGGTGGCCTTCCGGCGTCACCAAGTACCAGCGATCATCGCGCTTTTCGGTGCGGAAAAAGCCCTTCGCTTCGAATGACGGGCCGCTCAGCAAGCCGCCGTATTTGTCGTGGGCCGGACGGTCTTTCAGCCAGGTTTGCAACTGTTGCTGCTCCTTGGCGGCCAGCGCTTTGAGCTGATCGTCGCTGGTGACCTTCTCCGGCCACTTGCCCCGGGTGAACTGACCGTAGCCGTCGACCAGGTTGCTGAAGGCCGCGGTTTGCAGCGCGTCGCCCTCTTGCACGCCGAACTTCTCGATCAGGACGGACTGCGCCACATTGGGTTGAGACATCGACACGGTGACCGATGAAACCTCGGCGCTGTTCAGCTCACCCTCGGTGTTCGCCAGCAACACGCGCTGCCCTTCGTACATCCACGGCATGGGTGGGCCGGCGCGCATGCCCTGGCTCAGTGGCGAGCTGGCCTTGAGCGGCAGCACCAGGGTTTGTGCCGGTCCGGCCGGCAGGTCGATGCGGCTGGTGAGGATTTTGCCGTCGCGACTTTCGATCTGCACGTACACCGTCAACGCCCAATCCATCGCGCTTTGCAGGCGCAAGGTCATGGCGCTGTCGTGGCTCCAGTCCCAGACGCCGGTCTGCGGGGTCAACTGCAGGCTGGGCTTGGCGACCGGATTGAACACCACCCTGCGCAGCACTTCGCCTTCGGCAGTCTGTTCGGCGTTGGACTGGGGAAAACCGGCATCCTGGGTCGTGACCTTCACCACGTCGGCGGGCCGGACGAAATTGAACAGCGTTTGCTGCACATCAGGCGCGGCGTGGGCCATACCGGCGCACAGCGTGGCAAGGAGGGCGGACAGTGAACGGCGAATCATGTGATCTGAAGCTCCTTGATCATCTGAGGCCCGGAGCACGACGAGGTTGCGCGCATCCGGGCGGACCGAGTGTTAAGACCCGGTCAACCGTGTTTCATTTGCAACACGGATTCAGGAAATTTCGCGCCGGAATGGCGGCAGTGCGTTGAGGATGGCTTTGCCATAGCGCTGGGTCACGACCCGGCGATCCAACAGCGTGATGATGCCGCGGTCCTGCTCGGTGCGCAGCAGACGACCGCAGGCCTGGATCAGGCGCAACGAGGCGTCGGGAACGGCGATTTCCATGAACGGATTACCGCCTCGCGCTTCGATCCATTCGGCCAGTGCGGCTTCGACCGGATCATCCGGCACGGCGAAAGGAATCTTGGCGATGACAACGTGCTCGCAATACGCACCCGGAAGATCGACCCCTTCAGCGAAGCTGGCCAGCCCGAACAGAACGCTTTCATCGCCACCGTCGACCCGCGCCTTGTGCTTGTTGAGGGTTTCCTGTTTCGACAGGTTGCCCTGGATGAACACCCGCTTGCGCCAGTCACGTTCCAGCCCGTCGAACACTTCCTGCATCTGTTTGCGGGACGAGAACAGCACCAGCGTGCCTTTGGAGCCTTCGACCAGATTTGGGAGTTCACGGATGATGGCGGCCGTGTGTTCGGCCGCGTTGCGAGGGTCGGCTTTGAGGTCCGGCACGCGCAACACGCCCGCGTCAGCATGGTGAAACGGACTCGGCACCACGGCGGTAACAGCATCTTTCGGCAGCCCGGCGCGCATGCGGAAGCGGTCGAATTTGCCCAGCGCGGTCAACGTAGCCGAGGTCACCAGCGCGCCGTAAGCGACGTTCCACAGGTTGCGGCGTAGCATTTCGGCGGCGAGGATCGGGCTGGCGTTGACCTCGATGTCGAACAGCGAGCCGCTGTCGGCCAGGGTCAACCAGCGCGCCATGGGCGGGCTGTTTTCCGGATCTTCTGCGGTGAAAGCGGTCCACAATTCCCAGTTACCGTGGGCGCGGGCCAGCAAGCTGCCGAACAACGGATACCACTCTTCCGCCTGATGGCTGGCGATGCCGATGTTGACCTCGCCATCCATGCCTTCTTTAAGCAGCTCGGTCAGGCGCGTGAACAGATCGTCGAGCCGGGCGAAGCCTTTTTTCAGCTCAATGCCCATCTCGCGCATGTGTTCGGGGACCACACCGCCGACGAAGCGATGGCGCGGACGCTCGCGGCCTTCCATGTCTTCGCCTTGCTTGAAATCGGCAAGCTGCTCGCACGCCGTGAACATGAATTGCTGCTGGGTTTTGATCTCCCGTGCCAGCTCGGGCACCTGCTCGATCAACTTGCCCAGATCGCCCGGCAGCGGGTGCTGGGCGAGCAATTTGGTGAGGTTCTTGGCGGTTTGCTCCAGCCAGTCGGCAGTGGAGCGCAGGCGACTGAAATGGGCGAAGTGGCCGATCGCCTTGTCTGGCAGGTGGTGGCCTTCGTCGAACACGTACAGGGTGTCGCGGGGATCGGGCAGGACCGCACCGCCGCCCAGCGCCAGATCAGCGAGGACCATGTCGTGGTTGGTGACGATGACGTCGACTTTGCCCATGCCCTCGCGGGCCTTGTAGAAGGCACACTGCTGAAAGTTCGGGCAATGGCGGTTGGTGCACTGGCTGTGATCGGTGGTCAGGCGCGCCCAGTCCTGATCGGCCAGCTCCTGGGGCCAGCTGTCGCGGTCGCCGTCCCATTTGTTACCGGCAAGCTTTTCGATCATGGTGGTAAAAAGCTTCTGGCTGGCCTCATCCACTTCGATCTTGAAGCCTTCTTCTTCGAACAGCTGCGCGGTCGCGCTCTGGGCGTCGCCTTCCTGCAGCAGCATGTCGAGTTTGGACAGGCACATGTAGCGGCCGCGGCCCTTGGCCAGCGCGAACGTGAAATTCAAGCCGCTGTTGCGCATCAGGTCGGGCAGGTCTTTGTAGACGATCTGCTCCTGCAGAGCGACGGTCGCTGTCGCGATGACCAGGCGCTTGCCGGCGGCCTTGGCGGTCGGAATGGCTGCGATGGCGTAGGCGACGGTTTTGCCGGTGCCCGTCCCCGCCTCGACCGCCACCACAGCGGGATCACCCGAACGGCGGCCTTCTTCGTCGGTATCGACGTCGCCCAGCACCTTCGCCACTTCAGCGATCATCAGGCGCTGGCCGTAACGAGGCTTGAGGCTCTTGGCTTCGAGGAAACGCGAGTAGGCGCCCTGAATCTGGGATTTGAGTTCGGTGCTGATCATGGGCTGGGTCGTTGGCTCGGCGTCACGGGTGCTGAATGAAAACGAAAACCGCTGGATATATCTTCAGTAGTCGCAGCGGGCGGCTATCATACCGCGCTAATTCTTTCTGCGCAGATCGGAGTTCTCGATGTCACCTGTAGCCTTTGTCTACGCCTTGCATGTGCTGGCAGCGATTGTGTGGGTAGGAGGTATGTTTTTCGCCTGGATGATTCTTCGACCGGCGGTCATCGCCGCCCTTGAGGGCCCGGCCCGGTTGAAGCTGTGGCTGCAGGTGCTGCCGCGTTTCTTCGTCTGGGTCTGGTGCGCGGTGATCATGCTGCCGGTGACTGGCATTGGCATGATCAATATCAACTTCAGCGGTTTCCAGACTGCGCCCCGTTATGTGCAAGTAATGATGGGGCTGTATGTGGTGATGGTGGCGTTGTTTCTGCGGGTTTCGACGTTGAACCTGCCGCAATTGCGCAAGGCTGTGCTTGCCGAGCAATGGGCTGAGGGCGCTGCGGCGCTGGGTGGAATGCGGCGTCTGGTGGGGATCAATCTGATGGTTGGGGTGGCCGTTGTGGCAATCGCTGCCATCAGGCCCATGTTTTAGAGGTGGGCAAGCGCTGCTCGCGAAAAGGCGGTCCACCCGCTGGATATCCGGCGGTTAAGAGGCCGTCTTCGTGAGCAAACTCACTCCCACATCAACCGTGTCGGCTCCACGCAAGAGAGCCGTCTGGACGGTAAATAACCCCTGTGGGTTGTCGGGCTTATAAGTTGCGAACCACGATAGCGCCCGTTGGCCCTGCTGCACCGGACTGCCCTTTGTCACCGTTCTTGCCGGACCTGGCGCCGTCCGCGCGATAGACCACGCAGCCTTTGGACGCGCCGCCTTTGCCGCCGCGACCACCGTCGCCGCCAACCCCACCGGCGCCGCCCTGAACGTTCACCTTGATGCGTTCATTGCCGAAAGTCGCTGGCAGCTCAAGACGAACGAGCGCACCCGGCGCGCCGTCACGGCCGTTGCCGCCATTGTCGCCGTCGATCCCGCGACTGGCGGAACCCCAGGTGCAGCCCGGATCGATGCCGTTGCCGCCGTCGAGGCCGACGTACCCGGGTGAGCCCGCGCCGCCACGGGCGTCGACGAAGAGTTGGTCAGCGTTGAGTTGTTCAATCCTCACGTTGAGGTTGCGGCCTGGAGTTGGCGCTTTTTCGAAGGTGCCCGGGGCGCCCCTCGCGGTGATTTCGGCGCCGCCGCCGAGGTCGGCCTGTTTGACTTGCAGGCTGAACGGTTCGGCGCTCGGGACGATGGCGATGCGTGATTCGTGGCCCATGACGAGTTGACCGACTTTGACTTCGGTGAGCCCGGCCGGGATCAGCAGGGTGCCGTAGTCGGCCACTTCGAGTCGGTCCAGTTGCAATACGCTGGTTTTGGACGGCAGGCGCATGAGCGAGTGGGTTTCGACGGAAATGGTCTGGGCCATGATCCAGGGGCTGGTCAGGGCGGACAGCAGGCCTGCCGTCATCAGCATCGCGTTACGCATGGTGTACCTCCGCCAGTGGGCGTTTGAATGTGTTCAGGTGAAAGAGGCCGAAGAGCAAAATCTGGAGACGATCGCGCATGGGATGGGGGCGGCCGCGCAGGCTGGCGTTGTAGCCGATCAGTTCGATGAGGTGGACGAGCAGCAAGAGGCCGCCTGCCAGTTTGAACAACAGGTCGAAGGGGTTTGGCATGGTGATGGTCAGGCTGGTGATTATCAGTAGCCAGAATGCTGTTGTCAGTACTTTCCCTGTTCCCCAAATCACACTCATGTGGTGCCTCTGCTGTTTTTGGTTTTGTGCGGTGAAAACGGTTTGCGCACAGTACGGTGAGGCGGGGGACTATGCCAGAGGCAGGCTTCAAAAGCTGGCTGGTTTGATGAGGTTGCGCTGGGATTGGGTGAATATCCGTTATTGGTGTTTGCCGGAGTTATGGTTCCGCCCTTACGGCGGGTCACTTTTGGCAAAAGCGCCCCAAAAGTAACCAAAAACGCTTTGCTCCCGGTTGGGTTCCTCCTTCGTCGGGATACCTTCACTCCGGTCTCGCTCCGTGGGCCCGCGCCGAACGGACATCCATGTCCTGACGGCGCTCTCGCCGCATCCATGCGGCTCGGCCCACTGCGCGAGACCTGCGTTCAGCCTGCACCCAAGTCGCGTTCTGCGGTGTTTGAACCTTTTGCGCACGAAGATCAAAAGCAACGGCAACGGCAACGGCAACGGCAACGGCTTCCCGGCTAAAGCCGGTCCCACTGAATCCACGCGCGCTTTTAGTGGGACCGGCTTTAGCCGGGAAGGGGCCGGTCTAGACAATTTTTTTTGAACATGGAACCAAATACCAGAATAAAAAAACCCCGGCTTCCAGGCCGGGGCTTCCTTTGTGGCTTCAACCTTGTCTCAACGGTTGATTTTGATCTCGACGCGGCGGTTCAGCGCTCGGCCGTCGGCGGTTTTGTTGTCGGCCACAGGGCGCGCTTCGCCATCACCTTCAACGGACACGAACGAGGCACGCGGGATGCCGGCGCTGACGAGGTAGTCGGTCACCGATTGCGCGCGTTTTTGCGACAGTTTCTGGTTGTACGCATCGCTGCCTACGCTGTCGGTGTGGCCGCTGACGTGGAGTTGCACGTTCGGGGCTTCGGTTTTGAGTTTGGTCGCAACCATGTCCAGCTGCTGTTTGTCACCCGGTGTCAGCGTGGCTTTGTTGAACTCGAAGTGCACGTCACGAATGGTGATGATTTCTTCTTTGGGCAGCACCACCGGAGCAGCAACTGGCTCAGGCGCAGGTGTCACGATCGGGCAACCGGTGGCATCGACCGAGGTGCCTTTCGGCGTGTTCGGGCATTTGTCCTTGCTGTTGAGGACGCCGTCGCCGTCATCATCGCCATCCCCATGGACCCAGCAATACGCGCCAGCCATGACGCCTACCGCAGCACCGAAGCCTGCCGCCACCGAGGCAGACTGGAAGGCGCCGATCGCTGCGCCGCTCAGTGCGCCACCGGCCGCACACAGAGGCCAGTCGGTCTTTTGCAAGCCCGCACAGCCCGTCAATACACTGGTAACCAAAATCAGAGGTAACGCTGTCCGAATCATGCTCATACAGTTCTTCTCCTTTGGTATCGGCTAAAACCGACTGAAATGCAGTAAAGACGCGTGTGGGGCCGTTCGCCACCCCGATTTCAGGGGTTTACGGGATTTCACCGCACAATTCGGACTCTTCTTTGGGGAATAGCCTTTTGCCTTCACTCCGTACGCTTTGTCATATCGCGAAATGAAAAAGTTCAAGCACTAGGCCATCGAAGTTCAGCGCGCTACCCTTGCCCGCCTGACCGAGGAACTCCAATGACTGATCGCTTCTCCAGCCGCACGCCGCAACAGGCCCTCGCCGCCCTGCTCGACCTCTATGCGCCTAAGCGTTTGCTGCTGGTGGGCGCCGAGGAATTTCCGGCGTTGCAGGCTTTTCGCGAAGCGCATCCGCAAACCGAGCTGGCCCAGGCGGCACCGGGCCTTTTGCCCGCCGATCTGGCCGGGCAGCGTTTTGATCTGGCGCTGGTGGTGGACTGTCTGGAGCACATGCCCAAGCGCGCGGGGCTGGAGCTGTTGGGCGGGATCCGCAATCTCAATGCCAGCCGGATCGCCGTGCTGGCCGACCTTGATGCCTGCGGCTGGCAATCCACTGATTTCTACTCGCTGGCACTCCAGGCCAGTGAACGGTTTTCCCGGGATGAGCAAGTGCTCACGCTGTTCACCTACGATCTGCGGGAATACAAACAGGTGCCGGACTGGCTGAACGCGAAGTTCTGGGCCAATCCGGAGAATCACGGCAAGTACTGGTGGTGAGAGACGCATCATGAGCAGCGCAATATGCCCCTGCGGCAGCGGCAATCTTCTCGACGGTTGCTGCGGCCGCTATCACGCCGGTCAGCCTGCCCCTTGCGCCGAAGCGCTGATGCGTTCGCGCTACAGCGCTTATGTGCTGGGATTGGTGGGCTATCTGCTGGACACCACAATGCCGGCGCAGCAGCCCGGGCTGAACCGAGATGCCATCAGCCAGTGGAGCGCCCAGAGCACCTGGCTGGGCCTGGAAGTGGAAGGCGCCGAGTTGATCGGCGGCCAGCCAGAGCACGCGTTCGTCACCTTTAGCGCCCGCTGGCACGATGCCGACGGCGAGCATTGTCATCGCGAGCGCTCGGCGTTCGTGCAGCATGAGGGACGCTGGTATTTCATCGACCCGACGGTGTCGCTCAAAGCCGGTCGTAATGATGCCTGCCCCTGCGGCAGCCAACAGAAATTCAAGAAGTGCTGTTCGGCTTATCTAAGCTGACCTACACAGCGGCAACGCGAGCAACCACCCAGAGACAGGCAGTCCTCAGGCCAGTCTGATGTGGGAAACGTCCGGCACCAGCGCATGCTCAACCGGCTTGTCCGGACCCAGATCAGCGCCCGCCGGTGCCAGACTCAACCCAGACAGGTCGAGCTGCGGCGCACGCGCCGGCATTTTCGGATCCTGCACGTCCTGGCCCGGCTCCGAGAGCGTGTAGTCAGGTGCCTCCACATCCACAAACGCCGCCATATAAACGTCCCGCGGTTTGACGCTGGCTTTGCGCGTCGGCGTGGCGTCGTTGCGCGGCGCGGTCAGGTTTGATGGCTTGCGCGTCCAGCTCGGCTCGTCCGGGGGCGGCGCCAGCTCGACCTCTTCCACCTCAACCAGGCCCGGGGCCGCCACGACCGGAGCCTGAACGACTGGCGCCATAGGCGCGACCTGGGCCATGGCCCCGGCGCGTTCAAGGGTCGAGCGGTACTTTTCCGCCGCCGCCTCATCGAGGTTGTTTTTCAGGACCAGCCGACGGCCGGAGAACAGCAACGCGATGCGTTGGGCGTCCGCCTGAAACAGCTTTACCATGTTGGCCTTGACCAGATCCGGCTGCGCGCCGGGGACCAATTGGCCGGAAAATACGATTTCGTAGAGCTTCATGGTCAATACTCCTTCGACACATGGCGCGAGTATGGCGCAGGCTGTGGAGAACGGCGAGTCACGTGCAGTGGCGGTCAGACCGGGCCTAGCAGGCCGGACTTAAGGGAGCGACCCATGATGTTTGCAGCACACGTCCTCAGAATCGCCGGCCTCTTCGCGCTGCTTGCGCTGTCAGGCTGCTCGACCTGGATAACCGGCGGCTTCGAAGACCCCGACGTCAAGCTGCTGAAGGTCGAGGTGGTCAAGGCCAAGTTGCTGCGTCAGGACTTCAAGCTGCGCTTCAGGGTCGACAACCCCAACGACTCCAGCCTGTTGGTCCGCGGCCTGCGCTACAAGATCCTGCTCAACGACATGCTGCTCAGCGAAGGCGTCTACAGCGACTGGTTCATCGTCAAAGCCAACAGTCACAAAAACTTTTCCGTGCCGATCCGTACCAATCTGTGGGAACACCTCAAGGACATCTCCAAGGTGCTCGGCAAAGCCAATCAGCCGGTGCATTACCGTTTGGAAGGCAAGCTCAAGACTGGATTTTTATTCGGACACAGCGTGCGCATCGGGCGCAATGGCGACATAATCCCCGGCGATTTGATTCCGGAGTAACCCCATGAACCAGCAAGCCCACGTGCACGGTCCCGACTGTGACCACGATCACGACCATCACGATCACCATCATGACCACGGTCATGTGCACGGCCCGCATTGCGGCCACGCGCCTCAGGAGCCGGTACGCAACACGCTCAAGGACGTCGGCCGCAACGATCCTTGCCCTTGCGGCAGCGAGAAAAAATTCAAGAAGTGCCACGGCGCGTAACGCACCCTGCCCTTTCTACGGCCTGAATCTTCAGGCCGTTTTCATTTGTGCGATGGACGTTTGAAGGCGTAAAACAGGTGCAGCCTTAATGGCAGTCGTGATGACTTCACCTGGAGCGCGCAATGATCGATCTGCACTACTGGACCACCCCCAACGGCCACAAAGTCTCGATTTTCCTCGAAGAAGCGGGCCTGCCGTACAAGATTTTCCCGGTCAACATCGGGGCGAACGAACAGTTCGAAGCCGATTTTCTGAAGATTTCCCCCAACAACAAGATTCCGGCCATCGTCGACCACGAACCTGCTGACGGCGGCGAACCGCTGAACCTGTTCGAGTCCGGCGCTATCCTGCTGTACCTGGCCGAGAAGACCGGTCAGTTCATTGCGAAGGACCTGCGCGGCCGCCAGGAAACCCTGCAATGGCTGTTCTGGCAAATGGGCGGCCTGGGCCCGATGGCCGGTCAGAATCACCACTTCAACCGGTTCGCCAAAGAGAAGATTCCCTACGCGATCAAGCGATACGTTGACGAGACTGCGCGCCTGTACGGCGTGCTGAACGAGCGTCTGGCCGATCGCAGCTTTGTTGCGGGCGAGGACTACGGCATCGCAGACATGGCGATCTACCCGTGGATCGTGCCGCACACGTTCCAGGAGCAGAACCTGGATGACTTCCCGCACCTGAAGCGTTGGTTCGAGACGGTCGCCAATCGCGACGCGGTGAAGCGCGCCTATGCGCTGGCCGACAAGATCAATCCGCCGAAGCCGTAATCCCAGGGTCGACAGGGTTCAGGGGGACGCGCTGATATCCCCTCTGAAACCCGAAAATAAACTCCCTCCCCCTGCTTGCGTGACGCCCGCCTGCTCTCTAACGTAGCGCCTTTTCTACGCCCACCCCCGCAGGAGCTACATCATGGCCTCGCCAGCCCTTTCGACGTTGAAAACGCGCATGAGCGCGGCCGCTGCCATGATTGGACTGTTGAGCCTGGCCGGTTGCCAGCTGGGCGGTGAAGACCGCGACAGCCTGCCGCCTGCCAGCGGGGTGTTTGCCATTAAGGGGCTGGCGCAGAACGTCTCGATTCGCCGCAACAATCTGGGCATGCCGCTGATTGAAAGCAGCACATTCCATGACGCACTGTTCACCCTCGGGTACGTTCACGCGACAGACCGCATCACTCAAATGATGCAAATGCGCTTGCTGGCCCAGGGCCGGCTGTCGGAAATCGCCGGGCCGGGCGCCCTTGATCTCGACCGCATGATGCGCGCCGCCAACCTCAAACAGACCGCCGGCCAGTTGTATGCCGCCTCGTCGCCGCGCCTGAAGCGCTTCTTCGAGGTGTACGCGCGCGGCGTCAACGCCTACCTCTTCCGCTACCGCGACAAACTGCCGGCTGACCTCGCCGACTCAGGTTACAAGCCTGAATACTGGAAGCCGGAAGACTCGGCGCTGATCTTCAGCCTGCTCAACTTCAGCCTGTCGGTGAACCTGCAGGAGGAAATTTCCTCGCTGGTGCTGGCGCAGAAAGTCGGGGCAGACAAGCTGGCCTGGCTGCTGCCGACCTATCCCGACGAAGCATTGCCCTTTGCTGAAGCCGACAAGCTCAAAGGCCTGAGCCTGGGCAGCCAGCTGTCGGGCCTGAGCGATCTGGACAAAGCAGCGCTGCAGCTTTCCGACCTCAACCTGCTGGGCGTTTCGGCGTCAAACAACTGGGTGATCTCTCCTCAGCGCGCCCGCGCCGGCAAGAGCCTGCTGGCCACTGACAGCCAGTTGGCGCCGACCCTGCCGTCGATGTGGAATTTCGTGCAGATCCGCTCGCCGAAATACCAGGCCGCAGGCGCGACCGTTGCGGGCCTTCCACTGGTGCTGTCCGGTTTCAACGGCAAACTGGCCTGGGGCATGGGCCCGGCAATGGGCGACAACCAGGACCTGTTTCTGGAGAAGCTCAAGCGCGAAAACAATCGCCTGATGGTGATGGCCGATGGAAAATGGGTCGCGGCAGGCGCCCATGAGGAAACCTACTTCGTCAAAGGCCAGAGCCCGGTGCGCGAGCCCGCGTACGAAACACGTCACGGCCCACTGCTCAACGCTGGCTCTGCGCAACTCGCCAGCGGCCTGGGCATCGCCCTGCAGACGCCGGACGCCAAGGATGACAAAACCCTCGACGCCCTCTTTGACCTGACCCGCGCGCCGACTGTGCAGCGCGCTTTCGACACCACCCGGGAAATCCGCGCCATCACCCTGAACATGGTGTTTGCCGATGCCTCGAACACCGGTTGGCAAGTGACCGGAAAATACCCGAACCGCCGTGACGGGCTCGGCCTGATTCCTTCGCCGGGCTGGGATGCTCGCTTTGATTGGGACGGCTACGCCGACGCGATGCTGCACCCGTACGATCAGGATTCGCAACAAGGCTGGATTGCCACTGCCAACCAGCGCACCGTGCCGAAAGGCTATGGCATGCAGCTGTCCAACTCCTGGGACTACCCGGAGCGCGCCGAACGCATCGCCGAACTGGCCAATGCCGGCAAGCAGGACACCCGCAGCACCGTCGCCATGCAATACGACCAGACCACGACCTTCGCCGCCAAACTGAAGAAAATGTTCTCCGCGCCCGGCATGTCAGCGCCTTTGAAACAGGCCATCGACGCCTTGCCCGCGCCAGACCGCGACAAAGCCCGTGAGGCGTTGAGCCGCCTGATGGCGTTCGACGGCAGGCTGTCGCCAGGTTCGGCAGATGCGGCCATCTATGAACTCTTCCTGCAAGAAAGCGCCCGCCAGACTTTCCTCGACGAACTCGGCCCTGAAACCAGCCCTGCCTGGAAAGCGCTGGTGCAAAGCGCGGACCTGTCCTACTCGCCCCAGGCCGATCACCTGCTGGGCCGCGAAGACAGTCCGTATTGGGACGACGTGAAAACGCCCCAGAAAGAAGACAAACCCGCCATCCTCGCCCGCAGCCTGGCCGCGGCAATCACCGTCGGCGAAAGCCAGTTGGGCGCCGATCACAAGGCCTGGCAATGGGGCAAGTTGCACCAGACCACCTGGACCGCCCAAAGCGCCCAACTCAGCGCCGCGCTGGGCGGCAGCAAAGCAAGCGTGACCAAAGGCCCGATCGCCACCGGCGGCGACCACACCACGCTCAACGCCTCGGGCTTCCACTGGGGTCAGGACTTCAACGCCGCCGTCGTCCCGGCCATGCGCATCATCGTCGACTTCGCCCAGCAGGAACCGATGATGGCGCAAAACGCCGCCGGCCAATCCGGCAACCCGGCCAGCCCGTACAACGCCAACGGCATCGAACCCTGGATGAAAGGCCTCTACATGTCCGTGCCAATGCAACCGGAAAACTTCGAAAAAGCCTACGGCAAACAGCGCCTGACGCTGACGCCCGGAAAGTAAATGGTCGAGCGATCCGGGATGACGCGGAGCGTCTCGGGATGCATTCCCACGCAGAGCGTGGGAACGATCAAGCCTTTGGAGGAAGTGGCGCCTGAACTGGCCCCTTCCCGGCTAAAGCCGGTCCCACTAACAGCAACGCGTGCATCCAGATTGATGGTGCCCATACCGGCCCCTTCCCGGCTAGAGCCGGTCCCACTAAAAAGCACACCGCGTACCGTCAGTGGGACCGGCTTCAGCCGGGAAGCTTTTGATCCGCTTTTGATCTGCTTTTGATCTCCAAACACAAATAGCCCAGACGACACCAATCGCGACTTTGGTGCAGGCTGAACGCAGGTCTTGCGCAGTGGGCCGAGCCGCAGGGATGCGGCGAGAGCGCCGTCAGGACATGGATGTCCGTTCGGCGCGAGCCCACGGAGCAAGACCGGAGTGAAGGAACCCGACGAAGTCGGGCCCAACCGAGAGCAAGCACCCTTGGTTACTTGGGGTGCTTTTCCAAGTAACTCGCCGAAGGCGAAACAGTCGAGCCGTTAGGCCGACGCTCTTGATCTCGATCTCGATCTCGATCTTGATCTTGCTTCAAAACCCCGAACTTCTGCGCCCCGCCACCGCTCTACCTGACAAGTCCCCAAACCCGGTCAAACCATGGATCTCGTCATTGCCCGCCCCGAAGGCCTCTACTGCCCGCCCGGTGATTTCTACATCGATCCGTGGCGCCCGGTCGAACGCTCCGTCATCACCCACGCCCACGGCGACCACGCCCGCACCGGCAATGAACACTACCTCGCCGCCGCGCCCGGCGAAGGCATACTGCGCTCCCGACTGGGCCAGGACATCAACCTCCAGACCCTCGCCTACGGCGAAAGCATCACCCACCACGGCGTCAAACTCAGCTTTCACCCGGCCGGCCATGTCCTCGGCTCCGCCCAGGTCCGCCTCGAATACCAGGGCGAAATCTGGGTTGCCTCAGGCGACTACAAAGTCGAACCCGACGGCACCTGCGAACCCTTCGAACCCGTGCGCTGCCACACCTTCATTACCGAATCCACCTTCGGCCTGCCGATCTACCGCTGGCAGCCCCAATCGGAAATCTTCGCCGGCATCAACGAATGGTGGCGCGCCAACGCCGCCGCCGGCAAAGCCAGCGTCCTCTTCGCCTACTCATTCGGCAAAGCCCAACGCATCCTCCACGGCATCGACCCCAGCATCGGCCCGATCCTCGTCCATGGCGCCGTCGAACCGCTGAACCGCGTCTACCGCGAAGCCGGCGTGCGCATCCCGGAAACCCACTACGCCGGTGACTTCAAAAAAACCGATCCCGCCTTGCGCAGCGCCCTGATCGTCGCACCGCCGTCCGCCGGCGGCAGCACCTGGATGCGCCGATTCGGCGAATTCAGCGACGCCTTCGCCAGCGGCTGGATGATGCTGCGCGGCACCCGACGTCGGCGCGGCGTCGACCGCGGCTTCGCCCTCTCGGACCATGCCGACTGGCCCGGCTTGCTATGGGCCATCGAAAACACTGGCGCCGAGCGGGTCATGGTCACCCACGGCTCGGTAGCGGTGCTGGTGCGCTATCTGCGGGAACTCGGCCTCGACGCCCAGGGTTTCAGCACTGAATACGGCGATGAAGAAGACGACGCAGCGGCCAAGACCGAGCCAGCATCCGAATCCGCATCGACAGGGGAGGCCTCCCCATGAAGGCCTTCGCCGAGCTGTATTCCGACCTCGACGCCACCACCTCCAGCAATGCCAAGCTGGCGGCCATGCAAGTCTATTTCAGCACCGCGGCACCTGAAGACGCCGCGTGGGCGGTGTACTTCCTGGCCGGCGGACGCCCACGGCAACTGGTGCCGACGCGGATGTTGCGTGAGCAGGCATTACTGCTGTCCGGCTTGCCGGAATGGTTGTTCGAGGAGAGTTACCAGGCGGTCGGCGATTTGGCAGAAACCCTGTCGCTGCTGCTCCCCAAAGCCGAGCACAGCTCCGAAGAAGGCCTGGCCAGCTGGATGGAAAATCATCTGCTGCCCCTGCGTGGTCTGCCTCCGGAAGAATTACTCGAGCGCCTGCCAACGTTCTGGTCACAGCTGGACCCGCAAAGCCTGATGGTCTGTCTGAAGCTGATCACCGGCAGTTTCCGGGTCGGTGTCTCGAAGCTGCTGGTGACGCGGGCCCTCGCCGCGCTGGCCGATATCGACAGCAAGCGCGTGGCCCAGCGGCTCGTCGGCTACACCGATCTTTCCCATCGCCCCAGCGCCGAGGGCTATCTAAAACTCATCGCCGAAGAATCGGCCGACGAACACGCGCAACGCGGCGGCCAGCCTTACCCCTTCTTCCTTGCCCACGCGCTGCAGCAACCCGTCGATCAGTTCGAGAACCTGCTGGGCGCCGCCGAAAACTGGCAGGTGGAATGGAAGTGGGACGGCATCCGCGCCCAGGTGGTCAAGCGCGAAGGTCGCCTGTGGATCTGGTCGCGGGGCGAAGAACTGGTCACGGATCGCTTCCCCGAACTGCACAGCCTGACCCAATGCCTGCCCGACGGCACGGTGATCGACGGCGAGATCGTGGTCTGGAAAGCCCCGGCTGCGGAGAATGCCGAGGAAGGCGAATTCGCCCTCGACACCCCTGCCCCAGGCACGCCCGGCGAAGCGACGCCGTCGGTGCAGCCCTTCGCTCTGCTGCAACAGCGGATCGGCCGCAAAACCCTCGGCAAGAAGATTCTGGAAGACGTGCCGGTCGTCGTGCTGGCTTACGACCTGCTGGAATGGGAAGGCCACGATTGGCGCAGCCGCCCGCAACATGAGCGGCGCACGCAGCTGGAAACGGTCATCGCCAACGCCCAGAGCCCGGTGCTGATGCCGTCTCCCGTCCTGACCGGCACCGACTGGCTCGACCTCGGCCGGCAGCGCGAGGCCTCCCGCAGTCTTGGCGTGGAAGGCATGATGCTCAAGGCGCGGGATTCGCTGTACGGCGTCGGGCGCACCAAGGACATGGGCGTATGGTGGAAGTGGAAAATGGACCCGTTCAGCGTCGATGCGGTGTTGATCTACGCCCAGCGCGGTCACGGCCGCCGCGCCAGTCTGTATAGCGACTACACGTTCGCGGTCTGGGACGGCCCGCCGGAATCCAGCGAACGGACATTGGTGCCCTTCGCCAAAGCGTATTCAGGCCTGACCGACGAAGAGATGCGCAAAGTCGATGCGATCATCCGCAAGACCACCGTCGACAAGTTCGGCCCGGTCCGAAGTGTTACCCCGACCCTGGTATTCGAGTTGGGCTTCGAGGGCATTGCGCTATCAAAACGGCACAAGAGCGGCATCGCCGTCAGGTTCCCGAGGATGCTGCGATGGCGCCTCGACAAACCCGTTGCCGAAGCCGACAGCCTGGCGACGCTTCAGGACCTGCTGGCCTGAGCACCGTCGCGGTGCGCGAGGCCAGCTCGCGCCCGTGTCGAATGCGCTGAAATGGGGCGCACTACAAGCCCCAGTCTTTCAACGGCACGCCCCACAAGGCGTTTCGAATCTCCCCTCCGCTGTAAAAAGCACCGCTGCAGACCTTTGAGGCTGCAACTTTTTCGCCCACTCTCAACGGGATGCGGCTACTCTGCCGGTGCCTGCGGGGCCTCAAAAAAAGACAAAAGATGGCTCTAAGTCATCATTGCGACAACTCCGTACATTTAAAACGCGCGTTCGTTTGTTTGGTTCGGAAATTGCTGTCTATTTGCGGTCTGGCTTTTGCCGGTAGCAAGCCTTCGCGTGTTCCCAACGCTCAATTTGGTTTTAAGGACTGAACGATGAAAAAAGCATGGCTGACCCTTTCCGCACTCGCCATCTGTCTGGCCGCCGGTAACGCAATGGCCAAGGAATACAAGGAGCTGCGTTTCGGCGTCGATCCTTCCTACGCGCCATTCGAATCCAAAGCCGCCGATGGCAGCCTGGTGGGCTTCGATATCGATCTGGGCAACGCGATCTGTGCAGAACTGAAGGTCAAGTGCAAGTGGGTCGAAAGCGATTTCGACGGCATGATTCCGGGCCTGAAAGCCAACAAGTTCGACGGCGTGATCTCCTCCATGACAGTGACCCCGGCCCGCGAGAAAGTCATCGACTTCTCCAGCGAACTGTTCTCCGGCCCTACCTCGCTGGTCTACAAAAAAAGTTCCGGCCTGACCGCTGACACTGCGTCGCTCAAAGGCAAAACCGTGGGTTACGAGCAGGGCACCATCCAGGAAGCCTACGCCAAGGCCGTTCTGGACAAGGCGGGCGTGAAAACCCAGGCCTATGCCAACCAGGATCAGGTGTATGCCGACCTCGTTTCGGGTCGTCTGGACGCCTCGGTTCAAGACATGCTGCAAGCCGAGCTGGGCTTCCTGAAGTCGCCACAAGGCGCTGACTACGAAGTCAGCAAGCCAATCGACGATCCCCTGCTGCCAGCCAAAACGGCCGTCGGCATCTCGAAAGGTAACAAGGACCTGAAAGCGCTTTTGGACAAAGGTATCAAAGCGTTGCACGATGACGGCAAGTACGCCGAGATCCAGAAGAAGCACTTCGGCGATCTGAATCTGTACAGCGGTAAATAAGCAAACAGACGCCCGTTGATTTCAGCCAGAATCCGCTGCTGAAGTTAACGGGCGTTTTTATTGACTGTATAGGTTGCACATGTTCGAAACTCTCCTGCAAAACCTGGGACTGTCAGCATTCAGCCTGAAAGGCTTCGGCCCGCTGTTGCTGCAAGGCACCTGGATGACCGTCAAATTATCGGTAATGTCGCTGCTGCTGGCCATTGTGCTCGGCCTGCTGGGCGCCAGTGCCAAACTGTCAAAAGCCGCCGTGCTGCGCGTTCCGGCCCAGATCTACACCACGCTGATCCGGGGTATACCGGACTTGGTGCTGATGCTGTTGATTTTCTACAGCCTGCAAACCTGGCTGACCACGCTTACCGAAGCGATGGAATGGGATTACATCGAGATCGACCCTTTCTCTGCCGGCGTCATTACGTTGGGCTTCATCTATGGCGCGTATTTCACCGAGACCTTCCGCGGCGCGATCCTTGCCGTACCGCGCGGTCAGGTCGAAGCCGCCACGGCCTACGGGCTCAGCCGTTCGCAACGGTTTCGCATGGTGGTGTTTCCGCAGATGATGCGCTTCGCCCTGCCCGGCATCGGCAACAACTGGCAAGTGGTGCTCAAGGCCACTGCGCTGGTGTCGATCATCGGTCTGGCCGATCTGGTCAAGGCCGCGCAGGACGCGGGTAAAAGCACGTATCAGCTGTTTTACTTCCTGGTACTCGCGGCACTGATCTATCTGGTCATCACCAGCGTGTCCAACTTCGCCCTGCGCTGGGCCGAACGGCGCTATGCCGCTGGCAGCCGGGAGGCTCAACGATGATCGAGTTGCTGCAGGAATACTGGCGCGCCTTCCTTTATACGGACGGCCAGAACATCACCGGCCTGGCCATGACGATGTGGCTGCTCAGTGCCTCCATCGCCATCGGTTTTATCGTGTCGATTCCGCTGTCCATCGCCCGCGTGTCGCGCAATCCGCTGGTGCGCTGGCCGGTGCAGTTCTACACCTACCTGTTCCGCGGAACGCCGCTGTATATCCAGTTGCTGATTTGCTACACCGGGATCTACAGCATCGCCGCCGTACGGGAGCAGCCGATGCTGGGCGCGTTCTTCCGCGACGCCATGAACTGCACCATCCTCGCCTTCGCGCTGAACACCTGCGCCTACACCACCGAAATCTTCGCTGGTGCCATTCGCAGCATGAACCACGGTGAAGTCGAGGCGGCCAAGGCTTACGGCCTGACCGGCTGGCGCTTGTACGCCTACGTGATCATGCCGTCGGCGCTGCGCCGTTCGCTGCCTTATTACAGCAACGAAGTGATCCTGATGCTGCACTCGACCACCGTGGCCTTCACCGCCACTGTGCCGGACGTCCTCAAGGTCGCGCGCGACGCCAACTCGGCCACCTTCCTGACCTTCCAGTCGTTCGGCATCGCGGCGCTGATCTATCTCACGGTCACGTTCATTCTGGTGGGCCTGTTCCGACTGGCGGAACGCCGCTGGCTGGCCTTCCTCGGCCCGACTCACTAGGAACCCTGCATGCGACACCAGACCCATGATCTGCTGGCCCCGGTGCCCGGCACCGCGCGGCAGATCCACAGCTTTCACTACGGCCCGGAAAACGGCGCCTGCAAGGTTTACATCCAGTCGTCCCTGCACGCCGACGAGCTGCCGGGCATGCTGGTGTCCTGGTATTTGAAGCAACGGCTGGCCGAACTCGAAAACGCCGGTCAGCTGCTCGGCGAAGTCGTGGTCGTTCCCGTGGCCAACCCCGTCGGTCTGGAGCAGGTTCTGATGGACATGCCGCTGGGCCGCTACGAGCTAGAGAGCGGGCAGAACTTCAACCGCCGCTTCGTCGACCTCGGTCAGCAGGTGGGTGATGAAGTCGAAGCGCTACTGACCGATAACCCCGAAGACAACGTCACGCTGATTCGCAAAACCTTGCTGGCCGCACTGCATAACTGCGTCGGCAGCACCCAGCTGGAGTCCCAGCGCCTGACGTTGCAACGGCTGGCCTGTGACGCCGACGTGGTGCTGGACCTGCATTGTGATTTCGAATCCGTCGAGCACCTGTACACCACGCCTGAGGCCTGGCCCCAGGTCGAGCCGCTGTCGCGTTACCTCGGCGCACAGGCGAGCCTGCTGGCAACCGATTCCGGCGGGCAGTCGTTCGACGAATGCTTCACGCTGGTCTGGTGGCAACTGCAGCAGCGTTTTGCCAAACGCTTCCCGATTCCGATGGGCAGTTTCTCCGTGACCCTGGAGTTGCGCGGTCAGGGGGACGTCAATCACGCCCTGGCCAGCCGCGATTGTCAGGCAATCATCAGCTACCTGATGCACCGCGGCGCCATTGTCGGCGAGCCGGTTGTGCCTCCTGAACTGATTTACCCGGCGACCCCGCTGGCGGGCGTCGAACCTGTCGCTACGCCGGTCGGCGGTCTGCTGGTGTTCTGCACACTGCCCGGCGAATACGTCGAGGCGGGGCAGTTGATCGCTGAGGTCATCGACCCGATCAGCGACACAGTGACCCCCATCCACACAGCCAACGCGGGCCTTATGTACGCCCGCTCATTGCGACGCATGGCGACCGCCGGCATGGTGATCGCCCATGTCGCCGGCACCGAAGCCTACCGCAGCGGCTACTTACTTTCTCCTTGAGGACTGCCCGTCATGTACAAACTGACCATCGATGGCCTGCATAAAAGCTACGGCGACCACGAGGTGCTCAAAGGGGTGTCGCTCAAGGCCAGCGTCGGCGACGTGATTTGCCTGATCGGCGCCAGCGGCTCGGGCAAGAGCACGTTCTTGCGCTGCATCAATTTTCTCGAGCAACCCAATGACGGCGCCATGAGCCTGGACGGCCAGCCTGTGCGCATGGTCAGCGACACCGGCGGTATGCGCGTTGCCGACCCGGCCGAGCTGCAGCGGATTCGCACGCGGCTGGCGATGGTGTTCCAGCATTTCAACCTGTGGAGCCACATGACGGTGCTGGAAAACATCACCATGGCCCCGCGCCGGGTGCTGGGCGTGTCGAAGGCCGAAGCCGAGGCCCGCGCGCACAAGTACCTGGACAAGGTCGGTCTGCCCGCACGCGTCGCCGATCAATACCCGGCATTCCTGTCCGGCGGCCAGCAACAACGTGTGGCCATCGCCCGCGCGCTGGCGATGGAACCGGAAATCATGTTGTTCGATGAGCCCACCTCGGCGCTCGACCCCGAGCTGGTCGGCGAAGTCTTGAAGGTGATTCAGGGCCTGGCTGAAGAAGGCCGGACCATGATTCTGGTGACCCACGAAATGGGCTTCGCCCGCAAGGTGGCGAATCAGGTGGTGTTTCTGCACCAGGGCCAGATCGAAGAAATGGGCCACCCTGACGACGTGCTTGGGAGCCCGAAGAGCGAGCGCTTGCAGCAGTTTCTGAGTGGGAATTTGAAGTAATTGCGGGCCTGACGCCTCACCGTTGTAAGGCGCGCATGCATAACCCGTGGGAGCGAGCTTGCTCGCGAAGGCATTCTGTCAGTCAGCCTACCTGTTGCTGACCCGCCGAATTCGCGAGCAAGCTCGCTCCCACAATGCCCGATACAGCCGGTACATCTCTGCCCGACAACAATCGATCCAAACGGATATTCCATCAAACTATTCCACCCTCCCGGCGGTCTCTGACTTAACCCCTCCCAGAGCCTGCGCATGCCAAAAGCTGTCAATTTCGCCAAGCGCTGGTTCGCCGAGCGTGGCTGGAAACCCTTTCCCTTCCAGAAAGAAGTCTGGGCCGCCATTGCTCGCGGCGAGTCGGGCCTCCTGCACGCCAGCACCGGCGCGGGCAAGACGTACTCGGTGTGGTTTGCCGCCCTCAACCAGTTCGCCCGGCCTGCACCCCAATCGACCGAGCTGAAGCCGCGCAAGCGCAAACCCGTCGCCGCGCCCCTCAGCGTGCTGTGGATTACCCCCATGCGTGCCCTCGCCGCGGACACCGCCCGGGCGCTGGAAGGCCCGCTGCAGGATTTGCAGATTCCGTGGAGCGTCGGCCTTCGCACGGGTGACACCAGCAGCGGCGAACGCGCCAAACAGGGCCGCCGCCTGCCCTCCGCGCTGATCACCACACCGGAAAGCCTGACGCTGCTGCTGACCCGCGCCGACGCCCAGGCGACGATGTCGACCCTAAAGATGGTGGTCGTCGACGAATGGCACGAGTTGATCGGCAACAAGCGCGGGATTCAATTGCAACTGGCGCTGGCCAGGCTGCGCCAATGGAATCCGGAGTTGGTTATCTGGGGACTTTCCGCGACACTCGGCAACCAGGCGCACGCGCAACAGGTGCTGGTGGGCGATCACGGCACCACCGTTCACGGCAAAGTGGTCAAGGAATTGATCGTCGACACGCTGCTGCCGCCGTCCATCGAGCGCTTCCCCTGGGCCGGGCACATGGGTTTGCGCATGCTGCCTCAAGTGCTGGCCGAAGTGGACAGCAGTTCCAGTTGCCTGCTGTTCACCAATACCCGCGCGCAGTCAGAAGTCTGGTATCAGGCATTGCTGGAAGCCCGTCCGGACTGGGCCGGGCTGATCGCGCTGCATCACGGCTCGCTGTCCCGAGAGGTCCGCGACTGGGTTGAACGCGCGCTGAAAGAAGGCCACCTGAAAGCCGTGGTCTGCACCTCCAGCCTAGACTTGGGCGTGGATTTTCTGCCGGTTGAGCGTGTGTTGCAGATCGGCTCGGCCAAGGGCGTCGCGCGGTTGACGCAGCGTGCGGGGCGTTCGGGTCACGCGCCAGGTCGGCCGTCTCGGGTCACGCTGGTGCCGACCCACAGCCTGGAACTGGTCGAGGCTGCCGCGGCCCGCGACGCCGTCAACGCGCGTCTGATCGAACCCCGGGAATCACCCCACAAGCCGCTGGATGTCCTCGTACAACATCTGGTGAGCATGGCGCTAGGTGGCGGCTTCACCCCCGACGCGTTATTGGCCGAAGTTCGCACCGCATGGGCCTATCGCGATCTGACCGACGAAGAGTGGGAATGGGCGCTGGCGTTCGTGCGCTATGGCGGCCTGTCGCTGACCGCATACCCGGATTATCGTCGCGTCGAGCCGGACGAAGACGGGATCTGGCGCGTCCCTGATGCACGCCTCGCCCGCCGCCACCGCATGAGCGTGGGCACCATCGTCAGCGACGCCAGCATTAACGTGAAATATTGGAGCAAGGGCGGCGGAGGCGGATCCCTCGGCAGCGTCGAAGAAGGTTTTATCGCCCGACTGAAACCGGGAGACGGCTTTCTGTTCAGCGGCCGTCTGCTGGAACTGGTGCGCGTGGAGAACATGACCGCGTACGTGAAAAAGGCTACAGGCAAAAAAGCCGCCGTCCCACGTTGGAATGGCGGACGGATGCCGCTCTCGAACGAACTGGCCGACGCCGTTGTCGAGAAATTCGATGCGGCAGCGCGAGGTGATTTCAGCAGCCCCGAGATGCACATCGTCAGCCCGCTGCTGGAAGTGCAACGGCAATGGTCAGCGTTGCCGCGCAAGGACACGCTGCTGGCGGAAGTCCTTAAATCCCGGGAAGGCTGGCATTTGTTTCTCTACCCCTTCGCCGGGCGGCATGTGCACCTGGGGTTGGCAAGCCTGCTGGCGTGGCGGCTGAGCCGTGACATGCCGCTGACCTTCTCGATCGCCGTGAACGACTACGGCTTCGAGCTGCTCAGCGCCACCCCGATCGACTGGAATGAGCGCCTGACGACTCAGCTGTTTTCCGAAGAAGCGCTGCTGGCCGATATCATTGCCAGCCTGAACGCCGGCGAACTGGCACTGCGCCGTTTTCGTGAAATTGCCCGCATCGCTGGGCTGGTATTCTCAGGCTACCCCGGCGCCCCCAAAAGTAACCGACAGTTGCAGGCCTCCAGCGGCTTGTTTTTCGAAGTGTTCAAACAGTACGACGCAGGCAACCTGTTGCTGACCCAGGCGCAGGAAGAAGTGCTGCGGCAAGAACTCGATGTGGCCCGGCTCGAACAGACCCTCCGCCGCATCAACAACCGGACCCTGGATTTGCACGTGATCAAACGCCCCACCCCGATGGCCTTCCCGCTGCTGGTCGAACGCATGCGCGAAAGCCTCAGCACCGAAAAACTCTCCGACCGCATCGCACGCATGGTCAGCGATCTGGAAAAAGCCGCCGGACCTGAGGTCATGACGTGAGGCCGTATCTTTCGATTCAGCTGGCAGGTGCGGAGTTGTGGTTACTGGCGGACAAAGCCATTTATTACCCGGCGGAGCGCGCGCTATTGATCGCCGACGCCCACTTCGGCAAGGCCGCTGCCTACCGACGACTGGGCCAGCCAGTGCCCCATGGCACCACCGACGATAACCTTCAGCGCCTGGATGCACTGCTGGCGAGCTACGACTGCGATCGGTTGATCTTTCTGGGGGATTTTCTTCATGCTCCGGAATCCCATGCGGCTGGCACGCTGGCGGCCATTCAGGCATGGCGCGATAAACACCACGATCTGGCAATCACCCTGATTCGGGGGAACCATGACAAGCGTGCAGGGGACCCGCCACCGGCGTTGCGCATGGACGTCGTCGAGGAGCCGATGTTTCTGGGGCCGTATGCGCTGCAGCACGAACCTGATCCCCACCCGGACTTTCACGTTCTGGCGGGGCATGTGCATCCGGCTTATCGACTATACGGACGAGGACGTCAGCGATTACGGCTGCCGTGCTTCTACGTGCTGCCACGGATAAGCCTGCTGCCAGCGTTCGGCGCGTTTACGGGAGGGATGAATATAGATCGGGCTGAAAACAGCAAGATCTATGTGGTGGGAGATGGAGCGGTGTGGGAGGCGCTATGAATGGCGAGGGAGGTGCTCCCGCCGATGCCAGGCACCGACGGGACATGAATCAGGCAACCGGCGCGGGTGGCGGCTCGTCCGGGATTGTCGGCACGCCACCTTCGTCAGGTTGAGGGTATTCGTTTGGACTGTCTGGGTCTGGCTGCCCGGGAATGCCCCCGGCGACCATGTTATCAAGATGTGGATGCGCTAACAGCGACCAAGCCAGCAACCCAACCTGATTGGGACTCGGGTCAGTTTGATTGCTGCTGGTGTTGATGTGTCTCTTCATAGGGCACTCCTGAGCGTTGGCCCCATCCGCATGGTGCGGATGGAAACAGTTCAGTCAGTAGAGTGCGGATTTCGAGACAAATTCAGTGAGTGGCTGACAAATGGCGTGATTACGTACGGGGCAGCGTCACGCCGCGTTGGCCTTGATACTTGCCACCACGGTCCTTGTAGGACACTTCGCACTCTTCGTCGGATTCCAGAAACAGCATCTGTGCGACGCCTTCGTTGGCGTAGATTTTCGCCGGCAAAGTGGTGGTGTTGGAGAATTCCAGCGTCACGTGGCCTTCCCATTCAGGTTCAAGCGGCGTCACGTTGACGATGATGCCGCAGCGGGCGTAGGTGCTCTTGCCCAGACAGATGGTCAGCACGTTGCGCGGGATGCGGAAATATTCGACGGTGCGCGCCAGTGCAAACGAGTTCGGCGGGATGATGCAGACATCGCTTTTAACGTCGACAAAACTTTTTTCATCGAAGTTTTTCGGGTCCACAGTGGCCGAATTGATGTTGGTGAAGACCTTGAATTCGTCCGCGCAACGCACGTCGTAGCCATAGCTGGAAACGCCGAAAGAGATCACTCGATCAGCGCCTTCGCCGCGCACCTGACGCTCCACGAACGGCTCGATCATGCCGTGTTCCTGCGCCATGCGGCGAATCCACTTGTCCGATTTGATGCTCATGGCGGTGTCCTGAATAGCGAGGTAAAAAAGATGTCCGGCATCTTACCGGTCGAACGCCCCGGGTTCAAAGATTGCGCACCCGGCGCATTAAAGGCGTTGAGCCACCTCAAGAAAAAATCGTAAGCAGCCCCTTTGCACATCCGAGAAAAAGGGGTAAGGTGGCTCCACTGTGTTGCTTGTGTCACTGAGAATATCTACACGATGTTGAATTTCGATCCAACCATCTCCAAGAATTTTTCCTGCTCTTTGCACTCAGTCTCGGCCAGGGCACTTCCTGAGTCGCAGTTAACTTTGTCCAAGGAGATACACCATGTCTAATCGCCAAACTGGTACCGTTAAGTGGTTCAACGATGAAAAAGGCTTCGGCTTCATCACTCCACAATCCGGTGACGACCTGTTCGTTCACTTCAAAGCTATCCAATCTGACGGCTTCAAAAGCCTGAAAGAAGGCCAACAGGTCTCTTTCATCGCTACCCGCGGTCAGAAAGGCATGCAAGCTGAAGAAGTTCAAGTTATCTAACTTGTCCTGATTCGCTTAAAAGACCCCGCCCTTAAAAGCGGGGTTTTTTTATGCCTGTCAAATAAGCATTTCCGCTCATCCCACCGGCTCCCTCTACCTTAAATCTCATCATCGCGACATGCCGAGCATCCGGCACATCGCGTCTTCAGGCTTCTGCCTTAGCGCATCAATCGTCGCTCACGGAGATGTTCGGCATCTCTGCAGTCGCGGCTTCCTGCAGCACGATTCTTGCGCCGACATGACGCGCCAATTCTTGATACACCATTGCAATCTGACTCTCCGGCTCGGCAATCGCCGTGGGCTTGCCGCCATCGGCCTGCTCGCGAATCAGCATGGACAACGGCAGCGAGGCCAAGAGCTCAACGCCGTACTGCGTGGCCAACCTCTCCCCTCCACCTTCGCCAAACAGATGCTCGGCGTGCCCGCAGTTCGAGCAGATGTGCACGGCCATGTTCTCAACGACGCCCAGCACCGGGATGTTGACCTTGCGGAACATCTCCACGCCTTTCTTCGCGTCCAGCAACGCGAGGTCCTGCGGGGTCGTGACAATGACTGCGCCTGCAACCGGGACCTTCTGCGCGAGGGTCAGCTGGATATCGCCGGTGCCGGGCGGCATATCGATGACCAGATAATCCAGATCATTCCAGGCGGTCTGGGTCACCAGTTGCAGCAGCGCACCCGACACCATAGGCCCTCTCCAGACCATCGGTGTGTTGTCGTCGGTCAGAAAAGCCATGGACATCACTTCGATGCCATGGGCCTCGATCGGCACGAACCACTTCTGGTCCTTGATCTTCGGGCGGGTGCCTTCGGCGATGCCGAACATGACGCCCTGGCTCGGGCCGTAGATATCGGCATCAAGAATGCCCACCCGCGCGCCTTCTCGGGAAAGCGCCAACGCCAGGTTCGCCGCCGTCGTGGATTTACCGACGCCACCCTTGCCCGACGCAACGGCAACGATGTTCTTCACGTTGGCCAGGCCGGGGATCTGGCCGAGGGCTTTGTGAGAGTGAATCACGGACGTGATCTGGACGCTGGCCGATGCGACGCCATCCAATCCTTCAATCGCCATCTGCAGCATCTGCGCCCAGCCGTTCTTGAACAGCGCGGCCGCGTAGCCCAGTTCCAGGTGGACACTCACGCGGTCGCCGTCGATCTCGATGGCGCGGACACACCCGGCGCTGACCGGGTCCTGATTCATGTAAGGATCGGTGTACTGGCGAAGGACGGCTTCCACCGTTGCGCGATTGACAGCGCTCATGGGTGACTCCCTATAAAGACTGACTAAAACAGGCGGCCATCCTACCTTGTATGCCCGATAAAGAACGCAACGACGTTTCCTTTCAAGCACATCGGCAGATTCCGACATGCAGCGCGGGATGAAAAAAAACGCTCAGGCCTTTATAGTGGCCGACCTCCGTTTCACTTCAAGTAGCCGAGCCCAATGTCCGAGCCACGCAAGATTCTCGTCACCAGCGCCCTGCCCTATGCCAATGGTTCCATTCACCTTGGCCACATGCTCGAGTACATCCAGACCGACATGTGGGTGCGCTTTCAAAAGCACCGCGGCAATCAGTGCATTTACGTGTGCGCGGATGACGCCCATGGCTCGGCCATCATGCTGCGCGCCGAGAAAGAAGGCATCACGCCCGAGCAGTTGATCGCCAACGTGCAGGCCGAGCACAGTGCTGACTTCGCTGACTTCCTGGTGGATTTCGACAATTTCCACTCGACCCATGCCGAAGAAAATCGCGAGCTGTCGAGCGAGATCTACAAACGCCTTCGCGACGCCGGCCATATCGCCACGCGCTCCGTGACGCAATATTTCGACCCGGAAAAGAAGATGTTCCTGGCCGACCGCTTCATCAAAGGCACCTGCCCGAAATGCGGCACCGAGGATCAGTACGGCGACAACTGCGAAAAATGCGGCGCGACCTACGCCCCGACTGATCTGAAAGATCCCAAGTCCGCGATTTCCGGTGCAACCCCGGTGCTTCGGGACTCCAAGCATTTCTTCTTCGACCTGCCCGCGTTCGACGCCATGCTCAAAAGCTGGACGCGAAGCGGCACGCTGCAGGACGCCGTGGCGAACAAAATCGCCGAATGGCTCGATTCCGGCCTGCAGCAGTGGGACATCTCCCGCGATGCGCCGTATTTTGGCTTCGAAATCCCCGACGAGCCGGGCAAATATTTCTACGTGTGGCTGGATGCTCCCATCGGCTACATGGCG
The DNA here is from genome assembly GCF_013201545.1 of Pseudomonas graminis. Classification (NCBI taxonomy): domain Bacteria; kingdom Pseudomonadati; phylum Pseudomonadota; class Gammaproteobacteria; order Pseudomonadales; family Pseudomonadaceae; genus Pseudomonas; species Pseudomonas graminis. The sequence goes on from NZ_CP053746.1 coordinate 379,639, forward strand.
AGCTTCAAGAACCTCTGTGCGCGCCGTCCGGAACTGGACTTCGATGCGTTCTGGCGCAAGGACTCGACCACCGAGCTTTACCACTTCATCGGCAAAGACATCGTCAACTTCCATGCGCTGTTCTGGCCGGCAATGCTCGAAGGTTCGGGATTCCGCAAGCCTACAGGCATCAACGTGCACGGCTACCTGACCGTCAACGGCCAGAAGATGTCGAAATCCCGCGGCACCTTCATCAAGGCACGCACGTACCTTGAGCACCTGTCGCCGGAATACCTGCGTTACTACTACGCGGCCAAACTGGGCCGTGGCGTCGACGATCTCGACCTGAACCTTGAAGACTTTGTGCAGAAGGTTAACTCTGACCTGATCGGCAAGGTGGTAAACATCGCCAGCCGTTGCGCGGGGTTCATTCAGAAAGGCAACGCAGGTTTGCTGGTGGCCGGCAATGCCGAGCCCGAGTTGACCGACGCTTTTCATGCCGCAGCGCCAAGCATTGCCGATGCCTACGAGGCACGTGACTTTGCCCGTGCGATGCGCGAAATCATGGCGCTGGCGGACCGCGCCAATGCGTGGATCGCCGACAAGGCGCCCTGGTCTTTGGCCAAGCAGGAAGGTAAACAAGACGAGGTTCAGGCGATCTGCGCCCTGGGCATCAATCTGTTCCGCCAGTTGGTGATCTTTCTCAAGCCTGTGCTGCCGAACCTGGCCGCAGACGCCGAGCAGTTCCTCAACGTCCCGCCATTGACCTGGAATGATCACCAGACGCTGTTGAGCAATCATCAGCTCAACCCGTTCCAGCCGCTGATGACCCGCATCGACCCCGTTAAAGTGGAAGCCATGACCGACGCCTCGAAAGAAGACCTCGCCGCCAGCGCCACCGACACAGGCGCGGCGCCGCAGGGCAATGGTGAGCTGACGAAAGACCCGCTCTCCCCTGAGATCGACTTCGACGCCTTCGCGGCGATTGACCTGCGGGTCGCGCTGATCGAGAAAGCCGAGCACGTTGAAGGCGCCGACAAGCTGCTACGCCTGACGCTGGACATCGGCGACGAGAAGCGCAACGTCTTCTCCGGCATCAAGAGCGCCTACCCGAATCCGGCGGAGCTGGAGGGTCGATTGACCATGATGATCGCCAACCTGAAGCCGCGCAAAATGCGTTTTGGTATTTCCGAAGGCATGGTGATGGCCGCAGGTCCTGGCGGTGAAGAGATTTACCTGCTGAGCCCTGACAGCGGCGCCATCCCCGGTCAGCGCATCAAGTAACCCGACCCCAACCGTCACATTCTGCACGTTATCGACGGCCCGCCCGGGTCGTCGATCTGGTCCAAGCATGAGCCTGATTCAGCGCATCGACGCCCTGCTGCCGCAAACCCAATGCGGAAAGTGCGGCCATCCAGGCTGCCAGCCCTACGCCGAAGGCATTGCGAGCGGCGAAGCCATCAATAAGTGTCCACCCGGTGGCGACGAGACCATCGCGGCACTGGCTCGACTGCTGAACGTGCCGGTCCTGCAACTTGACATCGACAGAGGCAGCGCGCCGGCGCAGGTTGCGTTTATTCGAGAGGCCGAGTGTATCGGTTGCACCAAATGCATCCAGGCCTGTCCAGTGAACGCGATCGTCGGCGCTGCCAAACTGATGCACACCGTCATCATTGAGGAATGCACCGGATGCGACCTGTGCGTTGCGCCCTGTCCGGTCGACTGCATCGACATGCTGCCGCTGCCGACGACCTCGGTGCCGTTTATTGGTGATTGCGCGATGCATGAGGCGCAACAACTAGTCAGAGCCGTCAAACGCGCTCGGGCACGGCAACGCTTTGACGCGCGCTCGGCTCGCCTGCAGCGCGATGAACAGCGACGCCAGGTCGAGCGCCAAGCTCGCCAGTTGCGATCTGCCACCCCCACTGTTGTCCAGCCAGACCCGGCGCAGGCCGCACTGGCGCGGCTTCGTTCCAGCCCTTCCAACGGCGGTGACGCAGCGTTGAAACGGGCCCGCGCCCAAGTCGCGATGAGCAGAGCCCAATTGCTGAAGTCGCTGAAAGCCTTTGGCCACCCGCCGATTGCCGAACAAGCCGCACAACTCGTGCAGTTGCAGCGCGGCCTCGACGAGGCAGAGCACGCGCTCGCTCAGTTGCAGGAACTGGCGCTCTCGGCACCGTCTTCTCAGGAAACGCCTACCCCATGAACGCCGTCAAACGCCTTGAGATCTTTCGTCGCCTGCACGAAGACAATCCCGATCCAAAAACGGAACTGGCCTACACCACGCCATTCGAGCTCCTGATCGCCGTGATTCTCTCGGCGCAAGCCACCGACGTCAGCGTCAACAAGGCTACGGCGCGTCTCTACCCGGTCGCCAATACGCCTCAGGCGATTTACGCGTTGGGTGTCGAGGGTTTGTCTGCGTATATCAGGACCATTGGCCTTTACAACAGCAAGGCGCGAAACGTGATCGAAACGTGCCGTCTGCTGATTGAACGGCACGGAGGGGAAGTGCCGCAAAACCGAGAGGCCCTTGAAGCACTGCCCGGCGTAGGCCGCAAGACCGCCAACGTCGTCCTGAACACAGCGTTTCGCCAGTTGGCAATGGCGGTCGACACGCATATCTTCCGGGTCAGCAACCGCACCGGCATTGCGCCTGGGAAGAATGTAGTGGAAGTTGAAACCAAGCTGATGAAATTCGTGCCCAGGGATTACCTCATGGATGCGCACCACTGGCTGATCCTTCACGGCCGTTATGTGTGCGTTGCACGCAAGCCCAGGTGTGGCAGTTGCAGAATCGAGGACCTTTGCGAGTACAAGGCCAAGCCCTCTGACGATTGAACGATAGCGTCTCCGGGCTTTGATCGATTAAAAAAATCTTTTTTACCCAAGCGAGGTTTGTCGCTATAAGAGGCGCCAACGACTGTTCACGCCTGAGGCTGCATCATGAGCGATGAAAAAGACACCATCGAAGTCGACGACGACTTCGTGATCGAAGAGCCGGAGGAAGTCCCAGCCGTACCGGTAGAGACCGCCAAGACCAATCTTAGCAAGCGCCGCACCATCGATAACCTGCTGGAAGAGCGTCGGTTGCAGAGGCAGCTTGCAGACTACGATTTCGATTTCTGACTGTTTCTCGCCACGCTTGCCTGAAGGCCTCTCCTGCAGAGAGGCTGGGCAAATAAAATCCAAGCTGATGACGCACCTTCATCCGACGAGGTTCCACGGCCATCAAACCAGCCCGTTACGTTGCGCGAGCTCGATGAGGTCCACCAGCGAATGCGCATTGAGCTTGAGCAACAGACGCGTCTTGTAGGTGCTGACGGTCTTGTTGCTTAGAAACATGCCGTCGGCAATCTCCTTGTTGGTCTTGCCACGGGCCAACTGCTGCAACACCATCATTTCCCTTCCCGACAAACGATCCACCATCTCCGCCTCGCTGGCATTGCCGAGACTGGAGCGCACCGTATGCAGTGCCTGGTTGGGGAAGTAACTGTAACCGGACAACACGGCCTTGATGGCGCTGAGCAATTCGGTCAGATCCTGCTGCTTGCAGACATACCCCGCCGCACCTGCCTGCATGCAGCGCATTGAAAAATGCCCTGGCGCTTGAGAGGTCAGGATCAGCACTTTGAAGGCCAGCGTCATGGCCGACAATCGGGCGATGACCTCCAGACCGTCGAGCTTGGGGATACCGATGTCCAGAATGACAATGTCCGGCAGGTGCTCCCGCGCCAGTTGTAACGCATCCACGCCGTTGTCCGTCTCGGCAATGACTTCGTAGCCATGGCGTTCCATCAACATGCGCACGGCGAGCCTAATGACAGGGTGATCATCCACGATCAACACTTTATTCATGAGCAGTCCATTCTTCGCTGTTCGAATTTTCAGAGCCCGCACAATAGCTTAGTCGTTTAGTGCTTTGCATGGCGCTCCTCCCTGCAGATCAGCAGGCAAAGACCTTTCTCACTCAACCAACAGAAAAATCCTACAAAACCTGCCCTATCCGCACTATTTTTAACGACGGTCAATACAGTCTCGGTACGTGACCGCATAATGTCCCAGACCGCAAGTGATAATTTTGAAACCTGAGTTCGCTGAGCATTTATGGCTATATAAATGGCGGTTGATGCTTCGAGTTGTCCTAAGGTCGATCGACGACCTGCTGGCACCGCCGCCCGGTTTGAACAGGCGCAAACCCATGGCTTACCGTGACGCTTGCGATAACAGGTTCCTCTTTAACATTTTGCCTGGGGCCCATGGTTTACAACTCTTCACCTTGAGCGTTATGGCCTCAGCATATGCCCATCTGTCCGGGCTGCCAGCAAACAAAAATCATAAAATATTGCAGGCCATGATTAGCCTGGGCGAACGCACACACTTGGTTAAATGACAGACGGGCGCTTGACGAGTTTGATTACATATCAAAGCTCGAAAGGACCTACGGCGCTTTCAGAAATTTCCGAACAACCAGGATTAACTTTCAACCCTTCACTCCGTGCTCACGGGATCAGGAATGGAAAAAAGCTACGCCACTTAACCGCCGCCGGTTCAGTACCACCCAACAAACAGCGATTGCATTACACCACGCCTTTGGAACAAGGGGGGCTGCCCCGCCTCTCACGTAATACTATTCAGCCCACAACTTCCAGCGCCCTCAAGTCATTCCAGAAAAATACTACATAACTAACGGATTATTATTACCGCCGAGAAAATTGCGTTAAGCGCTTAAAAAGCAAACCAGAGATTTTTAAGATTTTTACTTGCCAAATCTATTACCAGTCGTTACTTTTTGATGAGCGAATGGTTCTACCCGCCGTTAATTAGTGGCGTTTATCACGATATAAAATTATTGCGCATATAAAGACTGATGCTTCATTAGGCAGCAGAGCGGGCGCAGGCCACTCATCGGCATGAATAAGCCATTCAGTATTTAAACGCTGTTAAGCATGAACGTCCCGGCAGTAAAGCTGTTTAGTTGATATGTTCAAAGGAACCTACCATGACCAAGAAAATAAAATACTCCATTGGCGCAAGCAGTGACCCTATCAAACTGGCGGAGGCGGTTGAGCGGTACGTTTCCCAGGGCGGCGTGATCAACGTCATCGCAGAAGGTGAGTCACGGGAGAGCGAGGCATCCAGACAAACCCGGGAGGCCGACCCGGAGGCTGAAATGTGCACAAAGGTCGATCTGCTCAAAGGGCTTGTGGCCAAGGGAGCCGGGGTTGCCGCGTTGCAATACTCGCTGCGCATGAACCAGAAGGACATCAAGCGCCTGGCGAGCGAGAACGGCCTGAAGATCCGCTATTGCCAACCTGTTCGCCGGTCACGTACGTCTCGGCAAAGAGAGCCCGCCACGATAAACGATGCTACTGCCGGACATGCCATGCATTACTCGGCTTTGGGCTATACCGTTCCGGAAATCGCTCAACTATTGGGCGTCGGGATACGCGATATCTGGGACATCGGCAAAGCCTACCGTTTTGAGTTTCGAACAACTTCCCAGGGGGAAATGGCTGAGAAAATCATCGACGACGAGACCGATTTACCAACATGACTCAGGAATAATAGAAAGCGAGAGCGCGTATTTCACCGTCCGTAAGCCCGGCAAATAATCGGCCGAAGTGGGATCAGGAAGGTTTGCAGGTGAACCACCAACAGCACACGGGTGGACGCTTAATGAGTGCAGCCCCGAAACAAGGGCTGCACTCCAGTCACGACAGCGATCAGAACAACTTGCGGCCCTTGTTCGCCGCAATACGCATGCGCAGCGCGTTGAGCTTGATGAAGCCAGCAGCGTCTGCCTGGTTGTACGCGCCGCCGTCTTCTTCGAACGTCGCGATATTGGCATCGAACAGCGACTCGTCGGACTTGCGACCGGTCACGATTACATTGCCCTTATAAAGCTTCAAGCGCACGACGCCATTCACGTGGGCCTGCGACGCATCGATCATTTGCTGCAGCATCAGACGCTCAGGGCTCCACCAGTAACCGGTGTAGATCAGGCTGGCGTACTTGGGCATCAGCTCGTCTTTCAGGTGAGCGACTTCACGGTCCAGGGTGATCGATTCGATCGCACGGTGACCACGCAGCATGATAGTGCCGCCCGGGGTCTCGTAGCAGCCGCGGGACTTCATGCCGACGTAGCGATTCTCGACGATATCCAGACGACCGATGCCGTGCTCGCCGCCAATGCGGTTTAAGGTGGCGAGGACGGTGGCTGGGGTCATCTCAACGCCGTCCAGCGCCACGATGTCGCCGTTGCGGTAGGTCAGTTCCAGATACTGCGGCTTGTCCGGCGCGTTTTCCGGTGAAACTGTCCACCGCCACATGTCTTCTTCGTGCTCGGTCCAGGTGTCCTCCAGCACGCCACCCTCATAAGAGATGTGCAGCAGGTTGGCGTCCATGGAGTACGGGGATTTTTTCTTGCCGTGACGCTCGATCGGGATGGCGTGCTTCTCGGCGTAGTCCATCAGCTTCTCGCGGGACAGCAGGTCCCACTCACGCCATGGCGCAATGACTTTCACACCAGGCTTGAGCGCATAAGCACCCAGCTCGAAGCGAACCTGGTCGTTGCCTTTGCCGGTGGCGCCGTGGGAAATGGCGTCAGCGCCAGTTTCGTTAGCGATTTCGATGAGGCGTTTGGCGATCAGGGGACGCGCGATGGAAGTACCCAGCAGGTACTCGCCTTCGTAGACGGTGTTGGCGCGGAACATCGGGAACACGAAATCACGCACGAATTCTTCGCGCAGGTCGTCGATGTAGATTTCCTTGACGCCCATGGCTTGCGCCTTGGCGCGTGCTGGCTCGACTTCTTCGCCCTGACCCAGGTCAGCGGTGAAGGTCACCACCTCGCAGTTGTACGTATCTTGCAGCCACTTGAGGATTACCGAAGTATCCAGGCCACCGGAATACGCGAGAACTACCTTGTTTACGTCCGCCATGCCATCACTCCAACGCGTTGTACGGAAAACCGACGAGTTTACCGATCACGCGCGGGAATTTACAGTGTCGCGACAGCTTCTGACGGCAAAGCGACAGATTATGTCAGTCAGACGACTTCGCCGCCCTTGGTCAAGAGGCCTTGGCGGGGGCCGTACTTGCCGCTGTAACGGGTGCAGCGCCTGGAGTTGGCGTTGCGGCAGGCGCAGGCACTGGGACTGGGACTGGGACTGGGACTGGGACTGGTATCGGAGCAGGTGCAGCAGCCGGCGGCACGGCTGGAGTCTGCTGCGCCACACGCTCCAGGTGGATGTTCACTCGGCGGTTGCGCGCGCGATTGGCGTTGTTGGTGTTAGGCGCCAGCGGGTACTGCTCGCCGTGGAAGCGCAGGGTGATCTGTTCTTCCGGGATGCCCTGGGCTTTAAGGTAGTCCATGACCGACAGCGCACGGCGCCGCGACAGATCACGGTTGGTCAACCGGTTGCCGCTGTTATCGGAGTGACCGTCCAGTTCGACGTGATTGACCGTCGGATCGGCCTTCATATAAGCCAGCACGGTGTCCAGCTTACGCTTGGCGGACGCATCCAACTCGATGCCGCCGCCGGGGAAGCCGATCTCGGATTGCCGCACCTGTTCGAAATTCATCGGCAACAGCTTCGCTGTACATACTTGAAAATCGTCGTAGGCCTTGCTGAATTTGACCGGCAGCAGACGGACTTCCATGGCGCCGCCGCCATCGCGCAGTGAGTGACGAATCACCGGACTGCGCCCTTCCATCAGGCCCGCGATCAACCGCGTGGCCTGGGCCTGATTGGTATTGAAAGGAATCTCGCCGCCGCTGACTTTTACCGCGCCAAGATTGAGATCGCTGCGCCCCGGCTGCCATGGCGCCGCGGCGGCAATCAACATGGCCGACCCGGATGCCAGACTGTAGCCATTTGCTTTCAAGCGAAACGTCGGCTGTTCGCCCGCACGCCGCACGAACTCGCCCGCACCGAAATCGGCGATAGGTTGAGTCAGTCTGCATTCGAACTGATCGCCTTCCACCTTCCACTCAATATTTTCCAGACGCGTCTGGAAAGTGAGCGCCATGGCCGGCAGGCTGGCAAACGCGCTGAGCAGGGCTAGATATCGCTGGCGCACGGGAGGCTCCACTAAATTCACGTGTAACAAGATTTATGACTTACACGTGGCTATCGGTAACTTCCCGCAAAACTTGATAGCGAGTGCCTGGAGGAGTCTTTTCCGGTAGCATTCCCAGCGAGTTTGACCCGCCTGGAATCCCCAATGTCCGAACGCCTGACCCTCCTGCGCCCCGACGACTGGCACATCCATCTTCGAGATGGCGCTGTTTTGCCCCACACCGTCGCCGACGTAGCGCGCACTTTTGGCCGCGCGATCATCATGCCGAACCTCGTGCCGCCGGTACGCAATGCAGAGCAAGCAGACGCCTATCGTCAGCGCATCCTCGCCGCGCGCCCGCAAGGCAGCCGTTTCGAGCCGCTGATGGTGCTCTACCTCACCGACCTGACGCAGCCCGAAGAAATTCGCGCCGCGAAGGCCAGTGGTTTCGTCTACGCCGCCAAGTTGTACCCGGCAGGCGCCACTACTAATTCCGATTCGGGCGTGACCAGCGTCGACAAGATATTCCCGGTGCTCGAGGCGATGGCCGAGGTAGGCCTGCCGCTGCTCATCCACGGCGAAGTGACCCGCGGCGACATCGACGTATTCGACCGCGAAAAGATTTTTATCGACGAGCACATGCGTCGTGTCGTCGAGCGTTTTCCGACGCTGAAAGTGGTGTTCGAACACATCACTACCGCGGATGCCGTGCAGTTCGTCAATGAAGCGTCGGCCAATGTGGGCGCAACCATCACTGCCCACCATTTGCTGTACAACCGCAACCATATGCTGGTGGGCGGCATTCGCCCTCACTTCTATTGCCTGCCGATTCTCAAGCGCAATACCCACCAGGTCGCCCTGCTGGATGCCGCCACCAGCGGCAACAGCAAGTTCTTCCTCGGCACGGACTCCGCGCCCCATGCGCAGCACGCGAAAGAAGCGGCGTGCGGTTGCGCCGGCTGCTATACCGCGTTTGCCGCCATCGAGCTTTACGCCGAGGCATTCGAATCACTCAATGCGCTGGACAAGCTGGAAGGTTTCGCCAGTCTGCACGGCCCGGCGTTCTATGGCCTGCCGACCAACACCGACACTATTACCCTGGTTCGTGACGAGTGGACGGCCCCCGCCAGCCTGCCGTTTGGCGAGCTTTCTGTCATCCCGCTGCGCGCCGGTGAAAAACTGCGCTGGCGTCTGCTGGAGCAACACGCGTGAGTGAAGAACATTATGAAGACGAGCAAGAAGGCTCCGGTGGCGGTACAGGGTCCCGGCACCCGATGGCTGCCCGTTTTCGCGGTTACCTGCCTGTGGTCGTTGACGTAGAAACAGGCGGATTCAACTGCGCCACCGATGCGTTGCTGGAAATCGCAGCGACGACAATTGGCATGGACGAGAAAGGCTTTGTCTTTCCGGACCACACGTATTTCTTCCGTGTTGAGCCCTTCGAAGGCGCCAATGTCGAAGCGGCGGCGCTGGAGTTCACCGGCATCAAACTGGACCACCCGCTGCGCATGGCCGTGAGTGAAGAAACGGCGCTGACGGACATCTTCCGCGGCATCCGCAAGGCACTGAAGGCCAACGGCTGCAAGCGCGCCATTCTGGTCGGTCACAATGCCAGCTTCGACCTCGGCTTTCTCAACGCAGCGGTTGCGCGACTGGACATGAAACGTAACCCGTTTCACCCGTTCTCCAGCTTCGACACCGCGACGCTGGCGGGCTTGGCGTACGGTCAGACTGTTTTGGCCAAAGCCTGCCAGTCGGCGGACATTGATTTCGACGGTCGCGAGGCCCATTCGGCCCGTTACGACACCGAGAAAACCGCCGAGCTGTTCTGCGGCATCGTCAACCGCTGGAAAGAAATGGGCGGCTGGCACGACTTCAACGACTGAGTCGATGTCGCTGCGCAATGAATGAACCGGCCCAAGTGGCCGGTTTTTTTATGGGGTGGAAATCGAGAGGCAGTGATCGGCTCAAACTCCGTCAGTGCCCGGACTGGCCCCTTCCCGGCTGAAGCCGGTCCCACTAAAAGCAGCGCGTGCATTCAGCGGGACCGGCTACAGGTGACGCGGAGCGTCACAGGATGCATGCCCACGCAGAGCGCGGGAACGATCAAACGACGTTCAGCGTCCCGACTGGCCCCTTCCCGGCTAAAGCCGGTCCCACTAAAAAGCACGTCGCGCACACCCCGTGGGATCGGCTTCAGCCGGGAAGCTCTTGATCTGCTCTTGATCTGCTCTTGATCCGCTTTTGATCTTCTTACGCAAAAGGCTCCGTCACCGCCAAACGCGACTTGGGTGCAGGCTGAACGCAGGTTTCGCGCAGTGGGCCGAGCGGCATGGATGCCGCGAGAGCCGCCCCCCGCCATGGATGGCGGATGGCGGCGGGCCCACGGAGCGAAACCGGAGTGAAGGAACCCTGACGAAGGAAGGGCCCAACCAGGAGCACGGCCTTTTTGGTTACTTTTTTCTGGGCCGGCAATCCGGGCTGTTGGAAAAAGTGACCCGCCGTAAGGGCGGAACCATAATCAGCAACACCGCCGATAATGGATATACACACACCCCCCACAAGCGATCAGCCCTATGAGCGCATCCGACCACTCATCGGAGGTGACGTACGGAAAGCCTGAGTAGTTTTGACAAGCATTCTCATTAACATTAGTATCCCTCGCATTGAGCCAATCACTCAGCGACGGTTTCTTATATGTATGTCTGCCTCTGCCAAGGTGTTACCGACGGACAAATCCGTGAAGCAATCATGGAAGGATGCTGCAGCTATCGTGACGTCCGCGAGACCCTGGGTGTCGCCAGCAAGTGTGGGAAATGTGCCTGCCTGGCGAAGGAAGTGGTGCGTGAAACCCTCACCGAGCTGCAAACCAGCCATGCCGCCCTCGCCTATCCCGCAGAATTTTCAGCTGCCTGAATAACCGCTTTCAAACAAAACCGGACAGTGTCCGGTTTTTTTATGCCTTTAATTCAATCGCTTAGCAACAAGATGCGGAACACAAACATTCTTATTCCTATTTATTTTCACTTATTATTCAATAACTTAGGTTTGACAGAGTCATAGAGGGGGCTCAGACTTGCCGCCTGTATTACCTATACCTTCGACAGGACCCGATCATGAAAGGCGACATCACAGTCATCCAGCATCTCAACAAGATCCTCGGTAACGAGCTGGTCGCGATCAATCAATACTTCCTGCATGCGCGCATGTATGAGGACTGGGGCCTGAACAAGTTGGGCAAACACGAGTACCACGAATCCATCGACGAGATGAAACACGCTGACAAACTGATCAAGCGCATCCTGTTTCTGGAAGGCCTCCCGAACCTCCAGGACCTGGGCAAGATCCTGATCGGCGAACACACCAAGGAAATGCTCGAGTGTGACCTGCGCATCGAGCGCAAGGGCCACGCCGACCTTAAAGCCGCGATCGCGCACTGCGAAACCGTGGGTGACTTCGGCAGCCGCGAGATGCTGGAAGACATTCTGGAATCGGAAGAAGAGCACATCGACTGGCTGGAAACCCAGCTGGGCCTGATCGACAAGGTCGGCATCGAGAACTACCTGCAATCGCAGATGGGCGAAGAGGGCTAATTCCAGCTCCTAACACCGCCCAACAAAAAGCCCCGCGTCTCGGCAGAGAGCGGGGCTTTCTTACGACTGCCGAAAATCAGGCAGTGGCGTTTTTCGCAACAGCGGCTTTTACCAGTTCCTGCAGGGAACCGTCAGCCTGCATTTCAGTGATGATGTCGCTACCGCCGACCAGCTCACCACCGACCCACAGCTGCGGGAAAGTCGGCCAGTTGGCGTACTTCGGCAGGTTGGCGCGGATTTCCGGGTTCTGCAGGATATCGACGTACGCGAACTTTTCGCCACACGCCATCAGTGCCTGAGAAGCCTTGGCCGAGAAGCCGCACTGCGGGGCGTTCGGAGCGCCTTTCATGTAAAGCAGAACGGTGTTGTTGGCAATCTGGTCTTTAATCGTTTCGATAATATCCATGGAGCACCTCGGCTAAACTTTACGACTGTATGTGTCGACACGGTGGCGCATTCTAAACGATTCCCGAGCATAACGCTCGGTCTTGGCCTTGAACGCCCCAATGACCGTTATGCCCCCGCAACCGTAACCGGCACCCCGTTCAGCACGGCGTTCCCGGAAATCCCGTCCAGCGCCCGCTCGTCAGTCAGGTCGTTCGCGCTCTCACCTGGCTGGGCCGTCGCGATCTCCATTTTCACGCCCGGACGACCGTGGCCCCAGCCATGGGGCAGGCTGACGACCCCGCGCATCATGTCGGCGCTGCCCATGACTTCGACCTCGATTACGCCGACCCGCGAGCTGACCCTGACCCGCTGACCGTCCATCAACCCTCGGCTGAGCAAGTCGTCGGGGTGCATCAACAACTGATGGCGCGGCTTGCCCTTCACCAGGCGATGGAAGTTGTGCATCCATGAATTATTGCTGCGCACATGACGCCTGCCGATGAGCATGAGGCCATCGGCCTGAGCCTCGGGCTGCGCGGCAAAACGGGCCAAGTCCGCCAGAATAACTGGCGGCGCGGCCTGCACTCGCTGGTTCGCAGTCTTGAGGCGCGCCGCGAGGTTGGGCTTGAGCGGCCCGAGGTCCAGACCATGGGGATACTGGGCCAGCGTCTCCAGCGACAGCTTCAGCGGGGACGCATCACCGTACAACCCGGCGCGCAAACCGCGATCCACCATCTGCGCCGGCGGCATCGTCGGTTTGAGGTCGCGGCCGGTTTTCAGCGCAAACGCCTGGGCGAGGCCGACAAAGATTTCCCAGTCGTGCAGCGCGCCCTCGGGCTTGGCGAGGATCGCGCGGTTGAAACGGGTGACGTTGCGCACGGCGAACATATTGAACGTAGTGTCGTAGTGGTCGTTTTCCAGCGCGGACGTCGACGGCAGGATGAGATCCGCGTGCCGCGTGGTCTCGTTGATGTACAAGTCGACGCTGACCATGAATTCCAGCCCCTCAAGCGCAGTGTCGAGCTGACGCCCGTTAGGCGTCGACAGTACCGGGTTGCCCGCGACCGTAATCAGCGCCTTGATCTGCCCCTCCCCCGGGGTCAGCATTTCTTCGGCCAGTGCAGAAACCGGCAGCTCGCCGCCGTACTCCGGCAGTTGCGAGACGCGGCTCTGCCAGCGATTGAAGCTGCCGCCGGAGGTCGACGCCACCAAGTCCAGCGCGGGTTCGGTGCACAGCGCACCGCCTGCACGGTCGAGGTTGCCGGTGACCAGATTGATCAGTTGCACCAGCCAGTGGCATAGCGTCCCGAATGCCTGGGTGGAAATACCCATACGCCCGTAACACACGCCGCTTTTGGCAGCGGCAAAGTCCCGCGCGAGCTGCCTGATTTGCTCGGCAGGCACCCCGCATCGAGGACTCATGGCGTCAGCGTTCATCTGGCTGACTGCCGCGCGAACGTCCGCCAGGCCATCAACGGCAAGATGGCTTTCGCGGGTCAGGCCTTCGGCAAACAGGGTGTGCAGCAAGCCGAACAGCAACGCCGCATCGCCCCCGGGACGGATGAACAGGTGCTGATCGGCAATGGCGGCGGTCTCGCTGCGGCGCGGATCGACCACGACGACTTTACCGCCGCGGGCCTGAATCGCTTTCAGACGCTTCTCGACATCCGGCACGGTCATGATGCTGCCGTTGGACGCCAGTGGATTGCCGCCGAGGATGAGCATGAAATCGGTGTAGTCAATGTCGGCGATGGGCAGCAGCAGGCCGTGGCCGTACATCAAATGACTCGTCAGGTGGTGCGGCAGTTGGTCCACGGACGTTGCGGAATAGCGGTTACGGGTTTTCAGCAGCCCGAGAAAATAATTGCTGTGGGTCATCAGCCCATAGTTATGCACGCTGGGATTGCCTTGATACACCGCCACCGCGTTCTGCCCGTGACGCGCCTGGATATCGGCCAGGCGCTCTGCGACCAGGTCAAACGCATCCTGCCACTCGATCGGCTGCCAGTCGTTGCCAATGCGCTGCATGGGCTGGCGAAGGCGATCCGGGTCGTTCTGGATATCCTGCAGCGCGACGGCTTTGGGACAGATATGCCCGCGACTGAACGTGTCCTGCGCATCGCCTTTGATCGAGGTGATCAGGAGGGTGGCATCGTCCTGCAGGGTGGTTTCGAGGGTGAGGCCGCAAATCGCCTCGCACAGGTGACAGGCACGGTGGTGGAGAGTCTTGGTCATCGCCAGCCTCAAGTTTTTATAGAGCGATCAACCTGATCGCGGGTACAAAACTATGGGACTTGGGTGGGTGATGCGCCAGAAATGTCAGTGCCGTGAATCGGGCGGCATCAGGCGAGCCGATAGCTCACCTGATAGAAGGAAAGCTGCTCAGGAAGCAGAGCCACCGATGGGCGTGACGACCTTGCGCTGCATCTGCACTTCATGAACCGTTTCGATCTGCTCTTGAGACACCTGAATGCCGGTGAGTTCGCCGATCAGCCGCCAGTGTTCGTCGAGTCCGGCGCTGATGGTTGCCATACGATCGATCATCCGGCGTCCCGCAGAGCGCGTGACCTCGTCTTCGCTGCGCATCAGCTCGAACGACATCGACGTCATGGACGCCGTGAGGTGCGTAAGGGTTCGAGCGGTCAGCCCGAGCAGTTCCGTCAGTTGTTGCTCTTTTGAATCCATTCCCCACCTCTTCTGGAGGACATAAGCGGCCTTTATAACCCACGCCGATGGTTTTAGAAACGTCCGGGTTTCCGCGGCGTGAAGCATGTCGCATAAGGCTGCACAGTGGTTTGCGACTATTACAGATCAGACAGCAGTTGCGGGGACGCCAAAAGGCGTCACAAGCGGCCAGCCTCATCGGGACTAATGCGATGGCGAATGGCCTGCGCAGAAACATGACTGTAGCACTTCGTTACATGAAAAGCGTCCTGCGAGCGCCGCTTTCAGGCTACCGAACGTCCGACGAGGATTTTCCGTCACTGCGGGCCTTGGCATCAGGCGACATTTTCTTATACCCTCGCGCCTTCCCTATCGTCGCCCCGTGCGGCTTTCGCCGCAGGTCTCGCCCGTTTTTCAGAAAAACCCGGCTTAGAGGATCTGCGGTCTGTTGCAGACAAGGTAGTTAATGATGAGCGCAAGGCACTTTCTCTCGATGATGGACTACACCCCCGCTGAGCTGGTCGGGGTGATTCGTCGCGGCATTGAGCTGAAAGATCTGCGAAATCGAGGCGTGCTCTTCGAGCCATTGAAGGGCCGCATCCTGGCGATGATCTTCGAGAAATCCTCGACACGGACACGTGTTTCGTTCGAAGCCGGGATGATCCAGCTCGGCGGCCAGGCCATCTTTCTCTCCCCCCGGGACACCCAGCTGGGCCGTGGCGAGCCGATTGCCGATGGCGCGCGGGTCATGTCGCGGATGGTCGACGCCGTGATGATTCGTACGTTCGCCCACAGCAACCTCACCGAGTTCGCCGCCCATTCCCGCGTACCGGTGATCAACGGCCTCTCCGATGACCTTCATCCCTGCCAACTGCTGGCCGACATGCAGACGTTCCTTGAGCACCGCGGCTCCATTCAGGGCAAGACCGTTGCATGGATCGGCGATGGCAACAACATGTGCAACAGCTATATAGAAGCAGCCATTCAGTTCGACTTTAATTTGCGGGTCGCCTGCCCGGAAGGCTACGAACCCAGTGCGCATTACCTGGCCCTGGCGGGTGATCGCGTGACCCTGACCCGTGATCCCCAAGAAGCGGTAAAAGGTGCGCATCTGGTCTCCACCGATGTGTGGACGTCCATGGGCCAGGAAGAAGAAGCCGCCAGGCGTCTGGCCCTGTTCAAGCCGTTCCAGGTCACTCGCGCGATGCTCGACCGCGCCGCTGACGACATGATTTTCATGCACTGTCTGCCGGCGCACCGTGGCGAAGAAATCAGCGAAGACTTGCTGGATGACCCGCGTTCGGTGGCGTGGGATCAGGCGGAGAACCGGCTGCATGCGCAGAAAGCCCTGCTCGAATTCCTCGTCGCCCCGGCCTTGACCACCCCATGAGTCAGCCCCTGCTGCTGACCCTGCATAACCTGGCCTGTGGTTATCAGGACCAACGGGTGGTGCAAAAGCTCAATTTGCACCTGAATGCAGGCGATATCGGTTGCCTGCTGGGTTCGTCCGGCTGCGGCAAAACCACTACCCTGCGCGCCATCGCCGGTTTCGAGCCGGTGCACGAGGGCGAGATCACGCTGGCAGGCGAAGTCATTTCACGGGCCGGGTTTACCCTGGCCCCAGAGAAGCGCCGGATCGGCATGGTCTTTCAGGACTACGCTCTGTTCCCGCACCTCACGGTCGCCGACAACATTGCCTTCGGCATCCGCAATCATCCGCGCCAGAAGCAGGTGGTTCAGGAGATGCTGGAGCTGGTCAATCTCGGCGCGCTGGGCACCCGGCATCCCCATGAGCTTTCCGGTGGACAGCAGCAACGTGTGGCGCTGGCCCGTGCGCTCGCCCCCGAGCCGCAGTTGTTGCTGCTCGATGAACCGTTCTCAAATCTGGATGGTGAGCTGCGCCGGCGCCTGAGCCACGAAGTGCGCGACATCCTCAAAGCCCGTGGCACCAGCGCGATTCTGGTCACCCACGACCAGGAAGAAGCCTTTGCCGTAAGCGATCACGTCGGCGTGTTCAAGGACGGTCGGCTGGAGCAGTGGGACACGCCCTACAACCTCTATCACGAGCCGGCGACGCCGTATGTCGCCAGTTTCGTCGGTCAGGGGTATTTCATTCGCGGGCAACTGATCGATGCCGAATCGGTGCAGACCGAGTTGGGGGTTCTGCGGGGCAATCGAGCCTACCCCGGCGCGAAGGGGACGCCGATGGAGGTGCTGCTGCGCCCTGATGACATCATTTATGCGCCCGACAGCCCGATCAAGGCCCGCGTTGCGAGCCTGACGTTTCAGGGCGCGGCCACCCTGTATCGCCTGCAGTTGTCGACCGGCACACAGCTGGAAGCGTTGTTCCCCAGCCACGTGGATCTGCGCGCCGGGGATCAGGTCGGCTTCGAAGTCTCGGCCGAGCATCTGGTGCTGTTTCCGACCTCGGGCAGCGTTCCGGTGCATCGGAGCGTTCCCGTGCATCGGGACGTGGCGGTCTGACGGCCTGTCATTCCCGGTCAGGTGCTTTCGGGCGAATATCCACTAGCTCAGTATCAACGCGCCGCTGGCCACCAGCGTCGCGTGCCCGCCGATCTTCACGCGTTCACCTTCCAGCCGGCAGAACAGCTCCCCTCCCCGCGCCGACGC
The DNA here is from genome assembly GCF_013201545.1 of Pseudomonas graminis. Lineage (NCBI taxonomy): Bacteria > Pseudomonadati > Pseudomonadota > Gammaproteobacteria > Pseudomonadales > Pseudomonadaceae > Pseudomonas > Pseudomonas graminis. The sequence continues at coordinate 396,957 of NZ_CP053746.1, forward strand.
CTGATAACCCGTCAGGCTGAATTTGTTGAGACGGGCCGACCAGTAGGGAATCAGGCTGCAGTGCGTAGAGCCCGTAACCGGGTCTTCATTGATGCCGATGCCCGGCGCAAAATAGCGCGAGACAAAATCGTAGCGTTCGCCGTCGCCTTTGGCGGTCACGATCACACCAGGCCACGGCAAACGCGCGATGGCGGCGAAATCGGGCTTGCAATCGCGAACAGCCTGCTCGGACTCCAGCACCACGAGCAATTCCGCAGCGCTCAGCACGTCGACCACTTCCAGGCCGAGGGCACGCTCGATTTCCACCGTCACGCCTTGCTCGGCGGGCGGCATCGAGGGGAAGTCCAGGACCAGCCGGCTGTTTTCACGGCTCACACTCAACGGCCCGGATTTGCCAGTGAAGTGGATGACTTCGGCCTTTTCGGCGTACTTCTCGAACAGCACAAACGCGCTGGCCAGGGTCGCGTGCCCGCACAGCGGTACTTCATGGGTCGGGGTAAACCAGCGGATATGCCAGCCCGGGGGTTCACGGACCAGAAACGCGGTCTCCGACAAATTGTGCTCTGCAGCAATTTGCTGCATCAGTTGATCGGAAAGCCAGGCGTCGAGGCGGTAGACCATCGCCGGGTTGCCTGCGAAGGCGCGGTCGGTGAAGGCGTCGACCTGATGGAATTCAAGCTGCATGGAAGGCATCCCCGAGTGAATAGGCGCGGCAACCCGATTCGGGCGCAGCGGGTCTGCGGTCAGTTTCACCGCATGAAAGGGTCAGGCATTTCTGACAAGCCCTACGAATCATTCCCGGCCTATCCGGGCAAAGGTCGCACTGGTGTGTTGCGCAAGGACATCGGCGGGCAGTTCGACTTCCAGCCCGCGCCGACCTGCACTGACAAAAATCGTCGCGAAGGGCTGAGCGGACTCATCGATGAAAGTGCGCAGCCTTTTCTTCTGCCCCAGCGGGCTGATTCCGCCCAGTAGGTAGCCGGTGGCCCGTTGGGCAGCCGTCGGGTCAGCCATTTCAGCCTTCTTGGCGCCTGCGGCGTGGGCCAGGGCTTTTAAATCCAGCGAGCCCACGACGGGAACTACGGCCACCAGCAACTCGCCTTTTTCGGTGCTGGCCAGCAGCGTCTTGAACACCTGAGCGGGGGCCAGATCGAGCTTTTCTGCCGCTTCCAGGCCATAGGAAGCGGCTTTGGGGTCGTGCTCGTAACTGTGGACGCGATGTTCGGCGCGAACCTTTTTCAGTAAATCCAATGCAGGGGTCATGCAGCACTCCAGACAGCCAGACACTTTCTTGTTTGCTGCCGATACTTTAGGCCATTGGTTATCGAAATGCCTGCGTTTGCGCACGACTTATCCACTAATATCGGCGGCTCGGAACATTCATCGATAACGTTCGCTTTCGACCTTTGACAAGGTTCGTTTACGTCTATATTTTTTCGAATACGAATATCCAGCTTGCTTCCTTGGTGCCATCCCGGTATTCAGTGCGCAAAGGCAGTTTGCGCAGGCATCCATACGGACGGCAGTTTCCGGACACTCGTTTTACTATCAGGCATTCACCATGACCGACAACGAAAACAAGAATTACATCATCGCTCTGGATCAAGGCACCACCAGTTCTCGCGCCATCATTTTTGACCGTGACGCCAACGTGGTGAGCAGCGCCCAGAGCGAGTTCGTTCAGCATTACCCCCAGCCTGGTTGGGTCGAGCACGATCCGATGGAGATTTTCGCGACCCAGACCGCGTGCATGACCAAAGTTCTGGCCCAGGCCAACCTGCACCACAATCAGATCGCCGCGATCGGTATCACCAATCAGCGCGAAACCACGGTCGTGTGGGAAAAGGACACCGGCCGGCCGATCTACAACGCCGTGGTCTGGCAATGCCGTCGCAGCACCGAGATCTGCCAGCAACTCAAGCGTGACGGTCTGGAAGACTACATCCGGGACACCACTGGTCTGGTCATCGACCCGTACTTTTCCGGCAGCAAACTGAAGTGGATTCTTGACCACGTTGAGGGGAGCCGCGAGCGCGCCCGTCGTGGCGAGTTGCTGTTCGGCACCGTCGATAGCTGGCTGATCTGGAAATTTACCGGCGGCAAGGTCCACGTTACCGACTACACCAACGCCTCGCGCACGATGATGTTCAACATCCATACCCTGGAGTGGGATCAGCGCATGCTCGACGTGCTCGACGTGCCCCGGGAGATGTTGCCGGAGGTCAAGTCGTCATCCGAAGTCTATGGCCACAGCAAAAGCGGCATTCCCATCGCCGGGATCGCCGGTGATCAGCAATCGGCGCTGTTCGGCCAGATGTGCGTCGAACCGGGTCAGGCGAAGAACACCTATGGCACCGGCTGCTTCCTGCTGATGAATACGGGCAAAAAAGCCGTGAAATCCAGCCACGGCATGCTCACCACCATAGGCTGCGGTCCGCGCGGTGAAGTGGCGTACGCGCTGGAGGGCGCGGTGTTCAATGGCGGCTCCACCGTGCAGTGGCTGCGCGACGAGCTAAAAATCGTCAACGATTCCATGGACACCGAATACTTCGCCACCAAAGTGAAGAACAGCAATGGCGTCTACCTGGTGCCTGCGTTCACCGGTCTGGGCGCGCCCTACTGGGACCCGTACGCACGGGGCGCCTTGTTCGGCCTGACCCGTGGCGTGAAGGTCGACCACATCATTCGCGCCGCACTGGAGTCCATCGCCTACCAGACCCGTGACGTGCTCGACGCCATGCAACAGGATGCCGGCGAGCCGCTCAAGGCCCTGCGCGTTGACGGCGGCGCAGTGGCGAACAACTTCCTCATGCAATTCCAGGCCGACATTCTCGGCACGCCGGTGGAGCGTCCGAAGATGCGCGAAACTACCGCATTGGGCGCAGCGTATCTGGCTGGCCTGGCGATCGGGTTCTGGAGCGGACTGGACGAGCTGAGAGGCAAGGCCGTCATCGAGCGCAAGTTCGAGCCACAATGCGATGACGCCGAGAAGGAAAAACTCTACGCCGGCTGGCGCAAGGCGGTGGACCGTACCCGCGATTGGGAACCCCACGAAGAGGTCGAATAAGCGCGATCCTGAATGGAGCGGCAGAGGCTTTTTTTCCGGCTGACAGGTAATGGCTGCCTGCGGCATCATGGGCGCCCGTGCCCGAAGGATAAAAAATGAATCTGCCACCCCGTCAACAGCAGATCCTCGAGCTGGTCCGTGAGCGCGGCTACGTCAGCATCGAGGAAATGGCGCAGCTGTTCGTCGTGACCCCGCAAACCATTCGCCGCGACATCAATCAGTTGGCGGAAATGAACCTCCTGCGTCGTTACCACGGCGGCGCGGCCTACGATTCCAGCATCGAAAACACGGCCTACGCCATGCGTGCCGATCAGATGCGCGATGAGAAGCAGCGCATCGCCGAGGCCATTGCCGCGCAGATCCCGGACCATGCGTCGCTGTTCATCAACATCGGCACCACCACCGAATCCATCGCCCGCGCGTTGCTTAATCACAATCACCTGAAGATCATCACCAACAATCTTCACGTGGCGTCGATTCTCAGCGGCAAGGATGATTTCGAAGTGCTCCTGGCGGGCGGCAATGTGCGCCGGGATGGCGGCGTCGTCGGTCAGGCAAGCGTGGATTTCATCACGCAGTTCAAGGTCGATTTCGCCCTTGTGGGCATCAGCGGAATCGATGAGGACGGCAGTCTGCTGGATTTCGATTATCAGGAAGTGCGCGTTTCTCAGGCGATCATCGCCAACGCGCGTCAGGTGATTCTGGCTGCTGACTCCAGCAAATTCGGCCGCAACGCGATGGTTCGACTGGGGCCGATCACGCTGATCGACTGCCTGGTGACGGACCAGACGCCCGTGCCTGCACTGGCGCAACTGCTGACGCAGAACAAGATTCGGCTGGAAGTCGTTTAACCCTCGATCCATGAACGAGCGCAGTGACCGCGCTCGCCTCACCCGGATGTTCGCTTTTGTTCCTTTCTCATCTCTCCCATCAGTATTTTCAATGAATACTGAGTGGCTGCGTTTGCGTTATTGCGCTACTATTTTCGGAAATGAACATAAATGTTCGAATTCGCCCGCCCTGAGGCGCAGAATTCGAACGCGATCGAACACTCAGGAGGCCCCGATGGCCCAGTCCACTTTGCCGACCCCACCCCTTTCCGAGGTCTACGACGTTGCCGTGATCGGCGGTGGCATTAATGGTGTCGGCATTGCGGCAGACGCGTCGGGCCGGGGCCTTTCGGTCTTTCTCTGCGAGAAGGACGACCTCGCCAGCCACACCTCATCGGCCAGCAGCAAGCTGATCCACGGTGGCCTGCGTTACCTGGAACACTATGAATTCCGTCTGGTTCGCGAAGCGCTGGCCGAACGTGAGGTGCTACTGGAAAAAGCGCCGCACATCGTCAAGCCGATGCGTTTCGTGCTGCCTCACCGCCCGCACCTGCGCCCTGCGTGGATGATCCGCGCCGGGCTGTTCTTGTATGACCACCTTGGTAAACGCGAGAAGCTGGCAGCGTCGAAGACCATTCGCTTCGGCGCCAACAGCCCGCTGAACAGCTCGATCACCAAGGGCTTTGAATACTCCGATTGCTGGGTCGACGATGCTCGTCTGGTGGTGCTCAACGCCATGGCCGCCCGTGAAAAAGGCGCGCACATTCATACGCAGACCCGCTGCCTGGGCGCCCGTCGCAGCGGCGGCGTGTGGCACATGGACATGGAGCGTGCGGACGGCAGCCTGTTTTCCATCCGCGCCAAGGCGCTGGTCAACGCCGCTGGTCCATGGGTCGCCAAGTTCATTCGTGAAGATTTGAAGCTCGAATCGCAGTACGGCATTCGCCTGATTCAGGGCAGTCACTTGATCGTGCCGAAACTGTACGAAGGCGAAAATGCGTTCATTCTGCAGAACGAAGACCAGCGCATCGTGTTCGCCATTCCGTACCTCGAACGCTTCACCATCATCGGTACGACCGACCGCGAATACGCCGGCGATCCGGGGAAAGTGGCGATCACCGAAGGTGAGACCGATTATCTGCTGAAGATCGTTAACGATCACTTCAAGAAGCAACTCAGCCGTGCCGACATTCTGAGCACGTGGTCAGGCGTGCGTCCGCTGTGCAATGACGAGTCGGATAACCCGTCGGCGATCACCCGTGACTACACCTTGTCGCTGTCGGGGAGCGCCCAGGAGGCGCCGATCCTTTCGGTGTTCGGCGGCAAGCTGACCACCTACCGCAAACTGGCGGAATCGGCGATGCAGCAACTGGCGCCGTTCTTCCCGCAGATGAAGCCAAGCTGGACCGCAAAAGCCAGCCTGCCGGGCGGTGAAAGCATGACCACGCCAGCGTTGCTGGCGGCGCAACTGGAGCAGCGTTGCAGCTGGCTGCCAGCGGATATCGCCAAGCGCTGGTCGATTACTTATGGCTCACGCAGCTGGCGCATCGTCGAGGGCGTTCAAAGTCTCAGCGAAATGGGCGAACACTTGGGCGGCGGCCTGTACAGCCGCGAAGTGGACTACCTCTGCAGCGAGGAATGGGCGACCAAGGCGGAAGACATTCTGTGGCGCCGGACCAAGCTTGGCTTGTTCACCACTGACGAAGAGCACCAGAAGGTCCAGGCGTACCTGGATAAAGTGGCGGGCCGTAACGGTTCTCTTGAGCGGCTTGAATGGGCAGTGCCCGCACCAAAGATCCACGCATAAATTGCCAGCCCCAATTCCCGGCTAAAGCCGGTCCTACTGAAATGACGCGATTTTGTAGGACCGGCTTCAGCCGGGAAAGCGTCCGAAGTCACACCGCAAAACCATTGGTTACCCACTCTGAAACCCCTGCGATACCATTCGGATTCCCGAACACCCTCCCCCGTTCAGTTCGGAATCCCGGACAGCCCGCCCCCCTTCACGCTCATCCCCCGCCGAAAATAATCAACAAATCCATACGCTTAGCTTCGGTCACATCTCTGGCATGACTCATGCTCTACACTCTTGCACGATTGCTTCGATGTAGCGTGTCGCCTGACTGGGCCGCCGTTGAAGCGCTCTGAAACGATAGGGCCGTCCAACACCGGTCCAATAAAAAAAACAATGTCGAGGAAAACCAGATGCGCATCGTTCCCCATATCCTGGGCGCAGCCATTGCTGCCGCTTTGATCACCACCCCTGTTTTCGCCGCCGAACTGACGGGCACTCTGAAGAAAATCAAAGAGTCCGGCACCATTACCCTCGGTCACCGCGACTCATCCATTCCTTTCTCCTACATCGCTGACGCTTCCGGCGTGCCAGTGGGCTATTCCGCTGACATCCAGCTGAAGATCGTTGAAGCAATCAAAAAAGACCTGGACATGCCTGACCTGAAGGTCAAGTACAACCTGGTCACCTCCCAGACCCGTATCCCGCTGGTGCAGAACGGCACCGTCGACGTTGAATGCGGTTCGACCACCAACAACGCCGAGCGCGCCCAGCAAGTCGACTTCTCCGTCGGGATTTTCGAAATCGGCACCCGTCTGCTGAGCAAGAAAGACTCCGACTACAAAGACTTCGATAATCTCAAAGGCAAGAACGTCGTGACCACTGCCGGCACCACGTCCGAGCGCATCCTCAAGTCCATGAACGCCGACAAGCAGATGGGCATGAACGTGATTTCGGCCAAGGACCACGGCGAGTCGTTCCAGATGCTGGAATCGGGCCGCGCCGTCGCCTTCATGATGGACGACGCCCTGCTCGCGGGCGAAATGGCCAAGGCCAAGAAGCCGACCGATTGGGAAGTTACCGGAACGCCTCAGTCCTACGAAATCTACGGCTGCATGGTTCGCAAGGATGATGCTGCGTTCAAGAAAGCCGTTGATGACGCCATCGTTGCAACCTACAAATCGGGCGAGATCAACAAGATCTACGACAAGTGGTTCACCCAGCCGATTCCGCCAAAAGGCCTGAACCTGATGTTCCCGATGAGCGAACAGCTCAAGGCGCTGATCGCCAACCCGAACGACAAGCCGGCCCCGGACAAGAAGGCCTGAGTCCTTCGCTCCGCCATTCTGACAACGTGAAAAGCCTGACTTCCGAAGACGCACTGCGTCTTCGGAAGCCGCTACCTGGCGTGTGCGTGCATAACGATCGATAAGGGGGAGACCCTGATGAATTACAACTGGGACTGGGGCGTGTTCTTCAAGTCCACGGGCGTCGGCAGCGAGACCTATCTGGACTGGTACATCACCGGGCTGGGCTGGACCATCGCCATTGCCGTTGCTGCCTGGATCATTGCGTTACTCCTGGGCTCGGTGCTCGGGGTGATGCGTACGGTGCCAAACCGCATCGTTTCTTCCATCGCCGCGATTTACGTGGAAATTTTCCGTAACGTGCCACTGCTGGTGCAGCTGTTCATCTGGTACTTCCTGGTGCCGGATCTGCTGCCTGAGAATCTGCAGGAGTGGTACAAGCAAGACCTCAATCCGACCACCTCGGCGTTCCTGAGTGTTGTCGTGTGCCTGGGGCTGTTCACCGCCGCACGTGTCTGCGAACAGGTGCGCACCGGTATTCAGGCGTTGCCGGTGGGGCAGGAATCCGCCGCCCGTGCCATGGGTTTCAAGCTGCCGCAAATCTACTGGAACGTGCTGCTGCCCCAGGCGTACCGAATCATCATTCCGCCGCTTACCTCCGAATTCCTCAACGTGTTCAAGAACTCGTCCGTGGCGTCGCTGATCGGCCTGATGGAATTGCTCGCGCAGACCAAACAGACCGCCGAGTTTTCCGCGAACCTGTTCGAAGCCTTCACCCTGGCGACGCTGATCTACTTCACGCTGAACATGAGCCTGATGCTGCTCATGCGTCTGGTCGAGAAGAAAGTCGCGGTGCCGGGCCTGATCTCCGTGGGAGGTAAATAATGGACTTCTCTGGAGTGATTCCTGCGATTCCGGGCATGTGGAACGGCATGCTCATGACCTTGCAGTTGATGGCCATGGGCATCGTGGGCGGCATCATCATCGGCACGATTCTGGCGCTGATGCGGTTGTCGTCGAACAAGCTGGCGTCACGTGTTGCCGGCGCCTACGTCAACTATTTCCGTTCGATTCCGCTGCTGCTGGTCATCACCTGGTTCTACCTGGCGGTGCCGTTCGTGCTGCGCTGGATCACCGGCGAAGACACGCCGATCGGCGCGTTCACCTCCTGCGTCGTGGCCTTCATGATGTTCGAGGCGGCCTACTTCTGTGAAATCGTGCGGGCCGGCGTTCAGTCGATTTCCCGTGGCCAGATGGGCGCCGCTCAGGCATTGGGCATGACCTACGGCCAGATGATGCGCCTGATCATCCTGCCCCAGGCGTTCCGCAAGATGACCCCGCTGCTGTTGCAGCAGAGCATCATCCTGTTTCAGGACACCTCGCTGGTCTACACAGTCGGTCTGGTCGACTTCCTCAACTCGGCACGCTCCAGCGGCGACATCATCGGGCGCTCCAACGAGTTCCTGATTGTCGCCGGTCTGGTGTACTTCACGATCAGCTTCGCCGCGTCGCGCCTGGTCAAGTTCATGCAAAAAAGGTTAGCCGTATGATTTCCATCAAAAATATCAACAAGTGGTATGGGGACTTCCAGGTGCTGACCGATTGCAGCACTGAGGTCAAAAAAGGTGAAGTGATTGTGGTCTGCGGCCCGTCGGGCTCGGGCAAGTCCACGCTGATCAAGTGCGTCAACGCGCTGGAGCCGTTTCAGAAAGGCGACATCGTGGTCGATGGCACCTCGATCGCTGACCCGAAGACCAATCTGCCGAAATTGCGCTCGCGCGTCGGCATGGTGTTCCAGCATTTCGAACTGTTTCCGCACCTGACCATCACCGAAAACCTGACCATCGCGCAGATCAAGGTGCTGGGCCGCAGCAAGGAAGAGGCCACGAAAAAAGGCCTGCAACTGCTCGAACGTGTCGGCTTGTCGGCCCATGCCCACAAGCACCCGGGGCAACTGTCAGGCGGCCAGCAACAGCGTGTGGCGATTGCCCGCGCGCTGGCGATGGACCCAGTGGTGATGCTGTTCGACGAACCAACCTCCGCGCTCGACCCGGAAATGGTCAACGAAGTGCTGGACGTGATGGTGCAGCTGGCACACGAAGGCATGACAATGATGTGCGTGACTCACGAAATGGGCTTCGCCCGCAAAGTGGCGGATCGGGTGATCTTCATGGACAAGGGCCAGATCGTCGAAGACTGCGAGAAGGAAGAGTTCTTCGGCGACGTCAACGCGCGTTCCGAGCGGGCTCAGCAATTCCTCAACAAAATCCTGCAGCACTAAAAGCATTAGCCCTTCGAGGGCGCAAAAAACCACCGCCGTTCGTTCATCCATGATGCAACGGGCGGCTGGCCGGTCCAGGACGACTGTGATGAAATGCGACCCCCCTCTCTACCGCGCCGCGCCGCCATCACTCGCCGTGAAACCCCGACTGATTCGCCATCTGTTCGTGCCGCCGCTGATCATCCTGCTGATGATTGCGCTGGGTTACGTCACCTATTTGTACAGCGAGAAAAACGCCATCAAGGCGCTGGGTGAGAACGGTCAGCGTCAGCTGGAGCTTCACGCGCGCACCGTCGAGAGCGAGATCAACAAATACAACTACCTGCCCAGCGTGCTGGAGCTGGAATCCAATGTTTCCGACCTGCTCAACAACCCGTCTGCGGAGTTGCGTTCCAAGGTCAACGATTACCTCGAGGGCCTGAACCGGCGCAGCCGCAGTCGGGCCATCTATGTGCTGGACACCACCGGCCGGGTGCTGGCGACTAGCAACTGGCGCGACGCCGACAGTTACCTCGGTGAAGACCTGTCCTTCCGAGCTTATTATCAGGACGCGATTCGCGGTCTGCCGGGGCGTTTTTACGGCATCGGCAGCACCACCGGCGAACCGGGTTACTACCTGGCCCACGGGCTGGAAGAGAAAGGCAAGATCATCGGCGTCGCGGTGATCAAGGTCCGCCTGGAAGCACTGGAAGAACGCTGGCAGCGCGCGCGCCTTGAGGCGTTTGTCAGCGACGAGAACGGCATCATTATCCTTTCCAGCGACCCGGCGCGACGGCTGAAATCAGTCCGCCCGCTGACCGCCGAGATCAAAGAGCGGCTGGCGCGCAGCCTGCAATATTACTGGTGGCCGCTCAACGAGTTGGTGCCGCTGGAACGTGAATCGATCGCCGATGGGGTCGAGAAGCTGACCTTTCCCGCCAACACCAGCGTCGACCATGAGCACACGGTGGTGAGTTATCTGGCGCAGACCCGCGAACTGGCTGACACGCCGTGGCACCTGACCCTGCTGACGCCGCTGGAAGACCTTCGCCGGGAAGCCGCCAATCAAGGAATGCTCGTCGCCGTCGCCTGCGCGCTGGTGGCGTTTCTGCTGATTGCCTGGAACGAGCGGCGCAAGGTGATTTCCACCCGCCTCGCCGCCCGTGAAGCGCTGGAGCAGGCGAACAACGAACTGGAACGGCGCATCACCGACCGCACCGCCGACCTGCGCGCCAGCAACGAACGCCTGAAGGGGCAGATTCGCGAACGCCGCCAGGCCGAAGAAACCCTCCGCCAGGCGCAGGATGAACTGATCCAGGCCGGCAAGCTCGCCGCCATCGGCCAGATGTCCACGAGCATCGCCCACGAGCTGAACCAGCCACTGGCTGCGCTGCGCACCTTGTCGGGCAACACCGTTCGGTTTCTCGAACGGGGTGCGCTGGACACGGCGAGTGCGAACCTGCGCACCATCAATGATCTGGTGGATCGCATGGGCCGCATCACCGCCAGCCTGCGCGCCTTCGCCCGACGTGGGGAAGACAAGGGCCAAGCGTCGCTGAGTAAAGCGGTCGACGCTTCGCTTCAATTGCTCGCGGCGCGCCTGGACAATGCGTCACTGGAGCTGCACCAGCAGATCGACGATGTCGAACTGGCGATTGACCAGACCCGGCTTGAGCAGATTCTGGTCAACCTTATCGGCAACGCGCTGGACGCCATGCAGGCGCAGCCGCTGCCGATCCTGTGGCTGGAAGGCGACGTGTTCGAGGGCCGCTATCGGTTGCGCGTGCGGGACAACGGCCACGGCATCGACGCCGAAGCGCGCAAGCATTTATTCGAGCCCTTCTTTACCACCAAGCCCGGCGAACAGGGACTGGGGTTGGGCCTGACGCTGTCCGCCAGCCTCGCCGCGGCGGCAGGCGGCACGCTCAATGCCGAGGACCCGGCCGAGGGGGGCACGATGTTCGTGCTGGTCTTGCCTCTGGTTGATCGCGGGGCAGCGGGTGTATGAAAGATCGACCCGTTACCCGTCTCTATGGGAGCGAGCTTGCTCGCGAAAGCACCGGGGCAGTGACCCTGTTCAAAAACCTGACACACCGCTTCGCGGGCACGCACTGGAATAGACCATGAACACTGATCTGACGGTACTCATCGTCGAAGACGACCCGCATGTTCTGCTCGGCTGCCAACAGGCGTTGGCGCTGGAAGACATACACAGCCAGGGTGTGGGCAGTGCGGAAGAAGCGCTGGGGTTGGTCAGTGAAAACTTCGCCGGCATCGTCATCAGTGACATTCGCCTGCCGGGCATGGATGGGCTTGAGCTGCTCAAGCGCCTGAAAGAACGCGATCGAACCCTGCCCGTGGTGCTGATCACCGGTCACGGCGACGTGTCGATGGCGGTCGGCGCGATGCGCGATGGCGCCTACGATTTCATGGAAAAACCCTTCTCTCCCGAGCGTCTGGTCGAGGTTGCGCGCCGCGCGCTGGAGCAACGTGGGCTGGCCAGGGAAGTCTGGTCGCTGCGTCGGCAACTGGCCGAGCGCGACTCCCTCGAGGGCAAAATCATTGGTCGCTCCCAAGCGATGCAAACCCTGCGAGCACTGATCGCCAACGTCGCGGACACCTCGGCCAACGTGTTGATCGAAGGTGAAACCGGCACCGGCAAGGAACTCGTCGCCCGCTGCCTGCATGACTTCAGCCGCCGCCACGACCATCAGTTCGTCGCACTGAACTGCGGCGGCCTGCCGGAAAGCCTGTTCGAGAGCGAAATCTTCGGCCACGAGGCCAACGCCTTCACCGGCGCCGGCAAACGTCGCATTGGCAAGATCGAACACGCGCATGAAGGCACGCTGTTTCTCGACGAAGTGGAAAGCATGCCGATCAACCTGCAGATCAAACTGCTGCGGGTATTGCAGGAGCGCACGCTGGAGCGACTGGGTTCAAACCAGAGTGTGGCGGTGGACTGCCGGGTGATCGCGGCGACCAAGTCGGAGCTCAATGCGCTGAGTAAAGCGGGCCAGTTTCGCAGCGACCTGTATTACCGGCTCAACGTGGTGACCCTCGAACTGCCGCCCTTGCGAGAGCGCCGCGAAGACATCCTGCAGTTGTTCGAACATTTTCTGCAGCAGTCGTCGCTGCGCTTTGACCGTGAAGCGCCACAGCTGGATGCGCAGACGCGCTCGGCGTTGCTGGCCCACGACTGGCCGGGCAATGTGCGCGAGCTGCGCAATGTCGCCGAGCGTTATGCGTTAGGCCTCCCGGCGTTCAAAACGGCCGGTGCGGAAGTCGCCACTCAGCGCCTGGATTTCGCCGAAGCCGTGGAGGCGTTCGAGAAGAACCTGCTGGGCGAGGCGTTGCAGCGCAGCGGCGGCAATCTGAGTCAGGCCAGCCAGGAATTGGGCATGGCCAAGACCACGTTGTTCGACAAGGTGAAGAAATACGGGTTGGGGTGACTGCGTGGGCTCACCCCCAACTGCTGTCATCTAACGTGCCGACAATTCCGATCTTCCTGCAGATGCACGAACCGTGGGAGCGAGCTTGCTCGCGAAGGGGCCGGTACATCCACCCCATATGCAGCGGTTGTAATGGCCTCTTCGTGAGCAAGCTCACTCCCACAGGATCCGCGTACATCCTCTGAATCTTCAGCGGCTGAAATACCGCCTTCGTGAGCAAGGTGGAGCGCCACCCCGGTCACTCCCACATGATCGGTGCTGGCAACGCGATAACGCGGTGTCTGGACGACAGGAAAGCTTAGAATCAGACACCGGCAACCAATGCATCCACCTCTGCCGCCGTCGGCGCAGTTGCCGGGCCCCAGCGGGTAACGGCGATGGCTGCGGCCGCATTGGCGCGCAATGCCGCTTGAGCAGCTGACAACCCTGACGCCAGCCCGGCCAGCAACACGCCTGCATGGGCATCGCCGGCGCCGTTGGTGTCGATGGCCCTGACCGGGAAGCCGCGCACGTGTCGGGTCTCGTGACCCTGACGAATCCAGCAGCCGTTCGGTCCATCACGCACCACCAATAACGCGTCGTCGCGCAGCCAGTGCGCCAGCCTCTCAAGGGCCCCATCGATCGCCTCGCACCCGGTGAAGCGCAGCGCCTCTTCCGCATTGCTCGTCCACAGCGTGATCAATGGCAACACCGCCTGCATGTCGGACGCCTCCGGTGAGTCGATCAGCGGCCCCGGATCAAACACCACGCCCGCCCCTGCCGGCAACTGCGCGAGCCAGTCCAGCAGCGTCGACACCTTGCCTTCGTGCAGCATGCTGTAGCCGCTGACGAACACGTAATCCTCAGGCTGCACATTGACGCTACCCAGATCGTCAGCCGACAAACCGCCCTCGGCACCGACGTAGGAAATGAACGAGCGCTCGGCTGAGGGCTCTATGAGCGCCACCGACAGGCCGGTGTCCTGGCCCGTCGAAGCCGCAGTCGCGATGTCGATGCCCTCTGTCGCCATGGCCTGCCGCGCCAGATCGCCGAAACGCCCCGCGCCGTGGCGACCGAGATACACCGTTGGCAGACCGTTGCGGCGCGCGGCGGCCATCACGTTGAACCCCCCGCCAGTTTCGAAAGCCGCCGAACGGGCGAGCACATCGCCGCCGGAACGGGGCAAGGCGTCCAGCGCCATGACCAGATCGACTACGACTTGGCCGGTGTAGAGCAATCTAGCGGGCATGAACAACCTCTTCGGCAATAACGCGACGGTCACGGGCACCGCCCAGCAACGCATACAGACCGCCCGCCACCACGAACGTGACGATCCAGCCCAAGCCGTTATGGCCGAACCACGAGTCGGACAGCAAGCCCTTGAACAGCACATTCTCCGGGGTGGTTGCGACGGTGGTGAAACTGTAACCGAGTACGATGGCCAGGGCCCATGCACCCAGCGCACGCCACTCGATGCCGCCGCGATACCAATAGGCGCTGCGCGGCGAGACGTCCATCAAATCAGCCGGTGAGTAGTAGTGGCGATGCATCAGGTCGACGATGAAGATCCCCACCCACGCAGTGATCGGCACGGCGAGCATGGAAATGAACGTGATGAACGGGCCGTAAAAACTGTCGGCGATCAGCATGAAGTAAATCGAACCGGCGAAGATCGCCACGATGTCGACAATCACTGCGTGCACGCGCTTGATCCGCAGGCCCAGGGTCAGCGTGGTCAGGCCCGCCGAGTACACCGACAGATTATTGGAGAGCAGTAGCCCGCCGAACGCCGTGATCAGGTACGGCACCGCCATCCAGGTCGGCAGCAGCTCGCGGATCGCGATGATCGGATCGGTGGCCGACGCCAGGTGGTCATTGCCCACCGACAGCAGGCCGCCCAAGGTGATCAGCAACACCAGCGGGATGCCCGCGCCGAAAGCGGCCGACGCCACCAGCCGCGTGGCCTTGACGCTGCGATGCTGGTAACGCGACATGTCGGCGCCCGCGTTGGCCCAGCCGATACCCGTGCCGGCCGCCATGGTGCCGATGCCGATGACCATCGCGCTCACCGGTGCAGGCGTGGCATTGAACACTGCAGCCCAGTCGATGTGCGCGATCAGGAAACCGCCGACGATGACGTTCAACGCGCCGAAGACGTACGTCGCCCATTTCTGGATGACCAGCAAGGTGGCGTGGCCGAGGCCGGAAACGGTCAGTGTCATCAGCACGAAAATGGCGATGAATACCAGGGTCAGGCCCGGCGCACTCTTGGCTTCCACGGGCGTGGCGAAAAGGATCGAACACAGCGACAGCAGTACGAAAGCGGCGGTCGTGGTGTTCACGGTTTCCCAGCCCAGACGCGACATTAGCGAGACGATAGTCGGACCAATATTCCCGCGCACTCCGAAAATCGCCCGGGAAAGCGTAAGACTCGGCGCCCTGCCCCGTCGGCCGGCAATGGAAATGACCCCGACCACCGCAAACGAACCGGCCGCGCCGAGGATTGCGACGATGATCGCCTGCCCGATCGACAGCCCGCGGAAGGACACGAGCGTCGCCCCCAGCGGCAGACCGAGGATGCTGATGTTGGCCGCGAACCACACCCAGAAAAGCTGCAACGGGTGACCGTTGCATTCGTTTTCCGGAACCGGCTCGATGCCGCGTGTTTCAAGCTGACCTGCGCCTTGAGCGGCGTTGGATGACGTCATGTGGATGCTCCTGTGCCATTTGTTCTGGTTGTGGGCAGTGCGCAAAGCAAACGACATCCGTGTCAGCGTAGGCTTTTGCAGGCTGCAAAAGCCCCGACTCGCGGCCAATGGAGCCGGGAGGTAGGTCTTGTTCTTTGATCGGGCTGCGTCGGCCGGGTCAGACCCCGCGCAGGGACAGCAACTGCTCGACCACGGGATGAAGGTCGAGCGCGTTGACGGTCTGGATCTGTTTGATCAGCGGTGCAGGCCAGGCGCCCATGCCTTCGCAGGCGCCGAGCATCGCCCCGAGAATGGCGGCGATGGTGTCGGTGTCACCGCCCAGACTGGCGGCCATGCACAGTGCGTCGAATGCCAACATCTGCCCGCGAGCCACTTGATGGGCGAGGGCGAACGCGGCGACCACCGATTCCTGGGAGGCGACGGACGTGCCGATCACGTCATAAATCAAATCGGGAAGTTGTTCATTGCTGCATTCGGCGCACAGCTGTTTGGCCCATCGGATTCGGGCGGCGATGCGGCCGCCGGCGATCCAGTAGCCGTAACGCTCGGCCTCCTGGGCAATATGCGCGCCGACGTCGAGAGCCTCGCCGAGACTGGCGCCGCTGATGCCCGCCGAGACAACCGCCGCCACCGCCGCTGCGCTGGAGATGCCGAGGTTGGTGTTGTGGGTGACCTGGCAGGCCTGTTTCACCGCTTCGACGAAGCGCGCTTCTTCGCGTACGTCGAAGGCAATGCCCACCGGCGTAATGCGCATTGCGGCGCCGTTGGTGGTGCCGAAACGCCCGGCTTCTTCAGGACTGTGCCCGGCCAGAATCATCTCGATGGCGCGCTTGGTCGAAGGGCCCAACAGGTCTTGGGAACCCTTGGCCTGCATCACCGCTTCCCAGTCAATCAAGTGTTGCGCCAGGTCCGAAGGCTCGATGCGCCCACTACCGGCGACCAGCAATTCCGCGACCAGCACCGCCTGTTCGGTATCATCAGTGATAGAGCCGGCAGGCATGTTCGGCGCAATGGGCTGATCAGCACCGGCCGCTTGCAAGGTGGTGATGCGGTCGAATCGCTGCCTGATCTGTTCGCGACTCAGGGATTGCGTCGGCATGCCCAAGGCATCGCCCAGCGCCAGCCCGTAGAAAGCGCCCAAGCCTCGGTCGCGAGTGTCGATCAGTGCGGTCATGTGGACGATCCAAAAGCCAGATGCAGACGAAAATGCACGGGGTCCAGAAGACTTTCCACGTGCTCCATGAAACGTTCGCGGCGATCAAACGTGGTGCGCGTCGCCTTGAGGAACACCGAGCCCGGCTGGCGCAACATCAGCGCCGCGTCGTCGTTGCTCAGGGGCTCGGCACCGATCCATTGATCGCCGCGATCCCCGACATAGCCGTGGGCGGCCAGCGTGACTGTCAGCGAATCTTCGATCAGCCCGTCGCGGGGCAGATTTTCCAGGCCGTCGCAGGCCGGGATCAGCACGCGCTCCAGTGACACGACGCTGCCATCGCCTGCCGTTCGACGGCGGTCCAGTGCGATG
Organism: Pseudomonas graminis; assembly: GCF_013201545.1. Taxonomy (NCBI): domain Bacteria; kingdom Pseudomonadati; phylum Pseudomonadota; class Gammaproteobacteria; order Pseudomonadales; family Pseudomonadaceae; genus Pseudomonas; species Pseudomonas graminis. Next base: position 413,874 of record NZ_CP053746.1, read on the forward strand.
AACTCGGCGGTACCAAACCGGCCCGCCAGGTCAGGCCGCTGCACCGCCACCAGACGCAGAATCTCGGTGCTGACCCTGGCGCCGGTGTCGGCCAGGGCCTGGGCCCACCCGGCACGCTGATCCAGCGAGATGCCGTCGTAGGTCACGATCGAGCCGACGCCGGTTTGCGTGGCGATGTAGTTGCGTCGCTTGAGTTCGGACAGCGCTTCGCGCAGCGTGCCTCGGCTAACGTTGAATTCCTGGGCAAGCAGATTCTCGCCGGGCAACAATTCGCCCGAGCCCATCTGGCCGCTTTCGATGCGTCGGGCCAGCTCATCCACTACACGTTTTTTCTTGTCGAATCGAACCTGTCTAATCATGTACAAATTGATATCCGAAAGTGGCTGGGAGGAGCAAGTGTTTTTTGGAATGCAACGGGCGATGCGTAACAACACATGACAGTAGATAGCGCACCGCCGTTGACCGTCATCCGGGGTCCAGACACCCCGGATAACCGCCTTCGCGATGCGCTTCAGGGTTGATGACAGGTCTCAGCTGACAGGGTCAACCACGCTCGATTCTTCGCCCACGATCTGACGAATGGCGCTGACGAACACGTCAACCGGTTGCCCACCGGACACGGCATACTGGTCGTTAAAAACGATTGTCGGCACCGAACTCACGCCCCGCGACACCCACAATTGTTCCAGTTCGCGAACTTCGCTGGCGTACTGGTCGCTGGCCAGCAAGGCCTCGGCGCGCACCCGGTCCAGCCCGACTTTTTGCGCAACATCTGCCAGCACTTGATGGCTGGATACGTTGGCGTGCTGGCTGAAATACGCAGTGAACAGCGCTTCTTTCAGCGCATGTTGCTTGCCTTCCAGCTCGGCCCAGTGCAGCAGTCGATGGGCGTCGAAGGTGTTGAAGATGCGTCGCTCGCCCTGCTTGAAAACGAACCCGAGCTCAGCGCCGCGCTCACGGATGTTCTCGGCGTTGGCCTGGAATTGTTCCCGCGTGGAGCCGTACTTTTCGGCGATGTGCTCGAATATATCCTGGCCTTCCGGCGGCATCTGCGGGTTGAGTTCGAAGGGTTGGAAGTGGATGTCGGCCTGGACTTCATCGCCCAGGTGCTCAAGCGCCTGGTCCAGCGCGCGCAGGCCGACGATGCACCAGGGGCAGGACACGTCGGAGATGAAGTCGATTTTCAGCGGAGTGCTCATGGCAGCCTCGTGCAAGGGAGGGAAAGCGCCACGATACGCCGATCACGCTGGCGCTCAAACCCTACACCGGCGCGACCGTCCTCAACAGGCAGGTCAAGCAAGGCGCTGCATCAGAGCTGCGCGACGTGGGAAGCGTCTTCACGATGCTCGCGCAAATAGGGCAACACGGCCGCCAGCAAAGGGGCTTTGAAGGCTTCCTGAAAACGGTGGGCCAGGCCGGGAATGAGCTTCAGTTGGCTGCCCTGAATGTGTGCCGCCACATGAATCCCGTGCATTACCGGCAGCAGCGGATCGGCAGTGCCGTGCACGACCAGCGTCGGCACCCGCAGGCGGTTCAACAGCTCGACTCGGCTGGGTTCGGCGAGGATCGCCAGAATCTGCCGTTTCACGCCTTCAGGATTGAACGCCCGGTCGTAGGAAACCGCCGCCTGATGCAGCAGCATCTGTCGATCATCCTTGACCTCAGGGCTGCCCAGCGCCGCCAGCAGATCGGCCTGTTGCTCAAGGGCAGTCTGCCGGTCCGGCGCGCCGCGACGGGCCAGCAGTTGCAACAACGCCGGGCTGGGCATCGGCAGGCCGGGCGCGCCGGAGCTGGTCATGATCAGCGTCAGACTCTCCACGCGCCTGGGCGCCATGTCCGCCAGATGCTGCGCGATCATGCCGCCCATGCTCGCACCCAGCACGTGAAACTGCTGAACGTGCAGCGCGTCCATCAGGCCCAGCGCATCCTGAGCCATGTCGGTGAGCGAGTACGGTGCCGACACCGGCAGGCCGATTTTGTAGCGCAGCACTTCATAGGTGAGGTTGGGGCTCGGCGGCGCCTGGACCCAGGTCGACAATCCGACGTCCCGGTTGTCGTAGCGAATGACGCGAAAGCCCTGCTGACACAGGGCCACGACCACTTCATCCGGCCAGTGGATCAGTTGTCCACCGAGGCCCATGACCAGCAACAGCGCCGGATCGGAATCACGACCGATGCTCTGATACGCCAAGTGCACGTCATCGAGCTCGGCCACTTGCGTGGGAACATCAACATCGCATCGAGAGGCCGCAAAAGACGGCAGGCTGCACAAGAGCGCAGCCAGAAAAAGTAAAACCCGCATGGAAAAACACCGACACACAGAACCCCAGTAGGCCGCGAGTCTGATGAAGTTTTCTCAAGCGCGCTGCCACAGTTGCGTGACAGTTTGATGAAGAGGGCTGAGCGGTAGCAAAACGGTCATCTCGACCTGAATTCACGCGGCCGCTGTTGCCTGCGAGCTGATCGAATCTGAGACCCAGAGGTTGTCGGCGAAGCGCAATTGCGCTTCCTTCACTAGCTCAAGCGCGGCCTCAGCGTTCACGCCGGATGCGCCCAGTTCCCCTGCCACGCCCAGTGACAGCACCTTGTAGATCGGCAGGCGGTCCAGCACCAGAGGCATCTGCTCCGGGGCACTCAGCACATCGACATGCAGGCCTTGCACAGGCAAACACACCGCAAGGCCAAGGTTGCTGCCCAGCCCGAGACCGCCGCAAGAAACCGCGAGCAGCTTCTTGAGCGGCGAATATTGCAGGGCGTGGTAAGCGCGCTCGAAGGCGTTCTTCCAGTCCTGCGGCAAATCGAGGGTCAGAATTGGCTCGTCGATCTGCAGCCACTCGACGCCCTTGCCCGCCAGCCGACCCAGGATCTCGCCGTACACCGGCAGCAGACGATCAAGCAGGTCGAGCTTGTCGAAGCCTTCGCCCTCCGCCTGCCCCAGCCAGAGGTAGGTCAATGGCCCGATGATTTCCGGCCGGATCGTTTGGCCCTGCGCGCGGGCTTCATCGACCTCATCGAACAGCGGCGCCCAATTCAGGTTAAAGCGTTGGTCCTGGGTGAACGTTGGCACTGCGTCCACCTCAACGCCATCACCCAGGGTTTCGAGGATCTGCTTGAAGCCCTTGGCCACGCCGATGTGAGGAAAGTGAGTGTTGTTGACCTGGCCCATGCTGACTGCTTCCTTCAAAAGATGGCGCCATTGTCGACACTTCTCCTTACATGAGACAAACTCATTAAATTCGTGTTGATCACAAAATTTACTCATGGAGCGCCGTCGGTGCTGGAAATTCGTCACCTGAAAACCCTGCACGCATTACGCGAAGCAGACAGCCTCGTCGACGCGGCCGACCGCCTGCACCTGACGCAGTCGGCGCTGTCCCACCAGTTCAAGGAACTGGAAGAACGCATGGGCATGCCGCTGTTCGTGCGCAAGACCAAACCGGTGAGGTTCACCAGCGCGGGCTTGCGCCTGTTGCAACTGGCCGACTCGGTGCTGCCGCAACTGCGTCACGCCGAGCGGGATATCTCCAGGCTCGCCGGCGGAGTCGCCGGACGCCTGCACATGGCGATCGAATGCCACAGTTGCTTTCAGTGGCTGATGCCGACGATCGATCAGTTCCGCGATGCGTGGCCGGAGGTGGAACTGGATCTGGCGTCGGGCTTCGCTTTCGCCCCCCTGCCCGCCCTGGCCCGCGGTGATCTGGATCTGGTGGTGACCTCCGACCCTCTGGAGCTGGCAGGCATTACCTATGTGCCGCTGTTCACCTACGAGGCCATGCTCGCGGTCGCCAATCAGCACCCGCTGGCGGCCAGGCCTTATGTGGTGCCGGAAGACCTGATCAATGAAACGCTGATCACCTACCCCGTCGAGCGCGACCGGCTGGACATTTTCACGCGTTTTCTCGAGCCGGCCGACATCGAACCGGCGCAGGTGCGCACGTCCGAGCTGACGGTGATGATGATGCAACTGGTGGCCAGCGGCCGCGGGGTATGTGGGATGCCGCACTGGGCGCTGCATGAATACAGCTCACGCGGGTACGTGAAGGGCAAGCGGCTGGGAGAAAAAGGATTGTTCGCCACGCTGTACGCGGCCATTCGTGCAGACATGCTGGACGCGCCCTACATGCGAGACTTCTTGCTGACGGCGAAGGACACGTCGTTTTCGACACTGGACGGGGTGAGTGCGGTGCGTTAACGCGTCACGCTGCTTACCCCATGCAATGCAGCCCCGCAAATCAGGCGTCTTGCAGGCGTCGGTACAGCGGCAGTATCGAATCCCGAGTCAGCGGCGCCAAGTGCAACTGGTCAATGTTCCCGCCGTCGACCCAGATGGCCTCTTCGATCTCGGCCGCCGGATTGACCGGGTCTTCAACCTGAACGCCATACAGCTGGCAGTTCACTTCGAAGCCCGGCTCGTTCGCCGCCACCGCTGAAAACTCACCCAGAAATCGCGCGTGGTCAGGCACGATGACCAGACCCAGTTCCTCGTTCAGCTCACGGGCCAGCGCATCGAGCGCCGACTCACCGGCGTCGATCTTGCCGCCGGGCTGCATGAACGCTTCGGTCCCGCGTTTGCGCACCAGCAGTGTCTTGCCATCAGCGCGAGTAAGGAGAGCGGCAGCGATGCGCAGCGTTTTCACCGTCACAGCACCACCTCGGTCTTCAGCGCGCGGGTTTCTTCAGCGCGTTCCAGCGCCAGTGTGATCAACCGGTCTATCAGCTCGGCGTAGCTCAAGCCGGTGGCCTGCCAAAGTTTGGGGTACATGCTGATGGAGGTGAAACCGGGGAGCGTGTTGACCTCGTTGATGATGATTTCCCGCGCCTCGGTGACGAAGAAATCCACCCGCGCCAGACCGGCGCAGCCCAGCACGCGATAGGCCTGCAGCGCCACTTCACGCACGGCCTCGCTCATATCCTCGGACATTTGGGCAGGGATGGCGATGCGGGCCTGACCGTCGTTCAGGTACTTGGTGTCGTAGGCGTAAAAATCGTCATTGGCGACGACCTCACCGCACACGCTGACCTTCGGTTCGTGGTTGCCCAGCACGGCGCATTCCACTTCACGACCGACGATGCCCTGCTCGATCAGCACCTTGTTGTCGTAGTCGAAGGCCATTTTCAGCGCAGCGGCGTAACCGGCTTCGTCAGTGACTTTGCTCACGCCGACCGACGATCCCTGGCACGCCGGCTTGACGAAAAGCGGCAGGCCCAGCTGCGCAGAGACGCTGACAAAATCCACCGTCTCGCCACGTTGAAGGACCACGAAGGGCGCGACCGAAATACCCGCATCGCGCAGCAGCCGTTTGGTCACGTCCTTGTCCATGCACGCCGCAGAGCTCAGCACATCCGGGCCCACGAACGGAATGTCCAGCAAACGTAACATGCCTTGCAGGCAGCCGTCCTCCCCGAAACTGCCGTGTATCAGCGGGAACACCACATCGATGCGCGGCAGCTCTGCGCCGGTCTGCACTTCTACGAACTGCGGCCCGCTGGCGCCCGGCATCAGCGAAAGCAGGCGGCCGGATTCACTGAGTTTGATGTGCGCCGGATCGGTGGGATTCTGCAGATAATCCTGCTCGTCGAAGCGCAGCCAGTGGCCCTGCTTGTCGACACCGATCAGGGTGATGGAGAAGTTGTTGCGATCAATCGCGTTGATCACGTTGCGCGCCGATTGCAACGACACTTCATGCTCGGAGGATTGCCCACCGAAAACGATGGCGACTGACTTTTTCAAAGGGGGATGCTCCTGAATTTCAGGTCGCAGAGCTAAAAGCAATTTCGCCCGATAGTCCAGTGCCAAGGTGGGGGGCGGGACCGAATGCAGGAAAAACGGGCAAAAAAAATCCCGCGCCCGGGTGCTCGACTGGCGATGCCCGGAGCGCGGGAGGTGCTGCTGTCATTCTTCCTTCTTGGCGCCGGAGCCAAAGGTGGCGAAACGCTTGTTAAAGCCGGCGATACGGCCTTCGGTGGTGGTTTTGCGCTGTTGACCGGTGTACATGGGATGCGACGCGCTGGACACGTCGAGGGCAACGTAAGGGTAGGAGTTGCCATCGGTGTGAGTGTGCGTACGGTCGGTATCAACCGTGGAGCCGATCAGGAAAAACACATCGGCAGCGGTGTCGTGGAACAGGACCTGACGGTAGTCGGGATGGATGTCGGCTTTCATCGTCTTTCTCCAGAATGTAAGCAATCATGTAATACGTTATACAGTATCAATTCGACATAGTTCAACCGGAACCCATTTTGTAACGGTTACAACTTTCGCCTTTTCCGACGCCTCCCCTGCCGCTAACGTTCGCGCCCTGACGACCCAGCCCGGTCCTCAACGGGAACGGAATGAACAACAACACCAGGAGGTAGTGCCATGCACTTGATCGATCGTTACGAAATGAGCGTCCCCGCACACATGAAGCTGATCGACGCCCGCAGCGCGTTGAATCATCTGCAGCGTCTGGTCCAGGCGACCGACGGCAAGCCTGAATCCAAGGAGCTCGTCAGCCTGATCGAAACGATCGTGGAGGCTTTTCATGAAGCCGCTGACGACGTCATGCCCGTCAACGACCACGACGTGTTCATGCGCCAGGCGTGCGAGTGGAACTACATCGGGCTGTCCCCCAAAGAGCGCGAAGTGCTTCACGAGATCCGTTGCTGCAATGACGACGGCAAGGAAGACATCTATCGAATGATCAGCGAGACACTGGACCGCAAGCCGATGCTGATGCCGGAAGCTCTGTAATCTGCGGTACGCGAACGAGTGGCTAGCTCACAACCCGGACCGACACTCAGCGAATCGAAATCTACGACGCCGAGAATGAGGCACACACCGTCGACCTGCCCACCAGCGCACTTCTACTGCCGGTTGATATTCTCGGCGAACTGGCCTTGGGCAACTCCGTCAAGGTTGTCCCGGGCCATGCCGGACTGACGCCCCAGGAAGCCGTTGATCTGCTAAATTTGTCCAGACCGCAGCTAGTCAAGTTGCTTGAACAAGGCGCTCTTCCTCACTTCAAAACGGGTCGCCACCGCAGGGTGTTGTTTTCTGACCTGATGGCGTTGAAAAGCAAACGCGACGACGCCAGCCGAAAAGCGATGAATGATTTGTCTGGGCTTTCAGAAGAACTGTAGCGAGACATTCTGCAACATCCACCCTTTGCTTTTACCCCGCAAACCCGCCACCCTGCGCGCCGCCGATCAGACCCTGCTGACGGCAAGGAACCACGGCCCCACTGGCCCCTCTTCTATAAACACCTTTGCAAGGCCCACCGTCATGACGAACGGACGCGACCATCGCATCGACTTCTTTCGGGGTCTGGCGCTGATTTTCATTTTTTGGGATCACGTGCCCGCCAACCCGTTCGCGCAACTGACGCTGCGCAATTTTGGTTTCAGCGACGCCGCCGAGGTGTTCGTGTTTCTCGCAGGCTATGCCGCAGTCCTCGCTTACGGCCGTGTGGCGCAGCGTGACGGTTATGTCGTGGCGTGCCTGCGTATCCTGCGGCGCACATGGGTGTTGTACGTCGCGCACATCTTTTTGCTGACGCTGCTGATGGGCATCGTTTTCGTCGCCAACAACCACGTCGAAACCCGCGACATGGTGCGGGAGATGGGGCTGGAGTATTTCGTCGGCAACCCGCAGCAGGCGCTGGCCGATGAATTGTTGCTGAGGTTCAAGCCCAACCTCACCGACCCACTGCCGCTGTACATCCTGCTGATGGGTGCTCTTCCGATCATTCTGCCAATCATGCTGCGCAACGCGGCGCTGGCGATCGGCCTGTCGATTGCGCTGTACATGATGGTGCCGCTGCTCGGCTGGAACCTGCGCGCCTACGAAGGTGGCGGTTACTGGTATTTCAATCCGGTCGCCTGGCAGTTGATCTTCGTGCTTGGCGGGGCTTTCGCCTTGCATACCCAACGTGCGCCGATCGCAAAGAACCCTATTCGCCCGCTTTGGCAGCAGACGATGTTTCTCATAGCGGCGGCGTATCTGCTGACGGCCGGCGTCATCACCGCGCTGTGGAAATTTCCCGACGTGCATGACGCGCTTCTGCCTTCAGCGTTGACTCAACTGATCTATCCGATCAGCAAGACCGATCTGTCGCCGGTGCGCCTGTTGCATTTCCTTGCGCTGGTATATGTCGTCGCAAAGGTACTGCCGACGTCGGTAACCTGGCTCGACAACTGGCCTGTCCAGCAGACCTGCCGGATGGGTCGATACTCGCTAGAGATCTTCTGCCTGGGCGTCCTCCTCGCCCCGCTCGCCGATATGGCGAACGCGCTGGCGGACGATGCCTGGCAAATGCGCGTGATCACCGCGCTGCTAGGCCTGGGGTTGATGCTGCTGTTGTCGAACTGGCTGGAGTTGAACAAGCGATTGGGCAGTCCGAAGGCGACGCGGGTGGTGAAGGTTTGAGAACAAGGTCTCACTTGAGCCGGTCTTCGGAAGTTTCCTACTGGTTTATCAGGCAAAGCTTTTTCGCGAATTGCCGTTACGCGAAGGAGTGGATAAATCAGCGGAGGCAAAAATGGAACTACATAATCTGATGCAGCACGCGGCTTTAGCGCCAGCGAGGATCTCAGTACAGCTAAAGCATGGCGACGAATCCCCCGGCAGCCAAGACGTGTCTCAAGACTCAGTTGCAGTGGAAGATGAACAACCGTGGCTTGCCGAGCCGAATATGAAGAACATAACAAGCATGGCCGACTATCTATCCTTGAAAAGGGTTGATGCGGCCATATCGCTTGAACTGGCAAACCTGGCGTATACCTCATTCAAAAACGAGGTCTATAACCTGCGACCTGAACTGGCTTCCAAAAACTTCAGCGTTGGCGTTGATAGCAGTGGGAATGTCCGGATACTCGACCCTCAGGAAAGCCTCTCCGCAGAGGAGCGGATCTGGCTGACAGAGCAGCTAGAGCACCGAGGCATAAAGGGTCATTTGGTCGACCATTCCAGCGCAATGTCAGCGTTGGCCAAATATGACAAAACCGGCTTCAATGCCCGCTACAAGCTTGAGGCGGCTGATATCGCCCGGATCGTTGACTACGGAAAAATCCTCGAGAGCGACGACATGGAGCAAACGTGGAAAAACCAAATCTCTGAGAGGGCGGAAAAACGAACACCGTATATCTCAGTGCGTATCTGAAGCAGCGATAAGCTTGGCTGGAGAATGACCAGCCAAGCTTATTCATTTAGGCGGGCCCAGGAACGCTCTTAATTAGCCGTTGATTGCAGATATGGCCGAATAGCCTAAGATCTTTATTGGCCTCTACCTCTCCCTTAGCACCCAGTAAAAAGTTGGAAAATACATAGCCTCCCACATAGTAATAACTTCTCCACGTGTTAGTACCGTGATTGTAGCTTACGTAATCCCTGGCCTCGTGGCCTCCGGCACAGCGCTCGAAGTTGACAACTTTGGTGACGACACCGTGCTCGTCACTGATCACCTCCTCTACGACCGGCCGAATGCGGGATTCCTTAAGACTGAGCACAAAGCGCCCTACAGCCCGTTTCAGCGGCGCCCCGACAGAGTCGGTGAATCTTCCTTTCAAGATTCCTTGGGTATAGCCCTGTGTCCATAACCAAGACGGTTCGGTATAACCTGAAGGTATTCACGTATGTGCTTCCCGAAAGAAGCCGACCGAGAGCCGGTCACAAACTCTTCACTCGCGCCCACCAGCGTCTACGCTTGTATCAAGTGCGATGTGCAGGCTGGACCGGGCTTACGATATGGGCGCTTTTTGGCATTCCGATACGAAGAAGGCTGCGGTCAAGGCTGACAGTCAGGGGAACGGATCAGTGCCAGGCCATGCTCGCCCACGACGTTACGTGTGGCGTTTTTTGCTGGCGGCGGTGCTGGTCGCAGCGGTGATTCTGGGATTTGTGGTCTCGACCGAAGTGCGCAGCTCGCGTTTGCAGGCCCAGGAATTCAGCCAACTGGCCCAAGGCCTGAGCTACACCGTCGAGGCCGGCCCCAGTGACGCCATTGTGTACCCTGGTGACGGGCCTTTTGACAAACGCCTGGGCTATTCCGCCCTCGACGAATTCCTGCCGCGCCTGCTCAAGCGTGACTACCTGATCAGCGCACAGGCGCGTTTCGCTCCCGATCTAATGTCCTACGCCAAGCGTGGTTTCTTCGTGCCGTATCAGGAGAAGATTCAATCCGGCCTGACCATTTCTGACTGTCGCGCCGAGCCTCTCTATCAATACACCTACCCGCAGCAGCTGTACCCGACCTTCGCCGCCATCCCGCCCGTGCTGGTCAACAGCCTGCTGTTCATCGAGAACCGCGACCTGCTGGATAATCAGCGCCCACTGGCCAATCCGGCGGTGGATTGGCCAAGGTTCTTCAAGGCAGCGCTTTCCCAGGTTGCAAAAATGGTGGGGCTGCCGGGGCAGTCGGCCGGTGGCAGCACACTGGCGACTCAATTGGAGAAGTACCGGCACTCGCCGGACGGCCTGACGCTGTCGGGCAGCGAGAAGATTCGTCAGATGGTGTCCGCCAGCGTTCGCGCCTATCAGCCGGGTCAGCAGACCCTCGAGGCGCGGCAGCGGGTGGTGCGGGATTACCTCAACAGCGTGCCGCTGTCAGCGGTCCCCGGTCATGGCGAAGTCCATGGCATGGCCGAAGGTTTGCGGGTCTGGTACGGCGCGGACTTCGACCGGACCAATCAGCTTCTGATCGCAAAGGCGCAGGACGAAAAAACCCTCGCGGCGCAGGGATTGGCGTTGCGTGAAGTCCTGTCGTTGGTGATTGCTCAGCGCAGGCCCTCACACTTCCTGGCGAAGGGGCGCAAGGAACTCGCGGAGTTGACTGACAGCCATCTGCGCGTGCTCGCACAGAACAACGTCATCGATCAACCGCTGGCCGACGCCGCACTGGCGGCCAGCGTGACGTATCGAGACTGGGTGCAGCAGCCGACGGTGCAGCCGATTGAGAGCAACAAAGGCATCACCGTCGCCCGCACGCGGCTGTCGAATATGCTCAATCGTTCGCTGTACGACCTCGATCGTCTGGATCTGTCGGCCACCAGCACGCTGCAGAACGACCTGCAGGTCAGCGTCGGTCAGTACCTGCGGGACCTCGCCAAACCCGAATTTGCCGGTCAGATGGGCTTGATCGGCGAGCACCTGCTCACTCCGGCGAGCACCCAGGCGGTGCGTTACAGCTTCACCCTGTTCGAGCGCGACCCTGATGGCTCGCGAGTGCGTGTGCAGACCGACAGCACGGATCAGCCGTTCGATATCAACGAGGGCAGCAAGCTGGAGCTGGGCTCGACGGCGAAAATGCGCGTGCTGACGACCTACTTGCAGATCATTGCAGAGCTGCACGACAAGTACGCCGAACAGCCCACTGGCGCCTTGAAGAAAGCCCCCGTTGAAGAGTCAGACCGTCTCAGCCGCTGGGCCGTGGATTACCTGATTCAGAACACCGATCGTGACCTCTCGAAGATGCTCGCTGCCGCGCTCGATCGTCAGTATTCGGCCAGCCCCGGCGAAAGTTTTTTCACCGGCGGTGGCTTGCATCATTTCAATAATTTTCGCCGGGAGGATAACGCCCGAAATCCGACCCTTCGCGAGGCTCTGCGGGAGTCGATCAACCTGCCGTTCATTCGCCTGATGCGCGATCTGGTGCGCTACACCACTTATCAGGGGCCCAACAACAGCGCGGTGTTGCTCAAGGACGACAGCGACCCGAGGCGTCAGGAATACCTGGCCGAGTTCGCTGACCGCGAGGGCAAGTCATTCCTGTTGCGCTTCTGGAAGCGTTACAAAAACAAATCCACCCAGGACCGGCTCGACACCTTTCTCGATGGGGTGCATCCCGCGGCGAGCCGACTTGCCGCCGTGCACCGCTACCTGCTGCCGGATGCCACGCAAAGCGCTTTCAATGCATTCGTCAGGGCGCACATGGCCGGGGAAAAAAGCAAAACGGCGCTGACCGAAAAGCGCCTGGATGAGCTTTATTTCGCCTACGGCCCCGGCAAGTTCGATCTGCCGGATCAGGGCTACGTTGCCCGCGTTCACCCGCTGGATCTGTGGCTGGTGGGGTATCTGCTGCAGAACCCGGACGCCAAGTTCAAGGATGCCGTCGCGGCCAGCCGTTTCGAGCGGCAGGAAGTCTACAGCTGGCTGTTCAAGAGCCGGCACAAGAGTGCTCGCGACAGCCGCATTCGCACGATGCTGGAGATCGAAGCGTTTCTCGACATCCATCAGCGCTGGCAACGGCTGGGGTATCCGTTCGATCATCTGGTGCCGTCGCTGGCGACTGCGATTGGCAGTTCCGGTGACCGACCCGCCGCGCTCGCCGAACTCATCGGCATCATTCAAAACGATGGCATTCGCCTGCCGGTGTTGCGCATAGACAGCCTGCATTTCGCGGCGCACACCCCTTACGAAACCCAACTGGTGAACAACCCCGAGCTGGGAAAACGGGTGCTGCCATCAGAAGTCGCTGCGGCCATGCGCGAGGCGCTTTCCCAGGTAGTGGACGCCGGCACGGCGCGGCGCGTGTCCGGTAGCTTCAAAACTCAAGATGGCAGCGGGCTGGCCATGGGCGGTAAGACCGGTACGGGCGACAACCGCATCGAAAGCGTCGGCGCAGGCGGGCGAATCCTGGCGTCCAAGGCGATAAACCGCACCGCGACCTTCGTGTTTTTCATCGGCGACAACCATTACGGCACCCTGACGGCGTACGTCCCGGGACGCGCTGCCGAGAGCTTCAAATTCACCTCCGCCCTTCCGGTGCAAGTGCTCAAAGGCATGGCGCCGATTCTTAATCCCTACCTGGAACCGGGCACTTTCACACAATGCAAGGCGCCCGTCCCGACGCAGGTGGCAACGCGTCTGTAGCCGGTTTTCATTGAAGTCATCGCGTCCATCACCCAGAAACCGGACAACAACCGTTCGTCTTAACGCGTCTTGTGGAAACAATAAGATATATCTTAAGGTATATCTAACTTGTACCAAGAGATGAAAAAAATGAAAGACCACTCACACGATCACCCCCACCATCACCGCCCTCACTTCGGCGAGCACGGTGACGGCCGCGATGGTTTCGAGAAACGTACCGGCCGTGAACGCGGCGGCCGCGGGCCGCGAGTATTTGCCCCGGGCGACCTGAAGCTGCTGCTGCTGGCGCTGATCGCCGATCAGCCATGCCACGGGTATGACTTGATTCGCCAGATCGAAGCGCTGTTCGACGGCGCCTACAGCCCGAGCCCTGGCGTGATCTATCCGACACTGACCTTTCTGGAAGAAAGCGAGTTGATTGAGGGCGATGCCGATGGTGGCAAGAAACGCTACCGCATCACCGACGCCGGTCAGCAGTTCCTGACTGAACAGGCCGTCGCGCTGGATGGTGTAAAAATGCGTATTGACGTCAGCAAGCGCTCGCTGCGCGGCCACGATCGTCCGCCGGAAATTCACGAGGCCGTGCACAACCTGCGTCATGCCTTGCAGATGCACCACGGCCGCTGGAACCCTGAGGAAATCCTGCGGGTTCGCGACCTGCTGAACGACACCGCGAAAGCCATCGTCGACGGCCAACAAACTGCTTCGGAGAAATCGGAATGAATGCACCACAGGGGATTCACCGCGTCAGCCACGAGATCAAACGTCGCAAGCTGGCAGTGTTGAGGGTGACCGACATCACCCCGCGCATGCGCCGCATCACCCTGCACGGGCCGGAGCTGGCAGGGTTCATCAGTCTGGGCACGGACGACCACGTCAAACTGTTGTTCGCCACCACGCCCGAAGAGCAGGCGGCGCTGGACAGAGAGGCGCCGTTGCAAAACGCTGAAGGCCCGCGTCCGGCGATGCGCGATTACACCCCGCGGCGCTACGACCCGCAGACCGGCGAGCTGGACATTGACTTCGTGCTGCATGGCGACGGTCCAGCGGCGACCTGGGCGGCCCAGGCTGAGGTCGGACAAACGCTGAATATCGCCGGGCCTCGGGGTTCGATGATCGTGCCGGACATGTTCGACAGCTACCTGCTGATCGGCGACGAGACCGCCCTCCCCGCCATCGGTCGCCGGCTGGAAGCGCTGCCAGTCGGTCGGCGTGCGCTGGTGGTGGTCGAAATCGATGACGCAGCGGAGCGCCAGGCGCTGACCAGCGAGGCGCAGATCGAGGTCATCTGGGTGGTGCGTGGCGAGCAGGATCTGCTTGATGTAACGCGCCAATTGACCCTGCCCCCAGGCAGTCTGTATGCCTGGGTAGGGACCGAATCGTCCCTGTCACGCAAGGTGCGGCGCGTGCTGCTGGATGACTTCAAGCTGGAAGAAGCGGCGGTAAAAGCTGCGGGCTACTGGCGTGCGGAGGGTTCGGACGAGGAATGAGGTGTACGGATTAACCTGGCGCGCGCCTGCACGCGAAGAGGCCGGAACGTCCGCTCGATCTTTAGCGTTTGATATGCCGTCTTCGTGAGCAAGCTCACTCCCACACGGAGTGCGTCGGATTATCTCCAACAGGAGGCACGCCAGTCCTGTTGAGGTCTAGTAGTGCTCTTTGCGGCCCAACGCCTTGTCTATTGCGAAAACGATCCACCCTATTCCCACAAAACCCGCGAGCACGCCTAACGCATTGGTCAGCGCCCTGACCACGCCCAGCGTGCCGATATCGAGAAATGGATAGAGGTAGTCGCCGAAGGCATTTCCGCGCACCAGCAAATAGCCGAAGTACACGACGGGATACAGCATCCACATCAGCACATGCCGGGGTTTCAACAGGCCTTTGGGGACAAAGAACAACCAGTAGGCGAGAAACAGCAACGGCATGATGTCGTGCAGCAATTCATCGGCGATCCACTGCCAGCCTTCGGGTGTCCACAGATGCCGCAGCAGCAGGTTGTAGGCGAGGCTCACCAGAACAATGCTGGTGGTGATCCCCGCGCAGACCACGGGGGAGCGGAAAAACCGAGCCCCCGCTGAATGCCGGTCGATGACCGCACAGCTGAGTGCCACTGCCACCAGCGTGTTGGTCACTACGGTGAAGAAGCTGCAAAACCGCACGAGCCCGCCGAGAAGACTGGCGTGGTCGATCCATCGACTCCAGAGAATCAGGTACAGCTGCACCGCAAGCCCGAACCAGCCGAGCATGGCGGCCGTGATGACAAAGCGGCGCCCGCCTGGAGACAGCTGCAACGTGGGGCTGGGCATTCGGATCAGTCCTCGGCAATCGGCGATTCAGGTCAAGTCAGGGCCGCTTGGTGCGCGCCAGCTTGATGTACAACCCTTCGACCTTCTCCCGCGCCCAGGGCGTCTTGCGCAAAAACGTCAGGCTGGACTTAATGCTCGGATCGCTCTTGAAGCAGCGAATGTCGATCCGTTCGGCCAGGCCCGACCACTCGTAATGCTCGACCAGCGCGATGAGGATCTGCTCCAGCGTCACGCCGTGCAGCGGGTTGTTGTTGGGTGTGGTCATGGCGGGCCTATGGACGCTGAGGGGGCGGGCTGGTTGGACAAGAGGTTTCGCGAGCTGCGCACCTTAACGGACGCCGTAGTCAGTGTGAAGACTGCAAGCAGCCGACGAGGGCGACCGATTTCAAAATGATTGCTTTTTTATCGTTATGTTATAACACTTACAAATCGCACATTTTGAATCGTTGTCCAAGGAAACGTCGCATGTCCCGTCCCTCACAAATCCGTCCGTGGCGCCTGACGCCGCTTGCTGCCGCATTGCTGATCACCTCACCTGCGTACGCCATCGAGGTGGGGCCGCAAATCATCACCGCCAACCCGCTGGGCAGCGATCAACTTGCCTCGCCAAGCACTGTACTGACCGGCGATGCGCTGACCCTGCAACAGAAAGGCAGCCTGGGCGAGACGTTGAACAAACAGCCCGGCGTCTCATCCTCCTATTTTGGACCGGGCGCGAGCAGGCCGATCATCCGGGGGCTGGACGGCGATCGCATCCGGCTTCTGCGAAACGGCGTCGGCGCGCTGGACGCCTCCTCGTTGTCCTACGATCACGCGGTGCCGCTGGATCCGGTCAATGTCGACCGCATTGAAATCGTGCGCGGCCCTGCGGCACTGCTTTACGGGGGAAGCGCCATCGGCGGCGTGGTCAACACGTTCGACAACCGCATCCCCACCGAAGCCATCGAGGGCATTCAGGGCGCGGGGGAGTTGCGTTATGGCGGTGCCGACACAACCCGCAGCAGCGCGGGCAAGCTGGAAGCGGGCAATGGCACTTTTGCGTTGCACCTGGACGCCAACGCCCGGGAATTCAACGACCTGAAGATCCCGGGGTATGCCCGCACCGCCGATGAACGCGCGCGGGATCCGCAAGACGGCGACAAAAAACACCGCCTCGGCAACAGCGATGGGAGACAGGACGGAGGCGCGGTCGGAGGCTCCTACACTTGGGACGACGGTTACGCCGGGCTTTCCTACAGCAATTACGACGCCAATTACGGGTCGCCTGCCGAGCAAGGCGTGCGCATCCGCATGAAGCAGGACCACTACGCATTTGCCTCCGAGATCCGCAATCTCTCCGGCCCGTTCAGCTCGGTAAAACTCGACGCCGGTTATACCGATTACAAGCACATGGAGATCGAAGACGGCGAAGTCGGCACCACGTTCAAGAACAAGGGCTATGAAGCCCGCGTCGAGGCCCGGCATCAGCCCATCGGCCCGGTTGAAGGCATCGTCGGCGCCCAAGTGACGCGCAGCGAGTTTTCAGCCCTTGGCGAAGAGGCCTTCGTCCCGCAGACCGATACTGACGCCGGTGCCTTGTTCATTCTGGAAGAGCTGCAGGCCACTGATCGCCTGAAGCTCAGCCTGGGTGGCCGCATTGAACACACCACCGTGGACCCGGACGGAGGGGGCAACGAGCGATTCGCCAACGCCAACAGCTCAAGCAGCTTTACTGCAGGGAGCGTTTCGTCCGGTGCCGTTTACACGCTGACGCCGATCTGGTCGCTGGCGGCGACCCTTGGCTACACCGAGCGGGCGCCGACGTTCTATGAGCTCTATGCCAATGGCGCTCACGTCGCCACCGGCACGTACGAAGTCGGGGATGCCGACCTGTCCAAAGAGAAAGCCGTTTCCAGCGATCTGGCGCTGCGCTTTGACAACGGTACCCATAAAGGAAGTGTCGGCGTCTTTTACAGCCACTTCTCCAACTACATCGGACTGCTGGGCAGCGGCCGTACCTTGAACGATGAAGGCGCTGAAGACCCCGACGGCATCCCCGAATACACCTACTCAGGCGTGCGCGCTCGGTTTGCCGGTTTCGAGGCCAAGGATCACTGGAAGCTCGCCGAAACCCGGTATGGCAATTTCGCTCTGGAGCTGTCCGGCGATTACACCCGTGCCAAGAACCTGGATACCGGAGAAGCCCTGCCGCGCATCGCCCCTTTGCGGCTCAACAGCGGATTGTTGTGGGAACTGGACAAGTGGCAAGCGAGGATCGACCTCGAACACGCTGCTTCGCAACGGCGCGTGCCGGATAACGAAACCGGCACCGACGGGTACACGACGCTGGGGGCCAGTGCCGGCTACACCTTCAAGGTGGGTGGCAGTCAGTGGCTGGCGTTCGTCAGCGGCGAGAACCTCACCAATCAGACCGTGCGCTACGCCAGCTCCATTCTGCGCGACATCGCCCCGGCTGAAGGCCGAAGTGTGGAAGTCGGGCTCCGGACGACATTCTAGAGCGGACACCTGAAGGGTGACGCCGCCACTTGAGCGGCCCCAACGGGCCCCTCACTGGGTAGGACCGGCTTCAGCCGGGAAAGCGTCATCCGCCACGCCATACATCTACGGTGTTCGAACCGGCCTCTTCCCGGCTAAAGCCAGTCCTACATCTGGGTCGCCCCAGCCGCCACGCCGCAGAATCCTACAATCTGGAGACCCCTTCTAAACCCCCATCCCCGCTCCCTCTGTAAGGGTCGGCGGGACCTCAACCTGCTATCTTACAAAGCAGACACCCGGGCCAGACAATGGACAGCGCTACCCTGACTCCCCGCCACTGTTACGCCGATCGCAACGATCCATGTCGCAATTTCGACTTTTTAAAAAATCGTTAGCGTCCTATCATCGCCGCCCTAAACGCTGAAACGGTTAATTCGTCCTTTGTTAAGACCTTGCAATGCGCCTCCAAAGCGTTGCGAGCGGCATCGCCTTTTGCTCTCGAATAACTCAAAAAGACCTTACGCCTTATGCCCAGCCATCTGAAACGCCCGATCTGCACCCCGACCTGCAAATCGTCCCGAGCCCTTCGTCATGCCGGCACGCTAAGCCTGGCGGCGCTGGGGTTCGCGACCTGCGCCCACGCCGCGCCGGCGTTCGACAGCACGTCGCCGTGGATGCTGGGTGACTGGGGCGGCAAGCGCAGCGAGCTTTCCGAGCAAGGCTACGACTTCAAGCTCGACTCAGTCGTCGAAGTGGGCTCCAACCTGCACGGCGGCTACAACCATGACAAGGCCACCCGCTACAGCGACCAGTTCGCCCTCGGCGCACACATGGACCTGCAGAAGATCCTCGGCTGGCACAACGCTGAATTTCAGCTGACCCTCACCAACCGTAACGGCGACAACATCAGCAACGACCGCGTGGGCGACCCGCGCACCGGCACCATTTCTTCGTCTCAGGAAGTCTGGGGCCGGGGCAGCGTCACGCGCCTGACCGACCTCTGGTACCAGCAGAAATTTCTCGACCAGACGCTCAGCGTAAAAGTGGGCCGGTTCAACGAAGGCGAAGATTTCAACACCTTCCCGTGCGACTTCCAGAACCTGGCGCTGTGCGGTTCGCAGGTCGGCAACTGGGGCGGCGGCATCTGGTACAACTGGCCGATCAGCCAGTGGGCGATGCGCGTCAAATACCAGCTGAACCCCGAACTGTTCGTGCAGGTCGGTGCGTTCGAGCAGAACCCGTCGAACCTGGAAAACGACAACGCTTTCAAACTCAGCGGCAGCGGCACCAAGGGCGCGGTATTGCCGGTCGAGGTGGTCTGGTCGCCGAAGGTCAACGGCCTGCCGGGCGAATACCGCGCCGGTTACTACTACAGCACCGCCGACAGCAACGACGTCTACAAAGACAGCAACGGTCGATACGCCGCACAGAGCGGCGATGACTACGCCTCGTCGTCCAGCAAACACGGCATGTGGCTGACCCTGCGCCAGCAAGTCACGAGTGATGCCAGCGACAACAGCCGCGGCCTGAGCCTGTTCGCCAACGGCACGCTGCACGACAAGAAAACCAACATGATCGACAACTTCGTTGCCCTCGGCGCGACGTACAAAGGCCCGTTCGACGCGCGTCCTGAGGATGACATCGGCGTCGGCATCAGCCGCATCCACGTCAACCCGGCGTACCGCAAGAACACCCACCTGCGCAATCAGGCCCAAGGCGTCTCCGACTACAACGACCCGGCTTTTATCCCCGTGCAGGACACCGAATACAACGCCGAAATCTACTACGGCGTGCACGTCGCCAACTGGCTGACCGTGCGCCCGAACCTGCAATTCATCCGTCATCCGGGCGGCGTGAATCAGGTCGACGACGCGCTGGTCGCGGGGCTGAAAATCCAGTCCTCGTTCTGATCAGCTCCGCTCGCCCGTCTGCCTCCAGGCATCGGCATTGAAGGCATGGCTTAGCCGCCGCGCCTGCACGCCAACACGCGTTAACCACCACATCGTTACGGAGTACAACACTTATGAGCACTGAGGGTGCTTTTGGTAAGGGTCGCCTGCTTCCGAGCTTGCTCGGGCTAGTGATTCTGATAATGGGTCTGGCCTTGCTGGTCGGCGGCATCAAACTGCTGACGCTGGGCGGGTCGCTTTACTACCTGCTGGCCGGTATCGGCTTCGCCATCACCGGCGTCCTGCTGATGATGGGTCGCAGCGCGGCATTCGGCCTGTACGCACTGGTGTTGTTCGCCAGTACCGTGTGGGCGCTGTGGGAGGTGGGCCTGGATTGGTGGCAACTGGTGCCGCGTCTGGCACTCTGGTTTGCCCTGGGCATCGTGATGCTGCTGCCATGGTTCCGTCGTCCGGTCCTTCGTGGCCAGGTCGGCGATGCCGGTACTCGCGCACTGGGCGCCGCCGTGATTGTGGCGGGCATCGCCGCGCTGGCCAGCCAGTTCACCCACCCGGGCGAAATCAAAGGCGAGCTGGACCGCGAAACCGCCGGTACCACCAGTGCTGCGCCGGCCATGCCGGATGGCGACTGGCAGTCCTACGGTCGTACCGCTTTCGGCGATCGCTATTCGCCGCTGTCGCAGATCACCCCGGACAACGTCAGCAAGCTGGTGCCAGCGTGGACCTATCGCACGGGCGACATTCCGGGTCCGAACGATCCGGGTGAAACCACGGCCGAAAACACCCCTCTGAAAGTCAACGGCATGCTCTACGTCTGCACGCCGCATAGCCAGGTCATTGCACTGGACCCGGACACCGGCAAGGAAATCTGGCGCTTCGATCCGAAGATCAGCAGCGGCAAAGCAGCCAACTTCAAGGGTTGGGCGCACATGACCTGCCGTGGCGTGTCGTATCACGATGACGCCGCCTACGCTGCCACTGCTCCGACCGATGCTGCGGCGCCTGCGCAAAGCCCGGCCGCTCCGGCCGCTGCCACTGCCACTGCCGCCAATAGCTGCCCGCGTCGCATCTTCCTGCCGACCGCCGACACGCGTCTGATCGCACTGAACGCTGACACCGGCAAAATGTGTGAAGACTTCGGCACCAACGGCTCCATCGACCTGAGCGCCAACATCGGCACATACGCACCGGGCGGCTACTACTCGACGTCGCCACCGGCCGTGACCAAAGACCTCGTGGTCATTGGCGGCCACGTCACCGACAACGTTTCCACCGACGAACCGTCGGGCGTGATCCGTGCGTTCGACGTGCACACAGGCCGTCTGGTCTGGAACTGGGACAGCGGCAATCCGGACGACACCACGCCGATCGCCGAGGGCAAGACCTACACCCGCAACTCACCCAACATGTGGTCGATGTTCAGCGTCGACGAAAAGCTGGGCATGCTTTACCTGCCAATGGGCAACCAGATGCCTGACCAGTGGGGCGGCAACCGCACCGAAGCCTCGGAGAAATTCAGCGCCGGCCTGGTCGCGCTGGACATCGCCACCGGTCACGTGAAATGGCATTTCCAGTTCACTCACCATGACCTGTGGGACATGGACGTCGGCGGTCAGCCAACGCTGATGGACATGAAAACCGCTGACGGCGTGAAGCCTGCTGTTCTGGCTTCGACCAAGCAGGGCAGCATCTACGTGCTGGACCGCAGCAACGGTCAGCCCATCGTGCCGATCAACGAAATCCCTGTACCTCAGGGCGCGGTCGCCGGTGATCACACGTCGCCTACCCAGCCGAAGTCCGACCTGAACTTCATGCCGCCGCCGCTGAAAGAGCGCGACATGTGGGGCGTGACGCCGTTTGATCAGATGCTCTGCCGCATCGACTTCAAATCCCTGCGTTATGAAGGCCCGTTCACCCCGCCGTCGCTGCAAGGTTCGCTGGTGTACCCAGGCAACTTCGGCGTGTTCGACTGGGGCGGCATTTCGGTCGATCCAGTGCGTCAGATTGCTTTCGTGAACCCGAGCTACATGGCGTTCCGTTCCAAACTGGTGCCGGCGGCTGAAGTCGCAGGCGGCCCGGGTCGCAAGAGCGAAACCGAAGGCGTGCAGCCAAACAAGGGCGCACCTTACGGCGTGATCCTCGAAGCACTGCTGTCGCCAATGGGTCTGCCCTGCCAGGCGCCAGCATGGGGTTACGTGGCGGCGGTCGATCTGACCAACCACCAGACCATCTGGAAGCACAAAAACGGCACCGTGCGTGACAGCTCGCCGGTTCCAATCCCGCTGACCATGGGCGTTCCAAGCCTGGGCGGCACGTTCATCACCGCCAGCGGTGTGTCGTTCCTCAGCGCAACGCTCGACCAATACCTGCGCGCCTACGACGTTCGTAACGGCAAGCAGCTGTGGGAAGGCCGTCTGCCAGCAGGCGCCCAGACCACGCCGATGACCTACACCGGCAAGGACGGCAAGCAATACGTGCTGGTCGTTGCAGGCGGTCATGGTTCGCTGGGCACCAAGCAGGGCGATTACGTGATCGCCTACAAACTGCCGGACTGATCCGCTTCACTGATTAGTGTCGTGCAGTAACAGAAAAGGCGGTCCCGAAAGGTGACCGCCTTTTTTTCTGCGCATTGAAAAGTGGTTTAGCGTGAAGGGGACTGGCGAGGCACGAATCTCTACCTCTCGATCACCTCACCACGCTGGGGCGCCAGCCGGGCAATGAAGCGATTCTGCGTCGTGACCGGAATGTGCTGCTCGTTCATCGCATCGATGAGGTTCTCGACCAGCGCATTGAAATCGCTGCGGCTGAGGTTCATGCCCTTATGCGCTTCGGCCAGGGTGTCACCGGTATACGTGCAGGGCCCGCCGGCCTCGACGCAAAACTTCTCCACCAGTTTGTCGCGCACCCGGACGATGTCGACCTTGGCGAAGTATTTATAGATGCGGTCATCCTTCGCGATGTGCAGCAGCATGCCTTCGACGATTTTCTGGATCCCGGCGCGCTGGCCCAGGTCCTGATAAAGGCTGTCGTCCCTGGCGGGCTGTTGGGCGCAACCCACCAGCAGCGACAGACTGAGCCCGACGATCAGCCACAACGACCGCCCCATCAGAAACTCCCCTGCACGGAAAGGTAGGTGCCGTTCTGGTTGTCCAGCGTGGCGATTTCACCGAGCCGGGCGTAGGCCATCACCACGGAAACATGCTTGTTGGGGAACCAGCCGACGAAGAAATCCGCCCAGTCGCTTTCTCCGGCGAATGAGAGGTTATCGGGCTTCTCGCGGTAGTCCATGCCCACCGCCCAGTGCGGGTTGAACAAGATGGCTGCACCGCCCTCTTTCAGCACGCTGCGGGTATCCCGTCGGTCGCCGCCGAAGCCCATCAATCCGGTTTCATTGGCGCGGCTGTAACGCAGGCCCGCGTTGACCACCACGTTGTAGCCAAAGGCCGCGCCCATAAATAAACGGCTCGCCGTGACATAGCCCTCGACATCCGAATCCCGCTTGGCGCCCACCAGGCTGGGGATGAGGAAATCGTTCTGGTGTTTGTATTCCAGACCTGCCGACACCTGCGGCAACTGATCGTAAATCAGGTCACCGAACAGGCGGACCTTCACGCCAAAAATGTCTTGGGTGAGGTTGTCTTCCGGAAGATTGAGCTTGCTGACCAGTGAGCCCAGATCGAAGCGCTGGTGGGCGTAGGAAATCTCGACGCGATTACCATAGGAAGCCGCAGCGCCAACCACATCCAGGGTGTAGTCCGGCAAGTCGACGTGGGTCGCGAACGCGTTGCCGCCCCACTCGCCCTGCTCGTCATACCCGGCCAGCATGGCCCAGGGAATGATCCCGCCGCCTGCGCCGCCTTCGATGCTGCTGGCGCCACCCGTGGCAATCAGTCGCCCCTGTTCGGCTTCAGCCGCTGGCGCCACCCACGTCGCGCAGGCTCCAACCACGCTTGCCAGTACCACGGGGTTCAAATACGTCGAAAGGCTTCGTGCCATAGATCGTTGTTCCATCAATGCACCGTCATGCGTGGGGGGAGCTGGGACTGCGCGATCCAGGCTTCGAATGCACTCGCACTCAGCGGCCGGCTGATCAGGTAGCCCTGGGCGGTGTCGCAGTGCCAGCGCTCCAGCAAGCGCAGGCTATGGTCGTATTCGACGCCCTCGGCGACCACCTTCAGACCGAGGTTGTGGCTCATCTCGATGGTCGAGCGCACGATCACGGCGTCTTCACTGGTTTCATCCAGATCGCGCACGAAGGACTGATCGATCTTCAATTCCTGCACCGGCAGCCGCTTAAGGTGCGCCAGCGAGGAATAACCGGTGCCGAAATCATCCACCGACAGGCTGATGCCGAATTCGCGCAGGCGATTGAGCACTTTCAGCGATTGCTCGGGCTCGCGCATGATCGCACTTTCGGTGATCTCGAAAATCAGCTGTTCGGCCGGCACGCGGTACAGCTTGAGCAGCGCAGAAACGCGGTCAGCCAGATTGCCATCCAACAGGTCGTCCGCCGAGATGTTCACCGAGACCTGCAGAATCAGACCGCGCTGGGCCCATTCGGCCAATTGGCGCAGCGCCTCTTCGATCACCCAGTTGGTGAGAATCTGAATGCTGCCGGTGCGTTCTGCGAGCACGATGAACTCAGCCGGCGATACCGAGCCGAATTGCGGGTGCTGCCAGCGCAGCAAAGCTTCAGCCTGGGTGACCCGGCCGTTGCGAATGTCCAGTTTGGGCTGGTAATGCAGTGACAGTTCGCCGTTGCGCGCCGCCAGACGCAGGTCGCGGATCAGGCTGATCTGGCGCAAGTGAGCCACATCCCGACCGTCCACATAGACCTGCAGACGTCCCGGCAACTGCGCCGCATCCTGCCGGGCGATGGACGCACGTCTGAGCAGCTCGGTTGCCGAATCGCCGTTGGCCGGGTAGGCCGCGATGCCGATGCAGGCATCCATCGCGATGTCCTGCTCGCCGATGCGCTGCGGCTTGATCAGCAAACCCTGCAGCCGGTCAGCCACCGCGACGGCGCTGTCGGTTTCAGCGTTTTGCACCAGCAACAGAAATTCGTTATCGGAGAGCCGCGCCACCGTATCGCCGGGACGCAGCGGCAATTGAAGCTGCGCGCTGATGATTCGCAGCAGTTGCTCAATGCCTTCGAGCCCGACGTTGGCGCCGATCGCTCGGAAGTTATCGATGCCCAGATAAAGCAGGGCCACTGGCCGCTGAGCAACGACCGCACTGCCCAGGCGCTCCATGACCAACGCGCGATTGGGCAGACCGGTGAGCGGATCATGCAGGGCGTTGTGCGCCAGTTGCAGCTCACGCTCGGCGATCCCGCTCTGCATCGAATTGATGGCGCTGGCGAGCAGCCCCAGTTCGTCCCTGCGATCCAGCACCACCGGCGTGGCGTAATCACCCTCGCCGATACGCCGCGCCGCCTGGGCCAGGGCACTCACCGGTCGCGACAGGCTGCGCGCCAACAACAACGCGCCGACCAGCGAACCGGCCAGGGCGACGACGGTGATCCAGAACAGCGTCTTGTCCAGCGGCGCGAAAGCCTGCATGGCCTGATCCAGCGGGCTTTGCAGCAGGGCCACGACCTCGCCGTCGCCGCTGCTGATGCTCCCCAGCCGCAGGGTTTTGCTCAAAAAACTCTGGCTCTGATGCTCGGTCATCTGCATCTCGTCGCTGGGCGGATTCATCATCACGCTGCGCAGACTGTCGAACAGCGTGTCCGGCTGGGTACTGATCATCTGGCCCGGCTGGTTTTGCACGATCGACAGAAACGACACCTGCAAACCGCTCAACGAGCGCAGTTCCTGCGCCAGATCACCGTCCATGCTGAAACCCATCACCACGCGGGCAATCGGCAGCGGTGCGAGCACGGTGCTGTCGACTAGCAAGTGCGGCTGCCCCTGCAACGGCACGATCAGCATCGATTGATTCTTGCCCTTGAGGTCACGCAACGCCTGGATGTAGGGGAACGGCGAACCTTCTGGAATCTGCGCGACGGTGCTGGCCATCACCGTGCCGTCCATGCCCAGCAGGAACATGTCACTGGCGTTGATTCGGGCGCCGTGGTTGAGCAGCACCGAACGAATGGTTGCCGAGTCCGCGGATGCCACAGCGTCACGGAAACCGAAGTCTGTGGACAACAACTGCACGGCGTCCCGCAGCCGCTTGCCGCGCATTTCCAGCAAGCCTTCAAACACCCGGGTGCCGACTTCGAGCTGCGCCTGGGCCTGGTTGCGCACAGCGTCCTGGGTGGCGGCTTTCACCGCAATAAACACGGCGAAGACCACGATCAGCAGCAGCATGATCAACACGCCGGCAATCCGCGCCTGAAAGCTGATGCGCACCTTCATTCGTGGGCCGCTTTATGGAAGGCGTCGCCGAACGCACTGGAGGGCGGCGCGGCGGGGGTGTTCTCGGCATTGGGCTGTACGGCGATGCTGAACCGCTGTTTGAGGCCACCGGCCGGAATGTCGATCTCGCCGCCGGACACCGGCAGCATGTCGGGGGCCTGCGGGTGCCAGAGGGTGACGGTGTAGTGACCGGCGGGCACTTGATCCAGGGTCAGCGTGCCCTTGTCGTTGCTCACGCCGAACCAGCCATCGTCGCTGACGTACACGTAACCGAGCATGTTGTCGTGCACGTTGCAGCCGAGCACCACCACGCCCGGCTTGTCGAACAGCACGGGGGCCGACGGTGTGCCGCCATACAACCGCAGTTCGAAACGCTTGGGCGTCGAGAACGAATACACCTGATGGCGGATCTGATCGCTGTTGGGAAAACTGATTTGGGTACCGGTGCGCACCGCCAGCACATGGGGGGCAAATTGCACATCGCGCTGGTCCATGTCGGCTTTCAGCGACCCCCCAGGCGGCGCAGTAGCACCGCGCAGGGTGAGCACCGCGTCGGGAAGCGGCTTGCCCTGGGCATCAACGAATTCGGCGGACAGGCTGGCCGCATGGGCGAAGTTGCCATACAGAGCGGTTACAACCAGCAACAACGAAATAAAAACACGGCGCATGACAGATGTTCCAGACAGCGAGGCCCGCAAAGAGAGCCTACTTGGCGATGATTTCCAGCGTAGCCCACGGATCGGAGGTCGGCGATATCAGACGGACTTCCGGCAAAGCACATGGCCATCACCTATTGGAGGCCACGGCCTGGCGCAACGCCACATATGCTTTTAAATCGGCCTGCTTAGTCATTGCTATCGACCGGCGCTATTGAAACCTGAGGCCATCCGCCCCATCTAAGGCTCATCTCCATTTATGCAGGTGCCCCATGAGCGACCAGCAATCCGACGCCAACCAGCCGCACCCCGACGACGACCACGAGCACGAAATCCTCGGTTCTGACGGAAAGAGCCTCGCCCTGCCCAGCCAGAATCTGCCGGA
The DNA here is from genome assembly GCF_013201545.1 of Pseudomonas graminis. NCBI lineage: Bacteria > Pseudomonadati > Pseudomonadota > Gammaproteobacteria > Pseudomonadales > Pseudomonadaceae > Pseudomonas > Pseudomonas graminis. The sequence continues at coordinate 440,815 of NZ_CP053746.1, forward strand.
TCAGGTGTACATCATCCCGATCCACAACCGTCCGTTCTTCCCCGCGCAAGTGCTGCCGGTCATCGTCAATGAAGAGCCCTGGGCCGAAACGCTGGAGCTGGTCAGCAAGTCTGATCACCACTCGCTGGCGCTGTTTTTCATGGACACCCCGCCCGACGACCCGCGTCATTTCGACACCAAGGCGTTGCCGGAGTACGGCACGCTGGTCAAGGTGCACCACGCCAGCCGTGAAAACGGCAAGCTGCAGTTCGTCGCCCAGGGCCTGAGCCGTGTGCGCATCAAGACCTGGCTCAAGCACCATCGTCCGCCGTTTCTGGTGGAGGTCGAATACCCGCACCAGCCCAACGAGCCGACCGACGAGGTCAAGGCCTACGGCATGGCGCTGATCAATGCGATCAAGGAGCTGCTGCCCCTCAACCCGCTGTACAGCGAAGAGTTGAAGAACTACCTCAATCGCTTCAGCCCCAACGACCCTTCGCCGCTGACCGACTTCGCCGCCGCCCTGACCTCCGCCACTGGCGTCGAGCTGCAGCAGGTGCTCGATTGCGTGCCCGTGCTCAAGCGCATGGAAAAAGTCCTGCCGATGCTGCGCAAGGAAGTGGAAGTCGCGCGCCTGCAGAAAGAAATCTCCGCGGAAGTGAACCGCAAGATCGGCGAACATCAGCGTGAGTTCTTCCTCAAGGAACAGCTGAAGGTCATCCAGCAGGAATTGGGGTTGACCAAGGATGATCGCAGCGCTGACATCGAACAGTTCGAAGAGCGTCTGGTGGGAAAAACCCTTCCGGCGCAGGCGCGCAAGCGCATCGACGAAGAGATCAACAAGCTGTCGGTGCTTGAAACCGGTTCGCCGGAATACGCCGTCACTCGCAACTATCTGGACTGGGCTAGCTCAGTGCCGTGGGGCGTGTGTGGTGACGACAAGCTCGACCTGAAACACGCGCGCAAAGTGCTGGATCAGCACCACGCCGGCCTCGACGATATCAAGAGCCGCATCCTCGAATTCCTCGCCGTCGGCGCCTACAAAGGCGAAATCTCCGGCTCCATCGTGCTGCTGGTCGGCCCGCCGGGGGTGGGTAAAACCAGTGTCGGCAAATCGATCGCAGAATCCCTGGGCCGTCCGTTCTACCGTTTCAGCGTCGGCGGCATGCGCGACGAGGCCGAAATCAAGGGTCACCGTCGCACTTACATCGGCGCCCAACCGGGCAAGCTGGTGCAGGCGCTGAAAGACGTGGAAGTGATGAACCCGGTCATCATGCTCGACGAGATCGACAAGATGGGCCAGAGCTTCCAGGGCGACCCGGCCTCGGCGCTGCTTGAAACCCTGGACCCGGAACAGAACGTCGAATTCCTCGACCACTATCTGGACCTGCGGCTTGATCTCTCGAAGGTGCTGTTCATTTGCACCGCGAACACCCTGGACTCGATCCCTGGCCCGTTGCTGGACCGGATGGAAGTGATTCGCCTGTCCGGCTACATCACTGAAGAAAAGCTCGCCATCGCCAAGCGCCATCTGTGGCCCAAGCAACTGGCCAAGGCCGGCGTCTCAAAAAACAGCCTGATGATCAGCGACAGTGCATTGCGCGCGGTCATTGAAGGGTATGCGCGAGAAGCCGGTGTGCGGCAGCTGGAAAAACAGCTAGGCAAACTGGTGCGCAAGGCCGTCGTCAAGCTGCTGGACAACCCGGACACCGGGGTCAAGATCGGCCCTAAAGAGCTGGAGGCCTCGCTGGGCATGGCGGTCTTCCGCAACGAACAAGTGCTGTCGGGCACCGGCGTAATCACCGGTCTGGCCTGGACCAGCATGGGTGGCGCGACGCTGCCCATCGAAGCGACGCGCATTCATACGCTCAACCGCGGCTTCAAGCTCACCGGCCAGTTAGGCGACGTGATGAAGGAATCCGCCGAAATCGCCTACAGCTACGTCAGCTCTAATCTGGCGAAGTTTGGCGGCGATAAAAGCTTCTTCGACGAAGCCTTCGTTCACCTTCACGTGCCTGAAGGTGCGACGCCGAAAGACGGGCCAAGTGCCGGTGTGACGATGGCCAGCGCGCTGCTGTCCCTGGCGCGTAACCAGGCGCCGAAAAAAGGCGTGGCGATGACCGGTGAACTGACCCTGACCGGGCATGTACTGCCCATCGGCGGCGTGCGGGAGAAAGTGATTGCGGCGCGTCGGCAGAAGATTTACGAGCTGATCCTGCCGGAGGCCAACCGCGGCAACTTCGAAGAACTGCCGGATTACCTGAAAGAAGGCATCACCGCGCACTTCGCCAAACGTTTTGCGGATGTGGCGAAGATATTGTTTTAAGACGGGACCAGCATCACTTCCACCGGGGCAGTTCGTGACCTGTGGAAGTGGGCATCACAGACAAGGAATGCAACATGCTCGACTTCAACAACAAGGGTTTTTTCAAACTCAAGCAGAACAACGAATACGCTGAGCGTGTGGCTGCGCTGCTGCTTGATGATGAAACCGTCATCGATGCCTACAAGTCGATGCGCGACGGTGTTGTCTTCACGACCAAGCGGATTATCTCCGTCAACGTGCAAGGCATTACCGGCAGCAAGAAGGACTTCACTTCATTGCCGTATAAAAACATCGTGGCCTACTCGGTGGAAACCTCCGGGACCTTCGACCTCGATTCCGAACTCGAAATTTACTTCTCCGCTCTGGGCAAGGTGAAGTTCGAATTCACCGGGAAGACCTCCATCGTCGAAATTTCCAGGTACATCTCGCAATTCGTTCTCTGAACGATACCCGTTGACCCGGCAGCGACCCGTCGCGGCGTGATGCAGGCTGATCCCGGGTCTCGCGGCGTAGACGGAGCGGCAAGGTTTCAACACATCCGTCTTCGGTTATCCTGCGCAAACGTTGCCTACGACCGGAGCCTTCATGACCCCTGCCCGCCTGCTCGTCCCGCTCAGCTTCAGCTTGCTTGCCGCTTGCGCCCAAGCGCCGAAACAGATTGTCTCTCTGGACGATCAGCAAGACTGCCCCCTCATCCTCAAAACCGGCCAGACCCTCATGCTGATGCTGCCCAGCAATCCCACGACCGGGTACCGCTGGCTGATGCAAAACCCTGCGCCGTCCATCCTGGGCAGCCTCGGGCCTGAGGTGTTCAATGCCTCTAAAGATGTAGGGCTGGTGGGTGAAGGCGGCCAGTCGGTCTGGCGCTACCGAGCGGCCAATCCGGGCTCGGGTCACCTCATGATGGTCTACCAGCAGCCCTGGGCGCCGGAAGTGGCGCCGGAACGCACTTTCGATTGCGTCATTACGGTGAACTGATCGCCTGCTGACGACACGGCCGCCCCCGCAGGAACGTCCGTGCCGGCGAAGGGCTATTCAGTCGCTGAGCACTGGCGTGAGCCTCTGTCATTCGGCCAGTAACTGCGCAGCATCGAAGCCCATGCGCAAGTTGCCCCAATGACGGCCTTCGAAGAAGAACGGCACGTCGATCTCGGTCATGATCTCACCGGTGTCGCGCAGGTAGGTTTGCAGCAGGAAGCGCTGTTGGTTAGCGGCTGCGCGCAGGCCGATGGGGTCGGCGAACATGCGCTTGTTCCGGCACACCGGCAGGTCAATAGCACGGTCGCCCGTCGGTTTTTTCGACACCCAGCTGTTATTCACCGGGCAGTAACCCTTGCTGTCGACGATGAAGGTGACCTTTCCGCCCCTCGTGCCTTTAGTGAGCGCGTCGCACTCTTCCTGACAGATCTGCGCGAAGCGTTCGGTGTAGCTGGTCGTGTATTGCTTGGGGTCGGTACCGGGAATCAGTTTGTAGTTCTGATCGAACAGGTTGACGCCCTCACGTTGCAGCGCGGCCAGACGCACCTGGAGCCGGTCGCGGCAGTGACTGGCGCGGGTAATGCCAGCGTCCAGCGCGCCGTGCCCGAGGACAAACCGTCCCAGCAGCGCCTGGACCTTTTCCGCCACGCCCGACAGATCGCGGGTGGCGGTTGCGGAATGCTGCATGCGCTGGTCAATCGACTGGCTGTCCGCATGAATCTGCGTCACGCGGTCGTTGATGCCGGTGTTGCTGTCGGCAAACTGCTGGATGTGCGAGGCGATGTCCTCAAGCTTCGTGTGGGTGGATTCGAAGTCGCCAATCATGCTTTCGAAATGCCCTGACGCACGCTCGACCACTTTCTGGGTCTCCCGGGCGCTGTGGCTGATCTGCGTGGTTTGCTCGTGGGTCGAACTGACTTCCAGCAACATGGCGTCGATGTTCTGGGAAATGTCCTCAGTGGCGCGGCTGACGTTCTGGGCCAGGGTCCGGACTTCATCGGCAACCACCGCGAAACCACGCCCGCTCTCCCCTGCACGCGCCGCTTCGATCGCCGCGTTGAGCGCCAAAAGGTTGGTCTGGGAAGAGATCTGTTGAATCAATCCGACGATGGATTTGATGCTCGACGAACGCTGGTTCAGCGCCGAAACCAGCGTGCCGAACTCATTAAGGCTGCTGGAAATCTCACTGATGTTGCCGGTCACTTCCAGCAGTTCGGTGTAAGAGTCGCGGGCCATGCTGAGGTTTTGCGCGGTGGTCCCGGAAATGCCCTGGGTCTGCCGGGACACCTCGGCAATCCGCCCCACTGCGTCGTTGCTCTGCTCCATGACTTCCTTGGCGAAGCGTGCCTGATGGGTCGCGCTGTCGCTGGAGTCGCTGATGTTTTTCAACGACCGCGCAGACTCCACGGCAATGTTCACGGTCAACGCCTGAACGCTGCTGATGATCTCCCGCTGCTTGGCAAGAAACCGGTTGCAGGTGCTTGCCAGCACGCGGATTTCATCGTGGGTCAACAGCGGCAAGTCTTTGGACAGGTCGCCCTCGCCATTGGCAATGCCTTCCAGCGCCTGGGTCATCTGGGTGACCGGCCGAACGATCAGGTGCCGGAAATACCAGACCATGAAGCTGACCAGACAGAGGGTGAACAGCGTGCTGCCGAGAATGGCGTTGCTCAGCACATCGAGCTTGCCCTCGATCATGCTTAGCGTCCCCGCCGGCAACTGTGCGCTGCGCAACTGCAACAGCACGTCGGCGCGGATGCTCACGGCCACCCAGTACACCACGGCGCTCACCACCACCATCAGAAACAGGCTCGACAACTTCTTGGTCAAAGAATTGAAAAACTGCCTCTCGACGGACTCGTACAACGCCTTGAACGCATGCATGCCACGGTTCCCTGTGCCAGTAATGAAATGGGTTGCGAATTAAGGTGTTTCGACTGCCGGGGTGAAAGCTTTAATGCTGCGGGGTGAAGGCACCCGATCATGGCCAGCGTTACAGCCAGCACCAGCTCAAGGAATAAGTGACATTGATTCTCAATTGTAACTTCCTGATAATTGAGAACCATCACCATTTGTAACATTCGCCGGAGCGTTGCCCGCCATGCGTCACTCGATCCCCTTTTGCCCAAAGGCCCTTTCGTTAATTGCCCTGAGCGTGCTCAACACAGCGAATGCGGAAGAGACAGCGCTCAGCCTGCCCGCTACCGACGTGACGTCAACCGTCACTTATGGCGACACAGGCAACCCGCAGGGCTACCAAGGCAAACCCAGCAGCACCACCACTCGGCTGGACCTGACCAACCAGGAAACGCCCCAGGGCGTGACCAACATCAAGCGCGAGCAAATGGATGACTTCAAGCTCAACAGCATCCGCGATGTGTTGACCAGCACCCCCGGCGTCAACGTGCAGAAAGTCGAAACAGACCGCACCTACTTCACCGCGCGCGGTTTCGACATCAACAACTTCCAGTACGACGGCACGGCCATGCCGATGACCAATGGTTTGCTGGTGGGCGACATCGACCTGGCACCCTACGAGCAGGTCGATATCGTACACGGCGCCAACGGCTTGATGTCCGGGGCCGGCAACCCCTCGGCCACGGTCAACTTCATCCGCAAACGCCCGACCTACGATCCCCAGGCAAAGATCGACGTGACCGCCGGTTCCTGGGACACACGCCGGGTGGACATCGACGTCTCCGGCCCCCTGACCGACTCGGGCAACGTCCGGGGGCGCGTCATCTACGCCAACGAAAACGGCAACTCATACCTTGATCGTTACGCCCGCGAGAAGAACATCTTCAGCGGTCTGCTGGCATTCGACCTGAGCGACAGCGACACGCTGACCCTTGGTTACGAGGACCAGAAAACCAACGCCAATGGCTCAAGCTGGGGCGCACTGCCGCTGGTCGACGGCAATGGCAACGCCATTCATTACAGCAGCATCCATTCCAATATTTCCCAGCCGTGGGTGCATTGGGACGTTCACACGCAACGTGCCTTTGCCGAGTGGGAGCACACCTTCGCGAACGAGTGGAAGTCGAAGCTGACCGTCGCCGGCGCCGAGCACCGCGAAGATACCGAGATGTTCTACATGTACGGCGACAGCACCTCACCCACCGGTTACACCGGGCTGGGCTCCAAGTACAAAGACAAGAACCTCGAACTCAGTGGTGATTACTCGCTGAGCGGGCCGTTCACGTTGGGCGGTCGCGAACATCAACTCACGCTGGGGGCGAACGCTGCACGCCAGCGCAATCGCGAATCCTCCCAGTACGGCGACGCTCTCAACTACTCGCCTGTGACCCTTGAAGATGCGCTGCATGGCTACCTGCCGCGTCCGACTTACGCTGCCGCATTACCCGCTGCGACGTCGAACTACACCGATCGCCAGAAAAGCGTTTACGCCGGCGCGCGCTTCAGCCTGACCGACGATCTGCATGTGATCACCGGCGCCCGCATGCTCAGCGCGGACAGCAATGGCGACAACTACGGCGCCGCGCGGGAGGTGCGCATTCACGGCAAAGTCACGCCGTATGCCGGTATCGTCTACGACCTGACCCCCGAATACGCGCTGTACGCCAGTTACACCGAAGTCTTCAATCCGCAGTATTACCTCGACAGCCAAGGCCGGGTGCTTGATCCGCTTGAAGGCAAAAGCTACGAGGCAGGCATCAAGGCCCAGTTGATGGACAAGAAGCTCAACGTCAGCGCAGCGGTGTTCCATGCCAAGCAAGACAACGTGCCGGGCAGTTCGACCTATGACGCCAGCCTGGGCGGCTACGTGTACGAGGCGATGTCCTACGACAGCAGCGGCGTGGAGCTGGAGGCGTCGGGCGAAGTGGCGCCAGGCCTGCAAGTCAACGGCGGGTACACTTACGTTTACATCACGGACGACAACGACAGCCGTGCGCGCAAGTTCATCCCCCGCCACGCGCTGACGTCGTCGATGACCTACCAGTTGCCGATGGCGCCGAAGGTCAAGGTCGGCGGCAGCCTGAGCTGGCAGAGCAAAACCCAGAACGACGACTCGCCGGCCGCCCGCCAGGACGCCTACGCGCTCATCGGCCTGATGACCCGCTACGACATCGATCAGCACTGGAGCACCCAGCTCAACCTCAACAACCTCACCAACGAGAAGTACCAACAGAGCCTGCGCTACAACCAGAGCAACTTCGGCGATCCACGCAACTTCACCGCGTCGGTGAGCTGGAAGTACTGATTTCACGGCTCGCGTCCAAGCCGCGCACGGGCAACCGGCGCGGCTTTTTTACCAACGACGCAGACGTCAGCTCACCAGCGATGAGATGAGGTTCCAGCCGAGGGACGGAATTGGCTAAAATGCCGCACTTTTCGCCTTGTCCCCCGGAATCGCCGTGAGCCCAGAACCCGACCGCCTATTCGCCCAGCCGCTGCCCCAGGTGCCCGACTTCGCCTTCAACGAAGACGTGGTGCGGGTGTTCCCGGACATGATCAAGCGCTCGGTGCCGGGCTACCCGACCATCGTCGAAAACCTCGGCGTGCTCGCGGCGCAGTTCGCCCAGCCCCAAAGCGTGCTCTATGACCTGGGCAGTTCACTGGGCGCCGTCACTCAGGCGTTGCGCCGGCATGTGCGGACCGAGGATTGCCGGGTAATCGCCATCGACAACTCATCGGCCATGGTCGATCGCTGCCGGGAGTACCTCAACGCCCAGGACTCGATGTACCAGGAGTTACTGCCGGTGGAAGTCATCGACGGGGATATCTTGAATCTCGAGTTTCAGCCTGCCTCTGTGGTCGCGCTGAACTTCACCCTGCAATTCATCGCCCCCGACCAACGCCTCGCCCTGTTGACTCGCATTCGCCAGTCGTTGCTGCCCGGCGGTGCGCTGATCCTGTCGGAGAAGCTGCGCTTCGATGACACCGAAGAACAGGCGCTGCTCACCGATCTGCACGTCGCCTTCAAGCGCGCCAACGGTTACAGCGAGCTGGAGATCGCGCAGAAACGCAGCGCGATCGAAAACGTGATGAAACCCGACAGCCTTGAGCAACACCGCGAACGGTTGGTTGCCGCCGGTTTCAGCAAAGTCGTGCCCTGGTTCCAGTGCCTTAATTTCGCCTCGTTGATTGCCCTGCCATGATTGATCTCGCTCCCCTGGTCCGCCGTCTTGCGGGCACGCCACTGTATGCCTGGGCCCAAGGCCTGCAGGCGCAACTCGACGCGAAGATGGAAAAGGGTCATGGCGACCTGGAACGCTGGCAAGGCGCGCTGAATGCCTTGCCAAACCTTAAGCCAAGCCGCATCGAGCTCAAGGATGATTTCATCCTCGGCGCCGATTGCGATGACGCCACCCGCGAGCAGACCCGCGCCGCGCTGATGGGTCTGTCACCGTGGCGCAAAGGCCCTTTCGATGTGTTTGGCGTGCACGTCGACACCGAATGGCGCTCGGACTGGAAATGGTCGCGGGTGTCGCCGCACCTTGATCTGAAAGGCAAGCGCGTTCTGGATGTGGGCTGCGGCAATGGTTATTACCAGTGGCGCATGCTGGGCGCCGGCGCCGACAGCGTCATTGGTGTCGACCCCAACTGGCTGTTCTTTTGCCAGTTCCAGGCCATGCAGCGTTACCTGCCGGACCTGCCGGCGTGGCATCTGCCGTTCACCCTGGAAGATCTGCCCGCACGGCTGGAAGGTTTCGACACGGTGTTTTCCATGGGCGTGCTCTATCACCGCAAGTCGCCCATCGATCACCTTCTGGCGCTGAAGGATTGCCTGGTCAAAGGCGGCGAGCTGGTGCTGGAAACCATGGTGGTGGAAGGCGACGCGAACCAAGTGCTGGTGCCGGAGGACCGCTACTCGCAGATGCGCAACGTGTGGTTCCTGCCATCAGTACCCGCACTGGAACTGTGGCTGCGCCGCGCGGGTTTTGTGGATGTGCGCTGCGTTGACGTCAGCACCACCACGGTGGAAGAACAACGCGGTACTGAGTGGATGCGGTTTCAGTCGCTGAGGGACTTCCTCGATCCGGCGGATCACAGCAAAACCGTGGAAGGCCTGCCGGCGCCGCGGCGTGCGGTGATCGTGGGGCGCAAGCCGTAACGGCGCGCCCCTCGAAAGTTAAGCGAATAGTGTACTTGTGGGAGCGAGCTTGCTCGCGAAGGCGCTCGAGGTCACTCCCTCAGATCACCTGCCATGAGCAGAATCCGCCGCCGCCAGAATCAACGCCTTCATCTCCGCCACTGCCGACTTGAAGCCGACAAACAGCGCATGGGCCACCAGCGCGTGGCCGATGTTCAGCTCGTTAATGCCCTTGATCGCCGCGACGGCTTCAACGTTGTGATAGTGCAAACCATGGCCGGCATTGACGATCAGGCCCTGGGCCAAACCAAACGCAACGCCATCGGCAATGCGCTTGAGTTCTTCGGCGACGGCCGCCGGGGTTTCGGCATCGGCGTAACGGCCGGTGTGCAGTTCGATGGCCGGCGCGCCAACCCGGGCCGATGCTGCGATCTGGCGCTCATCGGCGTCGATGAACAACGAGACTTCGCTGCCAATGGCCGACAACCGCTCAACCGCCGCCTTGATGCGCGCTTCCTGACCGGCGACGTCCAGCCCGCCCTCGGTGGTCAGTTCCTGCCGTGTCTCCGGCACCAAGCAGATGTGCGCGGGCCGAATGCGCTCGGCGAACGCCATCATCGCTTCGGTAACGCCCATCTCGAAATTCATGCGTGTTTGCAGCACGTCTTTCAGCAGCAACACATCGCGCTCCTGAATGTGTCGACGGTCCTCACGCAAATGCACGGTGATGCCGTCGGCGCCTGCTTCTTCAGCATCCAGGGCGGCCTTGACCGGATCGGGATAGCGCGTGCCCCGGGCCTGGCGCAGGGTAGCAACGTGGTCGATGTTCACGCCGAGCAGAATGCGAGTGCTGTGGGTCACGGGGTTCTCCTGATTACTGTGGCGGTGCCAGCCAGTGGCGGCTGATTGCGCACGCGAGGAAGGATTTTCTAGGTTTGCGCGGCAGGACGCTAGAGTTTGCGAAACAATTCACGGCTGACCAGCGGCCGCCCGCCCAGATGCACGGCCAGGGCCTGGCGCATCAGACGCTTGGCCGCCGACAACGCGCCTGGCGAACTCCAGTCCGCCTCGGACATCGCCTGCAATTCAGCGCCTTGAAACAATCCCGGCTGAAACAGGTAAACCCGCTCAAGGCCTGCATCCACCTGAAGCCGGTACATGCCATCGCTCGCCAGTGGCTCGCCGTTCACATCCGCATCCAGCGCGAAGCCATAACCGAGATCGTCCAGCAGCCGCCACTCGAACGAACGGAGCAACGGTTCCAGCGCGCGCCCTTCGGCCAAAGCCACGAGCGTCGCGGCGTAATGTTCGAACACGCTCGGGTGCGGATCTTCGGCGGGTAGCAGACGAATCAGCAACTCATTGAGGTACAGACCGCTGAACAGCGCCTCGCCTTCCAGCCATGTAGCGACGCCGGAGCCTTCCATTCGTCCTACGTTCTTCAACTCGCCCCGCCCGCGAAACTCGACTTCCAGCGGCACGAATGGCCGCGCCATCGTCCCCGCCTTCCCCCGAGCGCTGCGCAACACTGCACGCAAGCGACCCTGCGGGGTGATGAAATCGACCAGTGCGCTGTTTTCGCGGTACGCACGGCTGTGCAACACATAGGCGAGCTGACCGACGGGAGGGGGCTGTGACATGGCTATCTCGATGAAAGAACACGGCAGAACGGGCCATCTGAAACGACTGTGGGAGCGAGCTCGCTCGCGAAGACACAGGTTCATGCGCTAAATCTTCAGCGACTGAAATGCCGTCTTCGTGAGCAAGCTCACTCCCACAGGATTGCATGTGCAGCATGGATCTGCCGACAGGGCAGTTTCCACGGACCAGCGGTGCCGCCGTGTTACAAGTCGCCGTAACCCAGCGAACGCAACGCACGCTCGTCATCGGACCAGCCGCCTTTGACCTTGACCCACAGATTGAGCATGACTTTGGAATCGAACAGCACTTCCATGTCGCGGCGCGCATCCGAGCCGATGCGCTTGATCCGCTCGCCCTTGTCGCCAATGATGATTTTCTTCTGCCCGTCCCGCTCGACCAGAATCAGCGCGTGGATATGCAGCGTTTTGCCCTGCTGCTTGAATTGCTCGATCTCGACGGTGATCTGATAAGGCAGCTCGGCACCGAGCTGACGCATGATCTTCTCTCGGACCAGCTCTGCCGCAAGGAAACGGCTGCTGCGGTCGGTGATCTGATCTTCCGGGAAGAAGTGCTCATTCTCCGGCAGCTGATCGGCGATGACTTTCTCCAGCGCTTCCAGGTTATGCCCCTGCTGCGCCGAGATCGGGATGATCTGGGCATTCGGCAGTTGCTCCTGCAGCCAGGACAAATGCGGCATCAGCGCGCCCTTGTCTTCGATGCGGTCAGTCTTGTTCAGCGCCACGATCAACGGGCCGGTCACGTACTGGACGCGCTCGAGGACCATCTGGTCTTCTTCGGTCCACTTGGTGCGATCGACCACAAAGATCACCACGTCGACGTCTTTCAACGCTGCCGAGGCGGTTTTGTTCATGTAGCGGTTAAGCGCTTTGTCGCTGTTTTTGTGCATGCCGGGTGTATCGACGTAGACCGCCTGCACGGCGCCTTCAGTCTTGATGCCGAGCATGTTGTGACGGGTCGTCTGCGGCTTGCGCGACGTGATCGCCAGTTTCTGGCCGAGGATGTGGTTCAGCAGCGTCGACTTGCCCACGTTTGGCCGGCCAACGATGGCGACATAGCCACAGCGTGTTGCAGGTGAATCAGTCATTGCCATTCTCCACACCCAGGGCGATAAGGGCTGCGGCCGCTGCTACCTGTTCGGCAATGCGACGGCTAACGCCTTGTCCCCGGCTTTTTTCATTCAATAAAGAGATCTCGCATTCGACGAAGAAGATTCGGCAATGCGGCTCGCCCTGGATATCCACCACTTCATAGCGGGGCAGATCACAGGCGCGTGACTGAAGGAATTCCTGCAGCCGTGTTTTCGGGTCTTTGTTGGTGTCGACCAGCGTCAGGGTGTCGAACTCGCTGGCCAGCCAGGCGAGCACGCGATCCCTTGCCATGTCCATGCCGGCGTCGAGGTAGATCGCGCCGATCAGGGCTTCCAGCGCGTCGGCCAGAATCGACTCACGTCGAAAGCCGCCGCTCTTCAGCTCACCCGAGCCCAGGCGCAGGTACTCACCCAGGTCGAAACCACGGGCCAGCAGCGCGAGGGTCTCGCCTTTTACCAAGCGAGCGCGCAGGCGGGACAACTGACCTTCCCGTGCCTGGGGGAAACGCTCGAAAAGCGCTTCGCCGGCGACGAAGTTGAGAATGGCATCACCGAGGAATTCCAGACGTTCGTTGTTGCGTCCGGCAAAGCTGCGGTGGGTCAGGGCCAGGATCATCAGTTCCTGATCCTTGAAGGTATAGCCGAGCTGACGCTCCAGGCGACTCAATGAAACGCTCACGGTTTACCCACGCTGAATTCGTGGTCGAACTTGACCACCAGATCGAGGTTCTGGATCAGTGGCTCACGTTTTTCGTAGTTCAAATGGGCGAGGAACCTGTTGTTCTCCGTCGTCACAGTTAACGCCTTGTTCAAATCCAAATCCCGAATGTTATTGACCTGCATGCCTTTGGCCACGTAGGCGTAAAGGTCACCGGCGTTGGTGATGTCTGCCGTGCGATCGGTGCCGGCAGTTTCGATGATTTTCTTCATCGACAGGTAGTCCATGTAATGCGGCACGATCTTGGCGGCGGTGCTTCCGACAAAGGCCAGAATCGCCAGCAGCACCAGCCAGCCGATGAACGACAGGCCCTTTTGCGGACCGGCAGACGTCATGGTTGCTTTCAAGAGTAGCCCTTCCCTGTCACCTGCGAGATCAGCCACGCAACATGGCCCTGAATGACATACGGCGCTGCCAGTGGCAGCGCCGCATCGATTACTTGATCAGACCCACTCGCGAGAAGTTCGGAAAGTGGCTGAGCTTGGGTTCAGGCCAGCTCATCCAGACCGCAAAGGCCTTGCCGACGATGTTCTTGTCGGGGACCATGCCCAGCTCGTCCTTGGGAATATTGGGGTCATCCCAGTAACGGCTGTCGTTCGAGTTGTCGCGGTTGTCGCCCATCATGAAGTAGTGCGCGGCAGGCACGGTCCACTCGTGATCAGGCGGCGCGCGGTAGCGGCTCATTTCCTGACGGATCTGGTGTTCCACCTCGCCCAGCTTCTCGTTGTAAAGCTCTGCGCTGCCCAGCGTGCCCGGCTCAGAACCGATCAGCTGCTTGGCCACCAGCTGCCCGTTGATGAACAACTGCTTGTCGTTGGTGTAGCGAATCACATCCCCTGGCAGGCCGACGACGCGCTTGATGTAGTTGACCGTGGGGTCGCTCGGGTAGCGGAACACCATCACGTCGCCACGCTGCGGATCGCCGACCGGGATGACCTTGAGGTCGATCACCGGCAAGCGGATGCCGTATGAGAACTTGTTCACCAGGATGAAATCGCCCACGTCCAGCGTTGGCTTCATCGAGCCCGACGGGATCTGGAACGGCTCAACCAGAAACGAGCGAAGCACCAGAACGATGAACAACACCGGAAAGAACGACTTGCCGTATTCGACGAGGAACGGCTCCTTGTTCAACCGGTCCACGACCGCGACATCAGGCTGGCTCACGCTGCCTTGATAGTTCGCTATCGCGTTGCGGCGACGCGGCGCCAATATGATCAGATCGAACAGGGCCAGCAAACCGCAGACAAACACGGCGACGACCAGCAACAGCGGGAAATTGAGTGACATAGGGCCTGACTATTCCAACCTGAGCACTGCAAGGAAGGCTTCCTGTGGAATTTCCACGTTGCCAACCTGCTTCATGCGTTTCTTACCGGCCTTCTGCTTCTCGAGCAGCTTGCGCTTACGGCTGACGTCGCCGCCATAACATTTGGCCAGTACGTTCTTTCTGAGCGCCTTGACGGTTGTACGCGCGATAATCTGGCCGCCAATGGCTGCCTGGATTGCCACGTCGAACATCTGACGAGGAATCAGTTCTTTCATCTTTTCAGTCAACGCGCGGCCTTTGTAGGCGGCATTGTCACGATGCACGATCAGCGCCAGAGCGTCGACCTTTTCACCGTTGATCATCACGTCCAGACGAACCAGGTTGGCCGACTGATAACGATCGAAATGGTAGTCCAGCGACGCGTAACCACGGCTGGTCGACTTCAGTCGGTCGAAGAAATCCAGGACCACTTCGTTCATCGGCAAATCGTAGGTCACTTGCACCTGCGTACCGAGGAACAGCATGTCGTGCTGAATGCCACGTTTCTCGATACACAGCGTAATGACGTTGCCCAGGTGCTCTTGAGGCACAAGAATGTTCGCCCGCACGATCGGCTCACGCATGTCCTCGATCGTGGACAGGTCTGGCAATTTCGACGGGTTGTCGACGTAAATGGTTTCACCGGTCTTCAGCAGCAGCTCGAAGATTACCGTCGGCGCGGTGGTGATCAGGTCCAGGTCGTACTCGCGCTCAAGGCGCTCCTGGATGATCTCCATGTGCAGCATGCCGAGGAAGCCGCAGCGGAAACCGAAGCCCAGCGCGTCGGAGCTTTCCGGCAGATATTGCAGGGAAGAGTCATTCAGCGTCAGCTTCTGCAGCGCATCGCGGAAATCTTCGAAGTCATCGGAGCTGACCGGGAACAGACCCGCGTAGACCTGCGGCTGAATACGCTTGAAGCCGGGCAGCACCGGAACGTCTGGCGTGGTGCTCAGGGTCAGGGTGTCGCCCACTGGCGCGCCGTGAATGTCCTTGATGCCTGCGATGATGAAGCCCACTTCGCCGGCTTTCAGATCAGCGGTGGCGCTGTGCTTGGGGTTGAACACGCCCACGCTGTCGACCAGGTGCATCTTGCCGGTCGACTTCACCAGAATCTTGTCGCCTTTCTTGACCCGGCCGTGACGCACACGCACCAAGGACACAACGCCCAGGTAGTTGTCGAACCACGAATCGATGATCAGCGCCTGCAGCGGGTCTTCGATGTTGCCGGTCGGCGCGGGAATGGTATGGACCAGACGCTCGAGCACCTCGTCAACGCCCAGGCCGGTCTTGGCGCTGCAGACCACGGCATCAGTGGCATCGATGCCGATGATTTTTTCGATTTCTTCCTTGACGCGATCCGGATCGGCCTGGGGCAGGTCGATCTTGTTCAGGACCGGCATGACTTCCAGGCCCTGTTCGATAGCCGTGTAGCAGTTGGCGACGGATTGGGCTTCTACGCCCTGACCGGCATCGACCACCAGTAACGCGCCCTCACATGCCGCCAGCGAGCGGCTGACTTCGTAGGTGAAGTCAACGTGCCCCGGGGTATCAATGAAGTTGAGCTGGTAGGTGATCCCGTCCTTCGCCTTGTAATAAAGCGTGACGCTGTGGGCTTTGATCGTAATCCCGCGCTCACGCTCCAGGTCCATGGAATCGAGGACCTGAGCTTCCATCTCGCGCTCGGTCAGGCCGCCGCACATCTGGATGAAACGGTCGGCCAGCGTCGACTTGCCATGGTCAATGTGGGCGATGATGGAGAAATTGCGGATATGACTCAAATCACTCACGGATCAACACTCGAAAAAGGTCGCAGGCAGACTGCCCGCCAAAAATAGCCGGGAATTGTACCTGAAGGAACGATCAGGCGTCACGTTCACGCGCAGAGCCTGCGCGCCATGCCTCGAGAGGGCACAAAAAAAGGAGCGGTCTGACCGCTCCTTCTCGCTGCGCCTGAAGGGTTATTCCGCCAGCTTGAACGTGATGAATGTCGCGCGGCCCTGACGCAGAACGCGCATGGAAACTGAGCGATTCTTCGGCAGGCCCTTGGCCACTTCTGTGAACTGCTTGGACGAAGTGATCGCCTGGTTATTCAGGTGAGTGATGACATCACCCGCCTGCAACCCGATGAGCGAAGCAGGACCATCCTGAACTTCCTTGATGACGACGCCGCCCTTGAGGTCCAGCGATTTCATCTGCTCAGCGGTCAGATCAACCACCGAAACGCCCAGACGGTTGCTGCTGCGCTCGACACCGGTGTCGGCTGCGCCCATTTCTTCGCCTTCGGCAGGCAACGCGCCCACGGTCACAGTGAGTTTCTGACGCTTGCCGTCGCGAATCACTTCGAGTTCGGCCTTGCTGCCGTCCTTCAGGTTGCCGATCAGGTGCGGCAAGTCTGCGGACATGACGATCGGCGTGCCGTTGGCGCTCAGGATCACGTCGCCTACCTGCAGACCACCTTTGGCGGCCGGCCCGTCTTCAAGGACTTGAGCCACCAGCGCACCGGCCGGTTTGTCCAGACCAAACGACTCGGCCAGGTCTTTGTTGACTTCCTGAATCACGACACCCAGCCAGCCACGGTTGACCTTGCCACTGGCTTTTAGCTGGTTGGCAACGTCCATCGCCACGTCGATCGGGATCGCGAACGACAGGCCCATGAAGCCACCGGAGCGGGTGAAGATCTGCGAGTTGATACCCACCACTTCGCCCGCCATGTTGAACAGCGGACCGCCCGAGTTACCCGGGTTGATCGCAACGTCCGTCTGGATAAACGGCACGTACGTGTCATTTGGCAGGCTGCGGCCCTTGGCGCTGACGATGCCTTTGGTCACCGAGTGATCGAAGCCGAACGGCGAGCCGATCGCCAGCACCCACTCACCGACTTTCAGCTTGTCGGAGTTACCCAGCTTGACGGTGGGAAGGTCCTTGCCATCGATCTTCAGCACCGCAACGTCGGTACGTGGATCGGTGCCGATCAGCTTGGCCTTCATCTCGCTGCGATCCGAAAGACGCACAAGAATTTCGTCGGCGCCATCAATGACGTGGTTGTTGGTCAGGATGAAACCATCAGCGGAGATGATAAAGCCCGAGCCTAATGACTGCGCCTCACGCTGACGATCGCCCTTGCCGCCTCCTGGCGGGCGGGAGCCGGGCGGCGTGCTGCGCTCGAGAAATTCGCGCAGCATCGGTGGCAGGCCTTCCAGATCAGGCATCTGACCCTGGGCAACCGAGCGGTCCGGCAACTTCTGCCGCGTACTGATGTTGACGACGGCGGGGGAAGCCTGCTCCACCAGAGAGGTGAAGTCCGGCAAGGCTTCGGCTTGAGCAGTGATGACCTGTCCAAGCATCAGCACAGCGGCCATCCAGACCAGGTAAGGTTTAAAGCGTGGTATCGACATATGGCTCCCGTTTACAACGAGCATGGTTAAGCGGTACGAGCCCGCAGGCTCGCGAAGCATCTGTGCGCTGCAGTTTCCTGCAGCACCTGTATCTGCTCCAGTTTCCTGGACCCTGAAACAACAAAGGCCACAGCTGCGAAGCTGTGACCTATAGAAAAAAACACATCCAATTGCAACCGACAAAGCGCACTAAACATTTCATCAGTACCAGTGAAGCCCATATTTAAAGGCTTGTGAACGTGAACCGACCGGATGAAACCTTTTTCATCGTGGGCATCACCGGTGTGTAAATCAGTTTTTGCTCGTAGCCGCAGCGTCGTCTCGCATGGACAACGCAATGCGCTCGGCCGTCCCGATCGGGATCTCGCCCACCACCGTCACCATGGCATCCCCTCTCGCCGTCGAGACGCGACGGGAGACGGCAACGGTCGGGCCCAGCTGAGTGCGAATATCCGTCACCGCCGCGCCGCTGACCGGCTCAACAAACACAGAGAAACGTGCCAGGCCATCGTCATACATCAGACTCGTCACAAGATCCTTCGAGTCAGGATCCTTGCGTGCCGCAGCGCTGCTCAAGTCAAAGCCCGGCGGCAGCCAATTGGAACGCCATTCCACTTTTTGCTTAGGAGCATCAGGCTTGGATTTGACCACTTCGAGCGGCTTGCAGTCAGCACCGGGCGAGAGCATTTGATCGGTCAGTGACTGGGAGGTATTGAGGTCAGTGAATTGAAAACGCTCGAGCAATTGGCCCTTGTCGCTGAGCAACAAAGACTTCAGCGGCAAGCCGGTTTCACTGTCGAGGTGCAATTCGATGCCGTAACGGTGCTGATCGCGAGGGGTCAGTGTGACGACGTTAGCCAGGCGTCCTGCGACACGCGAGGTGCCTGCCGACTTGATGTCATACCAGGAAGATAGCCTGGCAGCATCAAAAGCTCGGGCCGCAGAGTCCGGAACACTGGAGGCGCCCTCTTCGAGGGTACCGCTGGCGCACTGGGTAACCCCATTGACGCGCAGCACCTCTTGAGGCGTGCCATCCAGTTGAAGAAGATGCTCCCGAACCTTGCCATCGGCGACGCGCTGCCAGATTCGGTGAGTGGAGAAGCTGCCGTTACGTTCATAAACGAATGTTCCGGTGTAGCTTTGCTGCTGCTCAGCCTGCGTAAGACGTTTCAACTGATCTTGCGCGTCATCGGCATGAGCTGGAAGGACCAGCCATCCGCCCAGCAAAAGCGACAGTAGAGGGATGGCGCGCATGATCCTCCTTAACGGTTTTCCAGGCTTGCGGCACGGGCGAATGGCAGAGCGCCTTCGGCACCTTTCGTTGCCGCTTGCTGCGCGTGCTGGCGCAGGTAACCTGGCAGACGCTGATCATGCCAGCCAGCCTGGTTCTGCAGCACACCGCTTGCCATTGGACCCGGAGACTGTTCGCCTTCTGTGTAGCCTGCCAGTACCGCTGGGCCTTTGGCCTGAGGCATGGCAACGTTGGTCGGCTGAGTCTGCTGGGCCAGTTGTGCCCCTGCGATTTCATCCTGGTTATACAAACGTACGCCCGCCAGCACTGCAACGGTCACCGAGGCAGCCACGGCCAGACGACCCAGCGTGCGCCAAGGACCGCGACCGACCTTGAGCGGGCTGACTTCATCAGCGATCCCGGCAGCAACGGCGGCCGAAATATCCAGATGAGGGATCAGTAGTTCTTTATGCATGGCTGCACGGGCAATCTGATAACGGGACCAAGTGGCACGTGTGTCCGCATCTTCAATAGCGCTAAGCACTCGACGCAGTTCCAATTCGTCCGCTTCGTTATCCATCACCGCGGACAGCGATTCCTGCAGGGCTTCACGACTCATGGCGGTTCCTCTCTTGTGGCTATCGCCGCTGTCTCAGGTTTCCTGCAACAGAGGTTGCAAGGCTTTGTCGATGGCTTCCCGAGCGCGAAATATGCGAGAGCGCACGGTACCAACGGGACATTGCATGACACTGGCAATGTCTTCGTAACTCAGACCGTCGAACTCACGCAAAGTTAAAGCTGTACGCAAATCTTCTGGCAGTAGCTGGATAGTTCGGTGGACGGTGCCCTCGATCTCATCCCGCAATAATGCCCGCTCCGGCGACTCGATATCCTTGAGGCCGTGATCGCCGTCATAGAACTCTGCGTCTTCGGATCTGACATCGCTGTCCGGCGGCCGCCGACCTCGCGACACCAGATAGTTCTTCGCCGTGTTGATGGCGATACGGTACAGCCACGTATAAAACGCGCTGTCGCCGCGGAAGTTACCAAGTGCGCGGTAGGCTTTGATAAACGCCTCTTGCGCAACGTCTTGGGCTTCGTGGGTGTCGTGAACGAATCTCACGATCAACCCAAGAATCTTGTGCTGATATTTCACCACTAGCAGATCAAAGGCCCGCTTGTCGCCGCGCTGAACGCGTTCAACCAGCTGCTGATCTTCTTCCTGGGTTAGCATGAACACTCCTCATAAAGCTTAAAGGAGCATCGCATTGGCTCTTTCGCAGGCTTGCAAACATAGACTCGGGCTTTAAGCAAAAGTTCTCCCCCCTTCAAGCAAGTTTCCGGCGGGCGTCTGCTGCCCGCGCGAAAAACGCCGCTCGAACCAGGTCGGCTGCGTAGATAATCTTGTCGTCATAAGCGCTCGCACTGGCTTGAACCACCAACGCGTAACGTCGACGCTGTTCCTTTATGGGCAACCCACTATTGAACGTACGGGTTCATGAAAAGTTCCCATCGCTCACCTTTGGGCGTAGGACCCGCACCCCATCAGCTGTAGGACTCAATCCGAATGAAGCTGTAGGAAAGATCGCATCCATCAAACGGGGTGCAGGACGTCGCAGGGTGGCGCACACTTCGCTACCACCGCGATCTACCCTTGCCATAAAGCGCGGCTATTGTGCCGTTCCACCCTTGCTTATACTAGTGGCCATTTAGACGCCGGGACCGAGATGAGTCAGCATTTCCAGCACGACGTATTGGTAATAGGCTCCGGTGCAGCCGGTTTGAGCCTTGCGCTGACATTGCCCGGGCATCTGCGCGTGGCGGTTCTCAGCAAAGGCGATCTGGCGAACGGCTCGACCTTCTGGGCCCAGGGTGGCGTTGCGGCGGTGCTGGATGACGCAGACACTGTTCAGTCCCACGTCGAAGACACCCTCAATGCGGGCGGCGGCCTGTGCAGAGAAGACGCGGTACGCTTTACAGTGGAGCACAGCCGCGAGGCCATCCAGTGGCTGATCGACTTGGGCGTTCCGTTTACCCGGGATGATCCATCCACCGTGGTAGACGGCGGCTTCGAGTTCCACCTGACGCGCGAGGGCGGGCATAGCCACCGCCGGATCATTCACGCCGCCGATGCCACCGGCGCGGCGATCTTTCGCACGTTGCTGGCGCAGGCCAGGTCCCGTCCCAATATCGAATTGCTGGAACAGCGCGTGGCGGTCGATCTCATCACCGAATCGCGGCTGGGCCTGGAAGGTCAGCGTTGCCTGGGCGCCTATGTGCTGGATCGTTCGACGGGCGAAGTCGACACCCACAGCGCGCGTTTCACCATTCTGGCGTCCGGCGGCGCGGCAAAAGTTTATCTGTACACCAGCAATCCCGACGGCGCTTGCGGCGACGGCATAGCGATGGCCTGGCGCTCAGGCTGCCGGGTGGGCAACCTGGAATTCAACCAGTTCCACCCCACCTGCCTGTACCACCCGCAAGCCAAGAGTTTTCTGATTACCGAGGCCCTGCGCGGCGAAGGCGCTTACCTGAAGCTGCCCAATGGCGAGCGCTTCATGCAGCGTTTTGACCCACGGGCCGAGCTCGCGCCCCGCGACATCGTTGCCCGCGCCATTGACCACGAGATGAAACGCCTGGGCGCCGACTGCGTGTTTCTGGACATCAGCCACAAGCCCGAAGACTTCATCAAAGGGCACTTCCCAACCGTGTACGAACGCTGCCTGACATTCGGCATCGACATCACGCGTCAACCGATTCCCGTGGTCCCGGCCGCCCACTACACCTGTGGTGGCGTTGTGGTTGATCAGCAGGGCCGCACCGATGTGCCCGGGCTTTACGCCATCGGCGAGACCAGTTTCACAGGCCTGCACGGTGCCAATCGCATGGCCAGCAACTCCCTGCTGGAATGCTTCGTGTACGCCCGCTCGGCAGCGGCGGACATCGTGACTCAGCTCGAGCACGTCCCGCAGCCGCAAAACCTGCCGGCATGGGATTCGAGTCAGGTAACCGATTCCGACGAAGACGTGATCATTGCCCACAACTGGGATGAGCTGCGTCGGTTCATGTGGGACTACGTGGGGATTGTGCGTACCAACAAGCGTCTGCAGCGCGCCCAGCATCGGGTGCGGCTGTTGCTGGACGAGATCGACGAGTTTTACAGCAACTATAAGGTCAGCCGCGATCTGATCGAGTTGCGCAACCTGGCCCAGGTCGCAGAGCTGATGATCGCGTCGGCGATGGCGCGCAAGGAGAGCCGGGGGCTGCATTACACGCTGGATTACCCGGATATGTTGCCCGAAGCGCTGGACACTATTCTGGTGCCGCCCACCTTCGCCGGCTGAACTTCAGGCGCAAACGCAGGCGTCGGTGGCTGTCCGGCGTCATGGCGTCTGCCGGGATGCACAGGCTTCGCACCCACACACGGCTCAGCCAGTGGCCCGTCGGCACCCGGAAACGCAGCACGACCATGTGCGGCAGCGCCAGGCTGTCCGGGCGTAGCTGCACCGGTTGCCAGCCGCCCTCCTCACTCCACAACGCCCATCCGCTGCTGTCACGCCGCAGCCCCGTGGATGACTGCGGCTGATCAAGCAGAATGGATGGGCGAAGGCGACGTGATGCATGCAAAGCGCACAGCAGGATGCCGATGGCTTTGGTCCACAGGGGCACTGACAGGAGGACTATCGACGTCAGCGCAACGATTTGCGTGACGAGGTACGCCGTCAGCAGCGCCCGGGAGGCTTGCCAACGGCATTCGAAACGATCACTTCGGCTGGACACGGTCCAGAATCATCCGAACCATGCGCTGCAGCTCCGGGTCTTCAGACTCCGCGCGCTGCATGAACCAGCCGAACATGTCCTGGTCTTCGCAGGTCAGCAGGCGGACATAGAGGTCTCGATCGACCTGGTTGAGCGTCGGATAGACTTCTTTGACGAATGGCACCAGTAACACGTCCAGCTCGAGCATGCCGCGACGGCTGTGCCAAAAGAGGCGATTGAGTTCAACATCTTCGACCATGGAGGGCTCCTCGAATTTGCCGGCGAGTATACAGGCGCATCGTCTCGGGGCGTACTTGCAGTTAGTCGCAGCTTTTTGCGTATACCCATTAGCGACACGCGGCACTATGATGGTGCCCCAGACTTCTACCCTGCGATGACTCATGGCCGTTCCAGCATTTTTCTGCCCCCTGTCCCATGAAGGTGTGCTCGCCGTTCGCGGCGTGGATGCCGGCAAGTTCCTGCAAGGCCAACTGACTTGCAACATCGACTACCTCAGCGAAGCCAAGGCTACCCTCGGGGCGCGCTGCACCCAAAAAGGCCGCATGCAGTCCAGCTTTCGCATCCTGCTTGAGGGCGACGGCATATTGCTGGCAATGGCCAGCGAGCTGATCGACGCGCAATTGCTGGATCTGAAGAAGTACGCCGTCTTCTCCAAATCCAAATTGACCGACGAAAGCGCATCCTGGGTGCGATTCGGCTTGCAAGACGGCGACGGCGCGCTGGTCAGCCTGGGCCTTGATCTTGCGCAGGAGACCGACTCGGTCGTCCGCGCCAATGACCTGATTGCCATTCGCGTCTCCCCTGCCCGCGCCGAATTGTGGGTACGTGCCGAACAGGCCGATGACGTGCGCAGCCGCCTGATCGCCCACGTGCCGCAAGCGCCCCTCAACGACTGGCTGCTGGGGCAGATCCGCGCCGGCATTGGCCAGGTGTTCGGGCAGACCCGTGAAGAATTGATTCCGCAGATGATCAACCTGCAAGCCGTGGGCGGGGTGAGCTTCAAGAAAGGTTGCTACACCGGCCAGGAAATCGTGGCGCGGATGCAATACCTCGGCAAGCTGAAACGCCGGCTGTACCGCCTGACTATGGGCGACAGCGAAGTGCCTGAGCCGGGTGTTGCATTGTTTTCGCCCGTACATTCGAGTGCAGTAGGCAACGTTGTGATCGCGGCCCGGTCTGATGTCGGGATCGAGGTGCTGGCGGTTGTACAGGCGGATGCGGCGGAAGATGGTCAAATCCATCTTGGCGCGCCAGATGGCCCGAACCTGCAACTAGGTGAATTGCCATACACGCTCGACGCGAAACTCGAAACCCAGCGTTGAACCCGGTTGAAGCATGTGCAAAACGTCAGCGTGGTTGCCATCGCCGTAATCCCGAGCGGACGGCCGTTGGCCGGAATGCAATGTCCAGAGATCCAATATGAGTAGCATGGCTGACGAAGTGCAGAGGGATCTGATCAAGGCGATCGACAAGGATGCTCTGTTTCTGCCAACTCTCCCGGAAGTCGCGCTGAGGATTCGCCTGGCGGCGGAAGACTCGGAAATCTCCATTGCTGCGCTGAGCAAAGTCATTGGCAGCGACACGGCGCTTTCCGCCCGCCTGATCAAAGTCGTCAACAGCCCCCTGCTGCGGCCCAACTTTGAAGTCAGCGACGTGCTGACCGCAGTTCGACGTCTGGGCGTGAACTACAGCAGTAACCTGGCCATCGGGCTGGTGGTGGAGCAGATGTTTCACGCCAAGTCCGCCGTCATCGAAGCCAAGATGCGCGACATCTGGAAACTCAGCATGCAGGTGGCCGGGGTCTGTAATGTCCTGAGCTACCGCAGCACACGACTGAAGGCCGACAGGGCCACGCTGGCCGGGCTCATTCACCTCATTGGTGTGCTGCCGATCCTGACCTACGCCGAGGACAACTACGAGTTGCTTTCCGACCCTATCAGCCTCAATCACGTCATTGAACGGATTCATCCGATCATCGGTGAGAGGCTGCTGCGGTCATGGGATTT
Organism: Pseudomonas graminis; assembly: GCF_013201545.1. Taxonomy (NCBI): domain Bacteria; kingdom Pseudomonadati; phylum Pseudomonadota; class Gammaproteobacteria; order Pseudomonadales; family Pseudomonadaceae; genus Pseudomonas; species Pseudomonas graminis. The sequence continues at coordinate 465,341 of NZ_CP053746.1, forward strand.
CCCGGATGCCCTGGCGATCGTGCCTCGGGAATTCCAGAGTTTCAGCCGTGTCTCGGGTCAGGCTGACTACGTTGACCTGGTGCAGGTCGCGACGATTCATATTCATGAAATGAACGGCACGCCTTACCCGAACCTGAGCTTCAAGTCCGTGCCGGCGGTAGCGCAACTGGGCCTGAACATGGCCGACGGCGGGCTTATCAATGAGATGAACGAGGCGATGACGCTGCTGTACTGATCGCTATGGCCTGCCCGGTCAAACCAGCCCCACCAGTCCCGACTCCGGCACCATAAAGCTCACCCTTACTTTCAAGCCCCGTTGTGCGCCGTCGTGCAAGGTGATGCGCGCCAAATGTGCCCTGCAGATTTCTCCCACAATCGCCAACCCCAGGCCCGAACCCTTGCTCTGCTGATTGCGCCGGTAGAAGCGCTCGAACACCCGATCACGCTCGTGGGCCGGGATGCCGGGGCCGTCGTCCTCGACTTCAAGCACGCAGGGGGCATGGACACGCAGAATCACATTGCCGCCCGCCGGGGTGTGGGCCAGGGCGTTATCCACCAGATTGCTCAGCAGTTCGTTGAGCAACGTGGGTTCGCCGCGCATCCACACCGGTTCGTCCGCTTCCAGCGCCAATGCCACACCCCGGGCGTGGGCCAGCGGCGCCATGGCCATGCCCAGTTCACGGGCCAGTTGGCTGAGGTCGAGCAACTGCGCCCCACCTTCGGCGATGGCCCGCGCGCCATTCTCGATGCGCGCCAGCGACAACAACTGGTTGGCCAGATGGGTCAGCTTGTCGGTGCCGGAGGCGGCGCTTTCGAGGGTGTTGCGCCACGCCGCAGGCTCGTGGTCTCGCAGACCCAGCTCCAGTCGCGCTTTCAATGCCGCCAGCGGCGTTCGCAACTCATGGGCCGCGTCGGCGATAAATTGCGCCTGACGCTCGAACTGCATGCGCAGCCTTTCGGTGAAGTGGTTGAGCGAGCTGACCAGCGGGCGCAACTCGTGCTGAACCTCGACCAGCGGCAGCGAGCGCAAATCGTCAGGCTGGCGTTCTTCCACCGCCGTGCGCAGGCGATCCAGGGGTCGCAAGGCGGCGCTGACGGTGAACCAGACCAGCAGCAACGCGCCGCCGCCCAGCATGCCCAGCCGCAGCAGCGTATCGGCCATCAGCGCCTGGGCCATGTCCACCCGGGCTTCTTCGGTTTCGGCGACGCGAATCTCGGCCATGCCGTTCATGTTCGGTTCGCTGACGGCCTTGAGCAGGCTGACCACGCGCACGTCCTGGCCCTGATAACGGCCGCTGTAGAACTTGGCGAGGGCCGGATAAGCGTCGGTGCGCGGCGTCCCTGGCGGCGGCGCGGGGATGTTTTCGTAGCCCGAAATGAGCTTTTGATCGATGTCGTTGACCTGGTAGTAAATGCGCCCGGCGCTGTCGTAGGCGAAGGTGTCCAGGGCCACATAGGGCACGTCGGCGCTGAGGGTGCCGTCGTGTTCCGACAACCCGGCGGCGATGGTCCGCGCCGAGGCCAGCAAGGTGCGATCGTAGGCGGTGTCTGCCGCTTCGCGCCCGTTCCAGTAGGCGCTCATGCCGCTGGCGATCATCAGCACCACCAGCAGTAATCCCAGGTTCCACAGCAAGCGCCAGCGCAGGCTGTTTTCGGCTGCGGGAAACGGATTAAGCATCGCGGCTTTCCAGCAGGTAACCGAGGCCCCGGAACGTCACGATCGCGATCGGGTGCCCGTCCAGCTTCTTGCGCAGGCGGTGCACGTAGATTTCGATAGCGTCGGAGCTGGCCTCTTCGTCCAGACCAAACACTTGCGCGGCCAGTTGTTCCTTGCTCATGACCCGACCGGGCCGGGCGATCAGTGATTCGAGCACCGATTGTTCTCGGGAGGTCAGGGTGAGCAGTTCTTCACAGAGTGTGAACCTTCGGGTGTCGAGGTCGTAGACCAGCTCGCCGCAGCGTTGCTGGCGTTCGCCTCCGAGCACGCTGCGGCGCAGCAACGCCTTGACCCGAGCTTCCAGCTCCGACAGTTCAAAGGGTTTGGCCAGGTAGTCATCGGCGCCGAGGTTCAGGCCGTGGACCCTGTCCTTGACGTCGCTGCGGGCAGTCAGCATCAGCACCGGAGTGTTCTTGCCCCGCGCCCGCAGACGTGCCAGCACCTCGAAACCGTCCATGCGCGGCAGGCCGACATCGAGCACCACCGCGGCATAGTCTTCGCTGCTCAGGGCCAGATCAGCTGCAACGCCGTCGTGCAGAACGTCAACGGTCAGGCCGCTGCTCTTGAGCGCCAGCGCGACACTTTCAGCCAGTTGCAGATGATCTTCGACGAGCAGGACACGCATCGACTTCTCCCGAGTGAGCATTTTATGGGCGGAGTTTACAGGCGCGCCGCCGTCAGGGAAGGCCCGGTGCGCGGGAAAGCCAGCCTCCGATCTGGAAGCGGATCAGGTGAACGCTTTCTGAAAGGTAGTTGAAAGGTTGATGAAAGCTTCGCTGATTAGGATCCCGTCACGACTTGTCACGATTGCGTCTTGCGTGACGCTGCTGATGCCAGGGTCGTGACGAAAAACGCCTTGATGCGTTTTCAACAATAAAAACAATATCGGAGTCATCAGTGATGCCCTCACTGCAACCCTCGGCCCTCGTGCCGCCTGAATCCCGTTGTGTTTACTGTTCACCTCGCAGCCCTGTTGCGCGGTGTTTCGTCACGTCCGCATCTTGTCGGCCGACCCTTTCGCGAGGTCATGAGACGACTGCCTGACGAACGTACGACTGCCTGCCCCATTAAAACAACAACTCCTCTGGAGACGGACCATGAACCTATCGTTGCGCCATATCAGCGTTGCCGCCAGCTGCCTGCTGATGGCCACCCAATTGTGGGCCGAGCCCAATCGTCCTGAATGCATCGCGCCGGCCTCGCCCGGCGGCGGCTTCGACCTGACCTGCAAGCTGGCGCAAAGCGCGCTGATCAACGAGAAGATCCTCTCCAAACCGATGCGCGTCACCTACATGCCGGGCGGCGTCGGCGCCGTGGCGTACAACGCGGTGGTCGCTCAGCGCCCGGCCGACGCCGGCACACTGGTGGCCTGGTCCAGCGGTTCGTTGTTGAACCTGGCCCAGGGCAAGTTCGGCCGTTTCGACGAGAACGCCGTGCGCTGGCTGGCCGCCGTCGGCACCAGCTACGGCGCGATCGCTGTCAAGGCTGATTCGCCCTACAAGAACCTCGACGATCTCGTTAAAGCCCTGAAAGCCGACCCGGGCAAAGTGGTCATCGGCTCCGGCGGCACCGTGGGCAGCCAGGACTGGATGCAGACCGCGCTGATCGCCAAGGCTGCCGGAATCAACCCGCGCGAACTGCGTTACGTCGCCCTGGAAGGCGGTGGTGAAATCGCCACTGCCCTGCTCGGCGGCCACATTCAAGTGGGCTCCACCGACATTTCCGACTCCATGCCGCACATCCTCAGCGGCGACATGCGCCTGCTGGCGGTGTTCTCCGAAGAGCGTCTGGACGAGCCGGAAATGAAGAACATCCCGACCGCCAAAGAACAAGGCTACGACATCGTCTGGCCGGTGGTGCGCGGTTTCTATCTGGGGCCAAAGGTGTCGGACGAGGACTACAACTGGTGGAAAGCGGCCTTCGACAAGCTGCTGGCCTCGGAAGACTTCGCCAAGCTGCGCGATCAGCGTGAGCTGTTCCCGTTCGCCATGACCGGTGAAGAGCTGGACAAATATGTGAAAACCCGCGTCGCCGAGTACAAGACGCTGGCCAAGGAATTCGGCCTGATTCAGTGACTGAACTGCATCGACCGGTCTTCGATTGACTGAGGATTGCGCCGCCTGCGCGGTGGCGTGATCCGGGAGTTTTCCATGGTGATACAACGACTTTTCGCTGTCGTGCTGCTGCTGGTCTGCATCGGTCTGGCAATGATGGCCTGGCCTTATCAGGCGCCGTTTTCCTACGAACCCGTCGGCCCCCGCGCCTTCCCGCTGCTGATGCTGGCGCTGATGGGTATTTCGCTGCTGTACATGGCGATCCGTCCGACGCCGATCGTGCATTCGGAGGAAGAACCGGCGCTGGACCGTCCGACGCTGATCAAGATCGGTATCTGTACCCTGCTGTTGCTGGTGTTCGCCGGGCTGTTCGAGCCGCTGGGCTTTGTATTGAGCAGCATCCTGATCGGCATTCCCATGGCGCGCTTGTACGGCGGCCGCTGGCTGCCGAGTGTCGTGATCATCACCTTCATGAGCATCGCGCTGTACGTGCTGTTCGACAAAGTGATGGATGTGCCCCTGCCCCTCGGCCTGCTCGACGTTCTGGAGAATTGATATGGACACTCTCGGCTATCTCGGCCAGGGCTTCGGCGTCGCGCTGACCCCTTACAACTTGATCACCGCGCTGTCCGGCACGCTGATCGGCACCGTCGTCGGCCTGCTGCCCGGGCTGGGCCCGATCAATGGCGTGGCGCTGTTGATCCCCATTGCGTTCGCGTTGGGCCTGCCGCCGGAGTCGGCGTTGATTCTGCTGGCGGCGGTGTATCTGGGCTGTGAATACGGCGGCCGCATCAGCTCCATTCTGCTCAACATTCCGGGCGAAGCATCGACTGTGATGACAGCGCTGGACGGCTACCCGATGGCGCGTCAGGGCATGGCCGGCGTGGCGTTGTCGCTGTCGGCGTGGAGTTCGTTCATTGGCGCGTTCATCGCCACCTGCGGGATGGTCATGTTCGCGCCGCTGCTGGCGAAATGGGCAATTGCCTTCGGCCCGGCGGAATACTTCGTGCTGATGGTGTTCGCCATTGTTTGCCTGGGTGGCATGGCCGGTGATAGGCCGCTGAAGACCTTTGTCGCTGCGCTGATCGGGCTGTTTCTGTCGAGCATCGGTATCGATGCCAACAGCGGCGTGTACCGTTTCACCGGCGACAACATCCATCTGGCTGACGGCATTCAGTTCGTCGTGCTGGTGCTGGGTCTGTTCTCGATCAGTGAAATTCTGTTGCTGCTGGAGAAAACCCACCGCGGGCAGGAAGCGGTGAAAGCCACCGGGCGCATGATGTTTAATTTCAAGGAGGCCAGTTCGGTCTTCTGGGTGAACATCCGTTGCGGTCTGATGGGCTTCATCATGGGCGTGTTGCCCGGTGCGGGCGCGACGCTGGCCAGCGCCGTGACCTACATGTCCGAGAAACGCATCGCCGGCGCAAGTGGCAAGTTCGGACAGGGCGACATGCGCGGTCTGGCTGCGCCGGAAACCGCCATTGGCGCGACGGCCTGCGGCGCACTGGTGCCGATGCTGACCCTGGGCGTGCCGGGTTCGGGTACCACGGCGGTGATGATCGGCGCCCTGTCGCTGTACAACATCACGCCGGGACCGCTGTTGTTTCAACAGCAACCGGACATCGTCTGGGGCCTGATCGCGTCGTTGTTCGTCGCCAACATCATGCTGGTGATCCTCAACATCCCGATGATCCGCATCTTCACCCGCATCCTCTCGGTGCCGAACTGGGCACTGGTGCCGGTGATCGCGATCATCACCGGGATCGGCGTCTACGCAGTGCACGCCACTACCTTCGACCTGTTCCTGATGGTCGGCATCGGCATCTTCGGCTACATCCTGCGCAAGCTGGATTTCCCGCTGTCGCCGATTCTGCTGGGGTTCATCCTTGGCGGGCTGATGGAGCAGAACCTGCGCCGCGCGTTGTCGATTTCCAATGGCGGGCTGGAGATTCTGTGGTCCAGCCCGATCACCCTGGGCATGTGGGTAGTGACGGCATTCATGCTGGTGTTCCCGCTGATCCGCATCTGGCGCAAGCGCTCCAGGCAGCGTCGCGCGCTGGCCGATGTCTGATCGACCCTTCAGTACGTGGTGGGGAACACCGCTGGTTGGCCTGCTGGGGGGATTTCTCGCCAGTCAGGTCGGCTGGCCACTGCCCTGGATGGTCGGCTCGTTGCTGGCAATCATCCTGGTGCGCTGTCTCACGCCCTGGCAGCTGGCTGAAATCCCCGGCGGCCGCAAATGCGGCCAATGGGTGGTCGGCATCGGCATCGGCCTGCACTTCACCCCCGTCGTCATCGAACAAGTCCTCTCCCACTTCGGCCTGATCTTTATCGGCGCACTGGTGACCAGCGTTTCCAGCGTGGTCGGCGTGTGGCTGATGCTGCGCACCGGCGAAGACCGCGCCACGGCGTTCTTTTCCAGCATGCCCGGCGGCTCGGGAGAGATGGTCAACCTCGGCGCACGCAACGGCGCGATTCTCAGCAACGTCGCCGCCGGGCAGAGTCTGCGGGTGCTGGCGGTGGTGCTGTGCGTGCCGGCGATCTTCAAATACCTGATGGGCGACGGCGGCCCGCCTTCCCACGCGACGGTGGTGGATTGGCGGTGGCTGATGCTGCTGTTTCCGCTGGGTGCGTTGGTGGCCTGGGGCTGGGAGCGGTTGAAACAGCCTAATCCGTGGTTATTCGGGCCGTTGCTGATCAGCGCGGTCATCAGCGTCAGTTTCGATTTGCACATCGGCCTGCCCCAGGGTGGCAGTCAGTTGGGGCAATGGCTGATCGGCAGCGGTCTGGGTTGCCACTTCAACCGCGCGTTCTTTCGTCGTGCGCCGTCGTTTATCGGTCGCACGCTGCTGGGGACAACGCTGACCATGAGCATCGCGGCGTTGTGCGCACTGGGCTTGAGCACGCTGACTCATCTGGATTTACGCTCGTTGACGCTGGGGATGATGCCGGGGGGGATCGCAGAAATGAGCCTGACGGCGGAGGTGCTGCAACTGTCGGTGCCACTGGTGACGGCGATGCAAGTGATGCGGTTGTTGTTTGTGTTGTTCCTGGCCGAGCCGTTGTTTCGGTATTGGGATCGACGGCTGGGTTGAGGCCTCGCTCTCATCAAACATGGCACTACCGCAGAGCTGCCTGCGAGCACACAACTTGTGGGAGCGAGCTTGCTAGCGAAAAGGCTAATACATCCGCTACAGCTTCAGCGGTTGAAATGCCGTCTTCGTGAGCAAGGTGGAACGCCACCCCGGTCACTCCCACAGGGTGTGGTGTGTCAGACAACAGGCGGCAATCGCCACTCGATCGGCGCCAGGCCGTTCTGCTCCAGAAACTTGTTCGCCAGACCAAAATGCCCGCAGCCGAGAAACCCTTTGTAGGCCGACAGCGGCGACGGGTGCACGGCGGTCAGGATCAGGTGCTTGGAGGCATCGATCAGTTTTTTCTTGCTCTGCGCATGGGCGCCCCACAGCAGGAATACCAAGTGCGGCTGATGAGCGCTGACGGTTTCGATGATCTTGTCGGTGAAGTGCTGCCAGCCTTTGCCGGCATGGGAAGCGGCGTTGGCGCGCTCGACAGTGAGCGTGGTGTTGAGCATCAGAACGCCCTGATCGGCCCAGGATTGCAGATAGCCGTGATTGGGGATGTCGATGTTCAGGTCACGCTTGAGTTCTTTGTAGATGTTGACCAGCGAAGGCGGCGCCGGCACGCCTGGTTGCACCGAGAAGCAGAGGCCGTGGGCCTGATTGGGGCCGTGATAAGGATCCTGACCCAGGATGACCACTTTCACGTTATCCAGCGGCGTCGAGTTCAGCGCATTGAAGATCAGCGGCCCCGGCGGGTAGATTTCCTTCCCCGCCGCATGCTCCTGACGCAGAAAGTCGCGCAGCTCGCCCATGTAAGGCTTCTCGAACTCGTCGCGCAGGGCCTGCTTCCAGCTGGCCTCCAGTTTGATACGGTCGTCGTTTGTCATGGTGTGATCCGGCAGAAACAATGCGCAACTTTAGGGACTGTGGCTGATTATTTCCAGCGCGGCGCCGTCAGATGTTCCTACACTCGTTCACAGCCGCCGGTTTGCAACTTCCGGGCGTCGAGGGGACTCACAACTCTCGATAGATCCCCGTACCACTGACAAGAGGTCACGATGAATCTGCAATTTGAAGAGCTCACCGCCACCGACGGCGCCCGCCTGGGCATTGCCACGCTGGATGCGGAAAAATCCCTGAATGCCCTGTCGCTGCCGATGATTCTCGCGTTGCAGGACCGCCTTGATGAGTGGGCCAGCGACCCGCAAATCGTCTGCGTATTGCTGCGCGGCAATGGCGAAAAAGCCTTCTGCGCCGGTGGCGACGTGCGTGCGCTGGTCGAGGCCGGGCGCGGTCAGCCGGGCACGGTCCCGCCCCTGGCTGCGCAGTTTTTCGCCGCGGAATATCGACTGGATTATACGCTGCACACCTATCCCAAACCGCTGATCTGCTGGGGCCACGGCTATGTGCTGGGCGGCGGCATGGGCCTTCTGCAGGGGGCGAGCATCCGCGTCGTCACGCCAAGCAGCCGGCTGGCGATGCCGGAAATCAGCATCGGCCTGTTTCCTGACGTCGGCGCCAGCTGGTTCCTGTCGCGACTGCCGGGCAAATTGGGGCTGTTCCTGGGATTGACCGGCGCGCACATCAACGGCCATGACGCGCTGGACCTCGGGCTCGCTGATCGCTTTCTGCTGGACGACCAGCAGGAGGAAATGATCGACCGGCTGCTGCAACTCAACTGGCAGGAACAGACGAAGGTGCAACTGACCAGCCTGTTCCGGGCGCTGCAACTGGAGGCGGTGGATCAGATGCCCGCCGCGCAATGGCTGCCTCGGCGCGAGAGCCTTGATGAGTTGCTGGACGTGGCCGACGCACCGAGTGCCTGGAGTGCGTTGAAACATCACCTGAATGGCGATGACCTGTCATTGGCCAAGGCGGCGAAAACCCTGACCGACGGCTGCCCGATGACCGCGCATCTGGTGTGGGAGCAGATCGAACGGGCGCGGCATCTGTCGCTGGCCGAGGTGTTTCAGATGGAATACACCATGGCGCTCAACTGCTGCCGACATCCCGAGTTCGCTGAGGGTGTTCGCGCTCGGCTGATCGATAAGGACCAAAAGCCTCACTGGCATTGGCAGGACATCGCCACCATTCCGCTGGCGGTGGTGGACGCGCACTTCGAGAAGGCCTGGGAAGGACGGCACCCGTTGGCGGATTTGTCGGAGTATTGAGGCTTTAATTCATGCCTGCCTGGATGGTGTTCAAACGGGCCTCTTCCCGGCTAAAGCCGGTCCCACTATTGGAAATGCTTACCCCTTGTGGGACCGGCTTTAGCCTGGAAAGCGTCAGGTGATACACCTCAACCGTGAGATCCTTCCCATAAAAAAACGGCGCTCCTCGGAGCGCCGTTTTGTAACTCAGCGGTTGCCGCCGCCCGGTCCGCCGTGACCACCACGACCGAAACCGCCATCTCCCCGGTGGCCACCGCCGCCGGGTCCAAAGCCGGGACGTGGTCCGCCGCCACCGCCACCGCCGGGATTGTCATGCCAGCCACCACCGGGGCCAGGGCCATTTCCGCCTCCGGGTCGCGGACCTGGAGGCGGAGGGCGATAACCATTGCCGCCGCCGTGATAACCGCCGCCGTTGTAGCCACCCCCGCCGTGGTACCCGCCGCCATTCCAGTTGCCGCCGCCATAACCCGGGCGACCGCCGTAATCAGGGCGTCCATAACCGGGGCGTCCGTAGCCAGGCCCGTAATAACGGGGCGGCGGAGCGTAATAACGTGGAGGGGGCGCATAGTAGCGAGGCGCCGAGTAATAACGCGGCGAGGAGTAATACACCGCTCCTGCGGAATACACCGGAGCGACCGGACGGTAACTCTCGTACACGTAACCACTGCTGTAGCCACTGCTATAGATCGGCTGCGTGTAGCTTTCTGATTCGTAATAACCTCCGTAACAACCTGCCAGGGACAACGTCATCAAAGCGGTAAGCAATCGTCGATACATGGCGGCCTCCCGGACCGCGGTAGAGCTCGAACCAGCGGCGCTGGTCGGCGTTCCCGAAACTGCCGAGAACGCTAACTCAGACTCTTGAATCATGAGCGAGTGCCCCACCGCGGTCCCCAGCCGCCAGACGGCGCCCTGCATCAGTGCACGTCTTGTCCTTCGTCAAACGACCTGTGCCCGCGCGGCTCAGGCGCGACATGGGTTTGGGCAACTTGGCACAACTCTCGCTTGAGGGAGCTTGTGCAGGAGTCACCTCAGGTTCGCGGCACCACAATTTGCAATAGCCGACTAGGGTTCCGGCTCGCGTCAAGCGAGTGGCTGGTCCGAGAGTTGGCGACCTCCAGTAGAGGTTACACGGCGGGATAAAAGCCCGGGAGACAGGACACCAGTGGTGTCGCCGTGCTCCTGACCGTCCCTTTTCGCTACTGGAGACACCCCCAATGCAAAAGTCCCGTCTGTTCAGCCTGCTCACCGCAGGCGTCTTCGCCGCAATGAGCCTCTCGGCCACCGCTGCCCCGAAGAAAGATTTCGACGTCTGCTGGACCATTTATGCCGGCTGGATGCCATGGGAATACGCAGGGACTCAAGGCATCGTCGACAAGTGGGCCAAGAAGTACGGCATCCACATCGAAGTCACGCAGCTCAACGACTACGTCGAATCCATCAACCAGTACACCGCCGGCCAGTTCGACGGTTGCACCATGACCAACATGGACGCCCTCACCATTCCTGCCGCCGGCGGCGTTGAAAGCACCGCGCTGGTGGTCAGCGATTTCTCCAACGGCAACGACGGCATCGTCCTCAAGGGCGAGGGCAAGAAAGTCACCGACCTCAAGGGCATGGACGTCAATCTGGTCGAGCTGTCGGTGTCCCACTACCTCCTCGCCCGCGCCCTAGACTCGGTGGACCTGACCGAGAAAGACCTGAAAGTCGTCAACACCTCCGACGCTGACATCGCCGCCGCTTTCAACACCAGCGAGGTCAAGGCCGTCACCACCTGGAACCCGATGCTCTCGGAGATCAAGGCCAAGCCCGGCGTCACCGAAGTGTTCGACTCCAGCAAGATCCCTGGCGAGATCATGGACATGATGGTGGTCAACACCCAAACCCTGAAGGACAACCCGGCCTTGGGCAAAGCCCTGACCGGCGCGTGGTTTGAAGTGGTGGCGCTGATGAACGCCAAGTCCGCCGAATCCAAAGCCGCGCTGGAGCACATGGCCCAGGCGTCGGGCACCGATCTGGCCGGCTTCCAGGCGCAACTGGATACCACCAGGCTGTTCGCCACCCCTAAAGAGGCGCTGGAGTTTGCCACCAGCAAGCAACTGCCGATGACCATGCGCAAGGTCGCGGACTTCTCCTTCGACCACGGCCTGCTCGGCGAAGGCGCCAAAGACGCCAGCGCCGTCGGCATGACCTTCGCCAACAGCGTCACCGATGGCGACAAGGCCAACCTCAAGCTGCACTTCGACACGAGCTACGTGCAGATGGCTGCCGACGGCACGCTGTAAAAACCAAAGGTCTTTGCCATGCGTTTGATAAACCGCCGCCCGGATCGCGCCAGTCGCCTGATCCTGGTGCTCCTGCCGTTCGCCCTGTTGCTGTTCGCCTATTTCACGGGCTCGGCGACACGGCTGACGGAAAACCCCAACGACAAGCTGCTGCCCAGCGCCGTGCAGATGACCGATGCGATCAAACGGGTGGCGTTCGTGCCCGATCAACGCACCGGCGAATACATCCTCTGGCAGGACACCGGGGCCAGTCTCAAGCGACTGGCAATCGGGCTGGCGATCAGCGCCGTGGTCGGGTTGTGCCTGGGCATTGCTTCGGGAGTACTGCCGTTGTTCAGCGCGCCACTGTCGCCGCTGCTGACCGTGCTGTCGATGGTGCCGCCGCTGGCGATTCTGCCGATCCTGTTCATCGTCTTTGGTCTGGGCGAGCTGTCGAAGGTGATGCTCATCGTCATCGGCATCACGCCGGTGCTGGCCCGTGACCTGGAGCAGCGCGCCCGGGAGATACCGGTCGAGCTGCTGATCAAGGCGCAAACCCTGGGCGCCTCGACCTGGACGCTGATCCTGCGGGTGGTGCTGCCGCAATTGCTGCCGCGCCTGTTGATCTCGCTGCGGCTGGTGCTGGGGTCGGCGTGGCTGTTTCTGATCGCGGCCGAGGCCATCGCCTCCACTGACGGTCTGGGTTACCGGATCTTTCTGGTGCGGCGCTATCTGGCGATGGACATGATTCTGCCTTACGTGGTGTGGATCACCCTCCTCGCCTGGCTGATGGACTGGGGCCTGAAAGCCCTCACCCGCAAGGCGTTCCCGTGGTACGAGGGCGCGCGCCCATGAGCTTTATTTCGGTCAAAAACGTCTGGCAGCAATACGGCGATCAGGTGGTGCTCGAAGGCCTGAACCTGAGCATTGCCGAAGGCGAGTTCTGCACCCTGGTGGGCGCGTCGGGCTGCGGCAAATCGACCTTCCTGCGCCTGCTGCTCGGCCAGGAAGTCGCCAGCAAAGGCACGATTCAGCTGGACGGTCAGCCGCTGGCGAAGGAACCGGATTCGACCCGTGGCGTGGTGTTCCAGCGCTATTCGGTGTTCCCGCACCTGTCGGTGCTGGACAACGTTGCCCTGGGCCTTGAATTGCCGCGCTCGGGTTTGCTCGGGCGGCTGTTCGGTGCCGCCAAGCGTGACGCCCGCGACCAGGCGGCGACGCTGTTGCACAAGGTCGGCCTCGATCACGCACTGGATAAGTACCCGACGCAATTGTCGGGTGGCATGCAGCAGCGGCTGGCCATCGCCCAGGCGTTGATCATGAAGCCTCGGGTTCTGCTGCTCGACGAGCCGTTCGGCGCGCTCGATCCCGGCATCCGCAAGGACATGCACGCGCTGCTGCTGGAGCTGTGGCGCGAGACAAAACTGACGGTGTTCATGGTCACCCACGACCTGTCCGAAGGCTTCAACCTCGGCACCCGGCTGCTGGTGTTCGACAAGGTCCGCATCGACCCCCACGCCCCCGGCGCCTATGGCGCGCGCATCACTTACGACATTCCCCTGAACAGCGATCGTCGCGCCGCCCGCGTAGCGCTCGATTCGCTGAAAACGGCTTGAAGGACATTGCCCATGAATGAATCAACCACGCTGTTTCCCGTGTTCGCCGAAGAACTGCTGCCCGGCGGTGGCCACCTGTCGTTCGTGCTCAAGCGCGGCGAACTGCTGCGCCTGACCGACCTGAATGGCAACGCCAACGTCAGCCTGACGATGTTCAACGCCCATGAAAAAACCGAGCGTCTCAACCTGCCCGACAGCCTCAAGTGCCAGCACACCGCCAAGCTCACGGCGGGCCATTGCCTTTATTCGGACATGGGCCGCGTCTTGGCGGCGATCACCGCCGACACCTGCGGCTGGAGCGACAGCATCGGCGGCGTGCTCTGCGCCGAAGAGGTCACCGAGAAATACGGCCAGGGCCGCTATCAGGAACTGCGCAACGGCTTCTTCCGCAACGGCGCCGACAACTTGCTGGTGGAGATGGGCAAGTGGGGCCTGGGCCTGTCCGACCTGCTGATGACGCTGAACCTGTTCAGCCGGGTCAACGTCGACGATCACGGCGCGCTGACCTTCGTCCCTGGTAACTCCAGAGCGGGCGACAGCATCGAGCTGTACGCGCCGATGGACACGCTGATCGTGATGACGGCCCTGCAACACCCGATGGACCCCAACCCCGAGTACGCACCGCAGCCGGTCAAGCTGAGCTGGATGAAGGCTGACCCCAGCGTCGCCGAGCACTGCCGCACGTCCCGCGAGGAAAACGTGCGCGGCTTCATCAACACTGATCGCCTGTTCGCCTGAGGAGGCTTGCCATGAGCACCGCACACTCTCATCGCCACACGAACGCCCCCGTTTCCATCACCCACATCCCGGCTGGCGAGCCATCGTTGACCGAACTCAAGGCCGGGCAAACCCTGCGCCTGCTCGACCTCGAAGGCAATCAGGCGGTCGACACGCTGTTCTACAGCCTCGCCAACCCCCGCGAACGCTATGACGTGCAGCGCACGCTGCGCCGCCAGAACAACGTTTACCTGAGCAAGGGCAGCGTCCTTTATTCGAACCTGGGCAAGCCGATGCTGACCCTCGTCGAAGACACCTGCGGCCGCCACGACACCCTCGGCGGCGCCTGCGCCCAAGAGAGCAACACCGTGCGTTATGCGCTGGAAAAAAAACACATGCACAGCTGCCGCGACAGCTTCCTGCGCGCCTGCATCCATGATGGCCGGCTGGGCAAGCGTGACATTAGTCCGAACATCAATTTCTTCATGAACGTCCCGGTCACGGCGGACGGCGGGTTGACCTTCGAGGACGGCATTTCCGGCGCCGGCAAGTACGTCGAACTGCGCGCCGAGATGGACGTGATCGTGCTGATTTCCAACTGCCCTCAGTTGAACAACCCGTGCAACGGCTACAACCCGACCCCGGCAGAACTTCTGGTCTGGGACTGACGGCTGACCACAGTTTCAAGGGTTCAAGGCTTCGGCGCGAGGGACGGCCTTCGTGCAACGCGTACCACAGCGGGACGGCCCGCTACCCAGTGAGGGATTGATCGCTGTCGGTCCCCGGGGTCTATGCCATGTTCGACAAACTGCTGATTGCCAACCGCGGCGCCATTGCCTGCCGCATCCTGCGTACCCTTCGCGACCTGCAGGTCGGCGGCATCGCGGTGTACGCCGAAGCGGACGCTGCCAGTCTGCACATCCTGCAAGCCGACGAAGCTCACAGCCTGGGCGACGGTGGCGCCGCCGGCACGTACCTGGCGGTGGACAAAATACTCGCCATCGCTCAATCCACGGGCGCCAAAGCGATTCATCCGGGTTACGGCTTCCTGTCGGAAAACGCGGCCTTCGCCCAGGCCTGTGAAGACGTCGGGATCGCCTTCGTCGGCCCGACGCCCGAGCAACTGCGGGTCTTCGGCCTCAAGCACACCGCCCGCGCCCGCGCGAAACAGCACGGCGTGCCGATGCTTGAAGGCACCGAACTACTGGACAGCGTGGACGCCGCATTGAGCGCTGCTGAAACCATCGGCTACCCGGTCATGCTGAAAAGCACGGCGGGCGGCGGCGGGATCGGCATGCGCGTGTGCCGCAGCGCCAGCGAACTGAGCGAGTCGTTCGAGGCCGTCAAGCGACTGGGCCAGAACAACTTCAGCGACGCTGGCGTGTTCATCGAGAAGTACATCCAGCGCGCCCGCCATCTGGAAGTGCAGGTGTTCGGCGACGGTTGTGGCGAGGTGATCGCCCTCGGCGTGCGCGATTGCTCGGTGCAGCGTCGCAATCAGAAGGTCCTCGAAGAAACCCCAGCGCCGAACCTGCCCGCCGGCATGGCCGATGAGCTGTGCGCTGCGGCGATCAAGCTGGCGAAGGCGGTCAACTACCGCAGCGCCGGCACCGTGGAGTTCGTCTTCGACAGCGACGATCAGCGCTTCTACTTTCTGGAAGTGAACACCCGTTTGCAGGTCGAGCACGGCGTGACCGAGCAGGTCTGGGGCGTGGACCTGGTGAGCTGGATGATTCAGCTCGCGGCCGGTGATCTGCCGCCGCTCGTTGAATTGCGCGCGGGTTTACAGCCCGTCGGCCATGCGATTCAGGCGCGGTTGTACGCCGAAGACCCGGGCCGGGACTTTCAGCCCAGCCCCGGCTTGCTGACCTCGGTGCACTTCCCCACCGCCGACGGAAAACACCTGCGCATCGACACATGGGTCGAGGCCGGGTGCGAGATTCCGCCGTTTTTCGATCCGATGATCGCCAAGGTCATCAGTTGGGCGCCGGACAGAGCGACTGCCAGTGCCGGTCTCGCCCAGGCCCTGAGCGAAACCCGGCTGTACGGGATCGAGACCAACCGCGACTACTTGCGTCAGATTATCGCGGACGTGCCATTCGCCAGCGGTCAGCCGTGGACGCGGTGCCTTGAGGGGCTGAGCTATCGCGCCGACACGTTCGAGGTGCTGAGCGGCGGCACCCAGACCAGCGTTCAGGACTACCCGGGGCGCCTGGGTTATTGGGCGGTGGGCGTGCCTCCCTCCGGTCCGATGGACAGCCGATCGTTGCGTCTGGGCAATGTTCTGGTAGGTAACGCTGAAGGGTGCGCCGCGCTGGAAATCACCATGAGCGGGCCGACCCTGCGCTTCAACACCGATGCGGTCATCGCCGTGACGGGCGCGGTCATTCCGCTGACGCTGAATGGCGACGTGCAGCCGATGAATCAATCGTTGCTCGTTGCTGCTGGATCGACGTTGATGCTCGGCACTATCGCTGGCGCCGGTGCCCGCAGTTATCTGTGCGTGAGGGGCGGGCTGGATGTTCCGGATTATATGGGCAGCAAGAGCACATTCACCCTGGGCCAGTTTGGCGGGCATGGCGGGCGGGCGTTGCGCGCAGGGGACGTGCTGCATGTTGCGCCGTTGGTGGACCGCCGCGCAGGTGAACAGTTGACGCCAGCGCAAATCGTCGAGCTGCCGGCAGTGCGAGACATTCGGGTGATCTACGGCCCCCACGCAGCGCCGGAATATTTCACTGAGCGCTACATCGAAACCTTCTTCGCCACCGACTGGGAAGTGCATTTCAACTCCAGCCGCACGGGCGTGCGCCTGATCGGGCCGAAACCTGAATGGGTGCGTGCCGACGGCGGCGAAGCGGGCCTGCACCCGTCGAACATTCACGACAATCCGTACGCCATCGGCGCGGTGGATTTTACCGGGGACATGCCGGTGATTCTTGGGCCGGACGGGCCGAGCCTGGGCGGTTTTGTCTGCCCGGTGACGATCATCGAGGCGGATCTGTGGCAGTTGGGGCAGCTCAAGGCCGGGGACAAGGTGCGGTTTTATCCGGTGAGCGTCGAAGCGGCCCGCTCGCTGAAACTGAATACCGATCTGGGTAGGAGTGAGCTTGCTCGCGAAGGGGCCGGTACATCCCATGAGTCTGTGGCGGCCGGGCCATCGCATTCGCGGGCAAGCGCGCTCCTACAGTCACCCATCGTTCTTGATATAGGTGAAAACGACACCCGCCTCGTTGCTCGACTTTCTGGCGACACCCATCTGTTGCTGGAAATCGGCGCGCCGGAACTGGACCTGGTGCTGCGCTTCCGGGGCCATGCGCTGATGCAGGCGCTGGAAAGCAGGCAACTCACCGGCGTGATCGACCTGACGCCGGGCATTCGTTCGCTGCAGGTGCATTACCAGCCCGAACAACTGCCGCTGAAAACGCTGCTCGATGTGGTCGCCGGCGAGTGGGACGGCGTCTGCGCCAGCAAGAATCTGGAGGTGCCGTCGCGCATCGTTCATCTGCCGTTGTCCTGGGACGATCCGGCCTGCCAGCTGGCCATCGAAAAGTACATGACCACCGTGCGCAAGGACGCGCCGTGGTGCCCGAGCAACCTGGAATTCATCCGCCGCATCAACGACCTGCCGAACCTCGACGAAGTGCACCGCACCGTCTTCGACGCCAGCTATCTGGTGATGGGGCTGGGCGACGTTTACCTCGGTGCGCCGGTTGCTACGCCGCTGGATCCTCGCCATCGGCTGGTCACCACCAAATACAACCCGGCGCGCACCTGGACCGCCGAGAACTCCGTCGGCATCGGCGGCGCCTACATGTGCGTCTACGGCATGGAAGGCCCAGGCGGTTATCAGTTCGTGGGCCGCACGTTGCAGATGTGGAACCGCTATCGCGCGGTGGCGGCGTTCGATGGCAAACCGTGGCTGCTGCGGTTTTTCGATCAGATCCGTTTCTATCCTGTCAGTGCCGACGAGTTGCTGACCATCCGCCGCGATTTCCCCCTCGGTCGATACCCGCTGCAGATCGAGCACAGCACGCTCAATCTGACTGAGTACCAAGGCTTTCTGGCCGATGAAGCGCAGGGCATCGCGGCGTTCCGCAGCCAGCAGCAGAGTGCGTTCAACGCCGAGCGCGAGCGCTGGATCGCCAACGGTCAGGCCTCGTTCGAGAGCGACGAAGCGGTGGCCGACTCCACGGAAGAAGCCCCGCTGCAAAACGGGCAGACCAGCATCGACAGCCACATTGCCGGCAATCTCTGGCAGGTGCAGGTCAACGTCGGTCAGCGCGTCGAAGCGGGGGAAACGCTGGTGATTCTGGAGTCGATGAAAATGGAGATCCCGCTGCTGGCGCCCCACGCCGGTGTGGTCAGCGACGTACGCGTGCAACCCGGCTCGGCGGTACGCGCCGGGCAACGGGTGGTCGTGCTGGACGTTAGCTGATTGGCGCTGTTGCTCATTGCAGCCTGTAACTTTCATAAAGGCATAAAACGCGGTGGCACACGCGATACATAGTTACCGCCATTGCAACCCGGCATCGCGCCATAGTGGGCATCTTTCCACGTGGCGCGATTTTTCATGAACGACCGCAGCAGCTCCGATCCCGCGAGCGGCCTTGATCTCATTTCCAATGACACCCTGCCCCATGGCAGCGCGTTCAGCGTTTCGCCGTTCGCGGAGGACATGCGACCGGCAGAATCCCTGAAGCCGACCGCCGCAGCGCCCGCCGAACCTCACACGCTGAACCACAAAAGATTGATGCGCCAGGCCGTCAGTCCGGTTGCCGAATTGTTGTACGGGTCGGTCTGGGTACTGAAAGCCTGGCAACTGGATCTCGAGTGTCCGCCCTCGACCGTCCGTCATCTGGACCAGCGGCTGGAGGAAACGCTGCAGGCCAGATTTGGCGCACCCATTGACCTTGACGAGCTGCACATCAGTTTCAGCACCGCGCTGGAGCCGGCCGTGGAAACCGACGGTCGGGAGCGGTTCGAGCTGCGCCTGACGTTACGCGAGCTGGGCCGGGAGACCCTGGACCCGCTCGGATTTCTCGCCCTTAAACGCTGCGCCGAGGCTGATCGCCCGCTGTCGGCCTCGACGCCCACCCTGACCGTCTCGGCGTTTTTCGAGCTGCTCATTGAAACCCGATGGACACTGGAATATGAGCAGATGCAGCGTCAGTTCTGGGAGCAGCACGGCAACACGTGGGAGATGCTCGCCAAGCTGGCGTTTCTGGACGGTCTGACCCGTCTGCAGTCGCGCAGGTGGATCGATAACGACGGCCATCTACTGGCGCTGGATGCGCTGGGCCTCACACGTTTCCCGCCAAGTCTCCAGGACCTGCAGTCGCCCAGGCCGCCGGCACGCTCGGTCGTGCGCGGGCTGGCGCTGAACGGCGAGATCATCCCCGGTATCTTCCATGTACGCTCCAACACCACGGGGCATTGCTATGTCCACGTGCTGGGCAGCGCGCCCCTTTGCCATGAGTACGTCAGCGATGACGCGCCGTGGAAGGCGGACAAGGTGCTGGAGGCGATCAACGCATCGGCCTGGCATCGGCTGAATCTCTCCCTCGAGGGCACGCACACCCTCCTCACGCTGGCGGCGCCTTCGGACGGCGTGTTCACCCAACTGCGCGTTGCCCAGCAACACTTTTGCGCTGCAAGACTGAGCGACATCGATGCGGTTGAATCACCTGCCGCATTTATCGACGACGACCACTGCGCTCTCATGCCCATCGAGCCAGCGATGGCATTGGTCAGCGCCCTTGATTACTGGCAGCACCATGAGCCATTGCTGACGCGAATCCCTACGCCCCTCGGGGTTGCGAACCGGCTCATGGGCCAGTGGCTGAGGCAGATGTGTCCCCGGCTCAAGCCGGTCCCGTTGAAGCAGAAGCACACCCTGGTCACGGACCCGCAGCGGGTGTTCATCCGCTACTTGCCCGGCACATCGAGGACGCCTTGGGGTCATCCGCGGATTGCGGCAGGCAACGTGATCGTCACGCCGGATGAAGCGCCCGTCACCCTGGCTCAGGCACTGATAAGCCGGTTCAGGGCGCTTCAGCCTCATGGGTACGATGACGAAGGCGGTCGCTGGGTCGTCTACGCCGACCCCAGCGGCAAGGGGACATGGTCGCCCGAGGCGGAGCTGAATATCAGCGCGCTTGGCGTCGAGGCATACATTCAGGGCATCGACTTTCTCGAGCTGATGCAGCGCCACCTTGACCGGTTCTGGCAACAGCAACGCGCTGATGTCGAGCGCGCGCTCTGGTCGACGTTCGTAAGCCAGGCGCTGCTGGCCTTGAAAAGCGGGGAACTGCCCAGGGACAGCTTCCAGCGGGTCATCGAGGCCGTCGAGCAGGCTCAGCGGGGGCATCCGCCCGAGACGCGGCTTTTGGCGACAGCTCCCGTCCGCTGGAGCGCTGCGGGCTTTTACGTGAGCAACGGCCTGCCACTCGGTGCCGACTGCCCTCCCTGCGTCGGCTTGCTGATGATCACCACTCCCGACCGAGAAGACGGCGTGCTGTACCAGGCCGGGCAGTCCACGCCCTTCGTGCCATTCAGCAATCGTCAGCAGCTCATCAGCCATTTAAAAGCCGCTGCCACCAACCCTGCCTGGCGCGAGACTGTGCTCAATTACATGCCGCGCCGTTTTCACGCCAGGCTCGGTTATGTCCTCGAGCTGTGGGGCGGGGTCCGCTCGCCGACCGAACCGGTCTCGATCCTGCGTCCCTGGACCGAGCCGCTATACAGCCCGGACACCCATGCCGCCCGGCAACATCTTCTAAGCGAGCAGGAAGTGTCCGGCTCGCCCATGGGATTCATCTGTGAGCGCCTGCGTCTTAACAGCCAGTACGACGCCGAGGACAGCATCGTGACCGACCGCGAGCAGGCCCTCGACACGTGGATTCAACACCTCGATCGCTTGCAACTGTTATTGGCTCCGATGGCGCTCGTGCTGCCGGCGGCCTCGATTGCGGCACTGACGGCCAGCGCGGCAAGTGTCGCGCTGGGGATTCAGGCCGCCAACCTTCCCGGCGACCGTCAGGCAGAACGGCGCCAGGCGATGTTCGCCATTCTGTCCCTGGGGCTGTTGCACATGGCGCCGGCCACGCCACGTCTTTTGCAGGCGTTCGGTAAACTCACCGCGCCCGCCGCAGCATGGGGCCCTGGGCTGACTCGAGTGAAGGCTGCGCTGCCGGCCCGTGGTTTTGGCGACTGGTTGCGCAGGGCGACCCACCCGCGCAGGACGCTGCTCAAGCCATTCTTCAATGGGACTGGCCTGATGAAGACGTGGAGCGTTGCGGGCAACGCCGAATTCGGCACTTCAGCGGTTCAGGTGTGGAAGCTGGGACGCAAATTTCTGCTGTGGACATCGGACCGGACCCAGGCCCGCACGCTGGTCGTGAGCAGCCACGGCTACTACTTGCCGTGGACGCGCACGACGGCCATTCCCAATGGCACCGAACTGCGAACCTACGCCCCTCACGGTCACGAGCTGGTCGACCCGATGCTGCACCGGATCGCCAGCCAGTCGGTCCGGCCTTACGCAACGTTGAACACGGCGCAGCCTATGCCCGGTCCGGGCGTCGGGCCTTTTCTCGACATGCTGGCCCGGGACACGCTGATGGCCGGTACTTCGTTGCCGGGGCGCATCAAGAACTACACGCTGGCGAAATTTCAGAGCGAGCACTATGAGAGTTATCGGGACATCAGCCAAGTCGTGCGCAACAGTCACCAACCTCCGCTACCGAGCCCACTCCCTGCAACGCCCATGGATGTGCTGACCGTGCGCAACCGGTTCGGTATGGCCAACCCGACCCTGCAGGACCTGTTCGGTGAGCTGCATCGACAAGGTATTCATTACGACAACATCCTGCTCGTGCATTGCCGCTGTCCTGCCGTGGGATCGATGCTGGGGCGCTCTCCCTCTTTTGTAGCACCCAGGGGCCCATCACCGATCACCCCGTAGGCGCGTTGCGCGACAGCACATGCTCATGGCGTGAGACAAGGCGGCGCGCTAGCATTGGCGACCCTCAAAGACCGCGCCTACATGGACACTCACATTATCGACACCCGCATTTGCCCTGTTTGCGGCGCCAGTAACCGCTGTACCCTGGCTGATCCGCGCACAGTGGACCAGGCCTGCTGGTGTTTTACCGCCGAGATCGACCCGGCGGTATTGGCAGCGCTACCCGAAGAGGTCCGTGGACAGGCATGTCTTTGCCCGCAATGCGCAGGCGTCGAGGCGAAGCGTCGCGATGCGTCTTGACCGTTTCCTCAGCAACCTGCCGCGCTTCAGCCGCAAAGATGTACGACTTGCGCTGATCGCAGGCCGCGTGCAGGTCGACGGGTTGCCGGTAAAAAACCCGCTGCATGAGGTCCGCGAATTCAGCCAGGTGCGGATCGATGAAGAAGTCCTTCAGCACGGCAAACCCGCCCGGTATTTCATGCTGCACAAACCTCCGGGTTGCGTCAGCGCAACCGTCGATCCGCAGCACCCCACCGTGCTCGACCTGCTGGATGAACCCGACAAGGACGATCTTCACATCGCCGGCCGTCTGGATTTCAACACTTCCGGGCTCATGCTTATTACCAATGACGGCCACTGGTCGCGCCGTCTGACGCAGCCAACCACCAAGCTGGCGAAGGTCTATTGCGTCGAGACCGAAGACGACATCGGCGCGAACTACGTCGAAAAATTTGCTGAAGGGTTTTATTTTGCGTTTGAAGACCTGACGACACAGCCCGCCGTGCTGACGATCCTGGACAGTCATCGCGCCCGGTTGAGCATCATCGAAGGGCGCTACCACCAGGTCAAACGCATGTTCGGCCACTTCAACAACAAGGTGACCCGGCTGCACCGCGAAAGCATGGGGCCACTGGTGCTCGACTCCGCGCTGGCGCCTGGACAATACAGGGCGCTGAGTGCCGGCGAAGTCGCGTTGATCTGAAACCTGCGTCCCAATGCCTACCTGTCACGAAACCCGTGCAACGTGTCTCTGCGCACCCCGTTTTTTCGTCAGGAGACATGGAGATGAAGCCAGAAATCGCTGTGCTGGATATTCAGGGCCAGTTCCGGGTTTACACGGAGCTCTACCGCGCAGACGCCGCCGAGAAGACCATCATTCTGGTCAACGGCTCGCTCGCCACGACCACCTCCTTCGCCCAGACCGTGCGCAACCTGCATCCGCAATTCAACGTCGTGCTGTACGACCCGCCTTACGCCGGCAAATCAAAACCCCACAATGCCCATGAACGCCCGCTGACCAAAGAGCTTGAAGGCCAACTGCTGCTGGAGCTCATCGACCATTTCAACGCCGAACTCCTGATGTCGTTCTCATGGGGCGGCGCGGCGGCGCTGGTCGCCCTGGCCCACCGGCCCAAACGCATCGAAAAGGCAGTCATCAGCTCGTTCTCACCCGTCATCAGCGACCCTCTGCGCGACTACCTCGAGCGCGGCCGGCAACACTTCGGCACCTACAACCGCCATGGCGTCGGGGAGTTGCTCAACAGCA
The DNA here is from genome assembly GCF_013201545.1 of Pseudomonas graminis. NCBI lineage: Bacteria > Pseudomonadati > Pseudomonadota > Gammaproteobacteria > Pseudomonadales > Pseudomonadaceae > Pseudomonas > Pseudomonas graminis. Next base: position 488,469 of record NZ_CP053746.1, read on the forward strand.
CCTTGGGCAAACACTTACCCTCGCTGTTCAAACGCTACAACCACAAGCACGTCAGCTCCCTGGATGCGCATGAATACGCGCAGATGCACCACCACATCGATCATGTGCTGGACGCGAGCAATCATCCCCAGATGAAAGCGGCCAAGCGCATCAATGTGCCGGTGCTGTTCATGAACGGCGCATGGGACGAATACACCTCGGCTGCCGACGCCCGGCACTTCGCCCACTACATTCGCGACTGCCATTTCAGCACCCTTCAGGATGCCGGGCACTTTCTGGACATGGAGAACAAGGCCGCGTGCCTGGCATCGAAAGAGGCGCTGCACGGGTTTCTGACGCCCACGCCTGAACCCCGCCGCGTTCATTACAGAACGGGTCAGTTGCAACAGGCGTTTGCGGTGTGATCGGACTGGGAGATGCAAGAGCAGAAGACGGGGAAGGAATGGTCTGCTGCAGCCCCTGATGAGCGCTATTGGACAGCGAATCAGGGGTGGGCGAGATGGCATTGGGTCGGTGCGGCATATAACGCTTCAATTAACACGCCGCATCTGGTACAAAGTCAGCCGCGCCAAAGGCGTCGATTTAAAAGCGGGTATAGTTTAGTGGTAAAACGAAAGCTTCCCAAGCTTTAGTTGAGGGTTCGATTCCCTCTACCCGCTCCATCTCCCCCAGTGTTTACGGGCCTTCCAGCCGCCCTCACCCTCTCTGAATCAACCTTGGTTCTTACCTTCGATTTCAAAGACCGGGCCAGACCTGCCCCCTCTCATGCACCGATTTCGTTACCGCTAATCCCCTGCTGCAAATCCGCACCACAGATTTCACGCCAGCTGCCGATACAGAGAAACCTGTCGCTCGAAATCCATGCAGCGACCGACGAAACCTCAAGGCAGTGACGATCATGCAACATATCCCCTTGGCAACCTTCGAATCCATTGGCTGCGCTGAATGTCGAAATCTCGAGGGTCTGGGATTCGACTTCACCATGGCTTTCCAACCTATTTTCAACGTCATCACGGGCGCACCTTTTGCTTATGAGGCGCTGGTACGTGGCGTCAATGGCGAGTCGGCTGCGTTCATTCTGGGTCAGGTCAACGACGGCAACCGATACCGTTTCGATCAGACGTGCCGGGTCAGGGCCATTGAGCTCGCTACCCAGCTGGGCCTGCCTGGGATTCCAGACTGCAAGCTGAGTATCAACTTTCTGCCCAAGGCGGTGTACCGGGCGGAGACCTGCATTCGTGCAACCCTTGAAGCGTCCCGGACCTTCGACTTCCCGGTGGATCGGCTCATGTTCGAAGTCACAGAAGGCGAGCGGGTCGAAGACCCGAATCATCTCAAGTCCATTTTTGAAGAGTACGCGCGGCAAGGTTTTACCACCGCTATCGATGACTTCGGATCAGGTTATTCCGGCCTGAACATGCTGGCGATGTTTCAGCCTCAGGTCCTGAAAATCGACATGGCACTCACCCGAGACATCGACCGGGACACTGTACGTCAGGCGATTGTTGAAGGGATCGTGTTGGTGTCCAAGCGGCTTGGCATCACGGTCGTGGCCGAAGGCATCGAAACCCGCGAAGAGCGCGACGCCCTGTTGGATCTGGGTGTCGAGCTGATGCAGGGCTATCTGTTTGCCAAACCCATGGTGGGGCAATTGCAACCGATGCCGTTGGATTTGATCGCCGGCTCAGGCGTTGTCGAAGTGGCCTGATTCCCCAGGCAACCTTTGACGTTGCAGGGGTTAAAGGTCAGCTGTGAAAGCGATACGTCAATCCGCGGCGTGAGCGGCGGCCTGTTCGATCAACGTGGCCACTTCCTGGGGACGGGACTGGTACACCGAGTGACTGGCGCCTTTGATTTCGATGGTGTGGCTGTTGGCCCGCTTGGCATACATGCGCTCAAGGTCCGGGTTGATGATCCGGTCTGCGCCGGCCACTGCGTACCAGCTCGGTTTGGTTTTCCACGCGGGCACGCCAGCGGGGGTGGTGAACACCGATGCCGCGGTCGGCTCCTGGGAAATGGCTTCGAACTCAGCCTGAGCCTTGGGCAGGTCAGCCGCGAAGTCCGCCGGGTATAACGCAGGGTCGAGGGACAGAAAGCCGTCGGCGGTTTTCTTCACCGCCTTGGTGGCGTTGGGGTACAACTTGCCGTTCTGCGCTTCGGTTTCCCCCTGATCCAGCGCGTGGGCAGCGATGTACACCAGGCCCACGACGTGGGCGTCATTGCCGACATCCGTGATGATCGCGCCGCCATAACTGTGGCCGACCAGAATCGTCGGGCCATTTTGCTGGTCAACGATGCGCTTCACCGCCGTCACGTCATCGGCGAACGACGTCAGCGGGTGTTCAGCGATCGAGACGTTGTAGCCGTCCTTGCGCAGGATCTCGTAAACCGGTTTCCAACCTGACCCATTCACAAAGGCCCCGTGCACCAGCACGATGTTTTTGACCGGTGCGGCTTGAGCAGCATCGGCAACGCCCAGCGCCAGGGCGCCCGCCGTAAAAACGCTTAACAGCAATGACGCGTTGATTCTGTTCATGGGGTGCTTCCTCAGTGTGCATTCATGGTCGGGGGGCTTGACCGAAATGGCCGAAGCCTGGCCCCGCGCTTCGCTGTGAACCATTGAATGCGCTGCACGTATCTGCGGTGTGTCGCTGAGGGCGAGCTTTCAGTGAGCACGTATCGGCAAGGGATCTGGATACACGCGCATACAAAGCTCGAATTTTTATGTGGGACCGGCTTCAGCCGGGAAAGCGCCAGTGAGGGCGCTAAAACATTAACGAGTATTAAAACCATCACCCACAAAAAAGCCCGGAAAACTCCGGGCTTGTTCATTCCATCAACGCTTACGCTGCAATGCTCGGCGACGACATGGACTTTTTGTATTCAGCCTTCATCGCTTCCATCTGCGCGCCAAGTTCTTCCAGCTGCTTCTTGCCCAGCAACTTTTCAGCCTGCGGGAACATCTCTTCCTCTTCTTCCTCGATGTGGTGCTCAAGCAGCTCCTTGACCACTTTCACACGACCCGAGAATTCCGGGGTTGCAGGGTCAGTTTGCTTGAGGTCAGGGAGCACAAGGGCGTCGACTGTGCGGTGCTCTTCCTTGGCTTCGTAATACATGATGTCCTGTTCTTTGCCGCCCGCTTCTTTGAACGCCGGATAGAGAATCTCTTCTTCGATCTTGGTGTGGATAGTGATTTCCATTTCCAGCTTGGCCAGCAAGTCCGTGCGCTTCTTAACGCCACGCTCGGTCGACTCGCTCAGTTGGGTCAAAATGGCTTTTACGCGTTCATGGTCGGCTTTCAACAGTTCGATGGCGTTCATAGTATTTCCTCTGGATCACGGTAAGCGGATCGATCTAAGTGCCGACCCTGCAGGTTCATGAGTAGAGTTGCATCGAGCGTGCCGAAACAGCGCTTTGCAAAAAAGCTTGCTTAAACAACAAGTTAGAAGAATTCAATAACAGCGAAATCGTGCAGGTTGCATGAAACGTGGCAACGGATAGTGCAGTTCACCAGTTGTCATCCGCCTGATCTGAGCTCGGGCAAAACCGGAGCTCACATCAGGACGAGCCGCATCATTAGTGGGCTTTGGTGGCAGGTGCCAACGCCGTTCGTTCTTGATAGGCAGGCAACGAGGCCGCAAACGCCATGGCCTCCTCGCGTGTGGAGAACGACCCCAATCTGTCGTGGTGGGTGCAGACCCGCCAAGGTCCGTTATTGACGTTAATCACATCGTAGCCGTTGAAGTGCGTCTTGCTGAGCATCGCGGTGTGCATGGTGATCTCCCCCTCATTCAAGAGAGTGTTGTGGGTTGTCGGATAAAACCTTACACCCGCCATTCACTCTATAGACGTTAGCGAGACCAGCGGTGCCCTGCCAAGAATGCTCGAAGCCGGGATGCCGCGTTGACAATGCCGACTTGGGTTTCTATAAGTCCCCTCCGTTCTGGCGTCCGGTCAGTACCTGCTCACCTGAAAGCGAAGCGAGATGATGGAATTCACGGATTTTGATGCCGAACTGGCCGACTGGAACACGCTGCAAGCCGCCAATCCCTGCTCGGGACTGCTGCTGGGCAACGGCGCCAGTCTTGCCGTGTGGAAGAACTTTGCCTACGACTCGCTGTTCGAGCTGGCGCAGACCACGCGCAACAAACCCCTGAGCGCCACTGAGCTGGCGCTGTTCAAATCCATGGAAACGGAGAATTTCGAACCCGTGCTCAGCGGCCTGAAAGTCGCCATGCGGGTCAATGCCGCGCTGACGATCGGGTCGTCCTCGCCACGGAACCGTTACTTCGCGATAAAGGAAGCCCTGATTCATGGCATCCGGTCGGCGCATGTACCGTGGCGGCTGATGGAAGCGGCCACCATTGCCAGGATCAGCGAAGCCTTGAGCCAGTACCAGACGGTGTACTCCACCAATTACGACCTGCTGGCGTACTGGGCGGCAATGCATGGCGCACAGCCGTTTGATGACCTGTTCGACGACGACGCGATGTTCAACCTGCACCGCACCGGCAGCCACGCAACGCGCATCCTGTACCTCCACGGCGGCATGCACCTGGTGAAGAACTTCGATGGCACGGCACGCAAGTTGATGTCCTCGGAAAGCACGCTGCTGGGCAGCTTCGCGATCAATGCGCTGGAGGATGTGCCGCTGTTTGTCTGCGAAGGGCGCAGCGACGACAAGATGAAGATCATCCGCGGCTCGGACTATCTTTCGTTTTGCCACGCTCAACTGGCGCAGCATCAGGGCGCGCTGTGCGTCTTCGGCCACTCGCTGGGCAAACACGATCGACACATCCTCAACGCCATTCTCCAGGCCCGCCCGGAGCGTATCGCCATCTCAGTGCTGCCACGCAGTGACGCGTTCATCCAGCACCAGAAACGCCGCTACAGCGAATTGTTTGAAGGGCAGAACATCGAGCTGACATTCTTCAACGCCACCACCCACCCGCTGGGCGACCCGGCGCTTGCCGTGCCGGTGGCGCGATTGAAGGAAGCGTTGGAGTTGAAGAAGAGCTGAGGGGTTGGCGTAAGAGTGGGCCCGCCGCCGGACACCTCATTAGCTTGTTCACCCAAGAACCGATGACGAACGCTGATCTTGTGGGAGTCAGCTTGCAGACGAAGAGGCCGTCACAGGCTGCCAACTTTCAGCTACCGTAAGTCAGCCTTCGCGAGCAAGCTCGCTCCCACAAAGGCCATGGAGGTCAGACGATCGTCGGCATCATTGCGATCCGGGCGAACGGAGCCGAACCCGCCTGCGAGGTCCGGTCCTCCAGTCGCTCACCGCTTCGAATCTTCCCAGCCGCTGGCCTTTACTCGTTACCTTCCGACAACGCCCCCACCACCACTGCCCCACTCTGATTGTGTTTGCTGACGCTGGTGGCGACCGATTCGGTGGTCAGGCGCATGCTGCTGAGGGCGGCAAGCCGATCACTGCTTGTCGTGTGCACAACGCTGCCTGACCATTGAGCGGCCACCGTCGCCAGCCATGCGAAAAGGAATACCACGACACCCTGCAACGCCCATTTTCCGATACCCGACACGATGGTTCTCCTGGCTGAATTCGACGGCATCAATTTGACCTTCAACTGTTGCAGGAACGTTGCATTCAACTTCTGCACCAACATTTGAGGCGATTGAGTGCTCGCCAGGAAAATCCTCGAAAACGGCAGTTCCACCCTTGACCGATTGCCGGCTGAAGCCGGTCCTACACAAGCATCGCGGTCGGTTAGTAGGACCGGCTTCAGCCGGGAAGCTTTTGAAGTGTACGGACGATTCCGCGCGCATCTGTAAAGGGCCGCCACCCAGGTTCTGTGGCTGAATACCGGTGCGTTTCGCACCCACAAGAACAAGGCAAGACCCTCTATGTCCTCTCGTGAAAACACCGGCATGGCCCTCGGACTGATCGGCGTGGTGATCTTCAGTCTGACGCTGCCCATGACCCGCATCGTAGTGCAGGAAATTCATCCCTTGCTCAACGGGCTGGGCCGCGCCTTGTTTGCGGCGGTGCCGGCGGCGGCGTTGCTGCTGTGGCGCAGGGAAAAATGGCCGACCCTGGCTCAGTTCAAGGCCTTGATGGTGGTCGCGCTTGGGGTGATCGTCGGGTTCCCGGTGCTCTCGGCCTGGGCCATGAAAACCCTGCCTGCCTCCCACGGCGCACTGGTCAATGGCCTGCAACCGCTGCTGGTGGCCATCTACGCCGCATGGCTCTCCCACGAGCGCCCGTCGAAAGCCTTCTGGGCCTGCGCGGCCATGGGCAGCGTTCTGGTGCTGGGTTACGCGCTGATCAGCGGGGCCGGCAACCTTCAGGCCGGTGATCTGCTGATGGTCGCTGCGGTGGCGATTGGCGGGCTGGGTTATGCCGAAGGCGGGCGGCTGGCGAAGGAGATGGGTGGCTGGCAGGTGATCTGCTGGGCGCTGGTGATTTCGATCCCGGTACTGATCGTGCCCGTCAGCTATCTGGCGTGGCAGCACCAAGGCCCGATTTCCCCCGGGACCTGGTGGGCCTTCGGTTACGTGTCGCTGTTCTCGCAATTCATCGGATTCTTCGCCTGGTACGCCGGGCTGGCCATGGGCGGCATCGCGCGGGTCAGCCAGATCCAACTGGTGCAGCTGTTCTTCACCATGGCCTTCTCGGCGCTGTTTTTCGGCGAGCACATTGACCCGACAACCTGGATCTTCGCCGCCGGTGTCGTGGTCGTGCTGGCCATCGGGCGCAAAACGGCTGTGATTGCACCCAAGCCCGTCGCCGCCGCTCGCATTTAACCGAGCAGGCCATCCGCCTGGAGCAAGCGCTCCAGGCACTGCTCCTGAATCCCGTAGAACACTTTCAGCTCCTGAATCTTCGCCAGCAATTCAGCAGGGTCCGCCGGGCTGGTGCGTTTGACCGCCAGGATCATCTTGTTCTTGTTGGTGTGCTCCAGCGAGATGAACTCGAAAACCTTGGTTTCATAGCCGCAGGCTTCCAGCAGCAGCGCGCGCAAGGCATCGGTGACCATCTCGGCCTGCTGGCCCATGTGCAAACCGTATTGCAGCATCGGCTTGAGCAGCGTCGGGCTCTGGATCTGCAGGCGGATCTGTTTGTGGCAGCACGGCGAGCACATGATGATCGAGGCGCCCGAGCGGATGCCGGTGTGAATCGCGTAGTCGGTGGCGATGTCGCAGGCGTGCAAGGCGATCATGACGTCCAGTTCGCTGGGCGCCACCGAGCGCACGTCACCGCACTTGAACACCAGCCCCGGATGCTCAAGCCGCGCGGCAGCGTTGTTGCACAGCGAGACCATGTCTTCGCGCAACTCGACGCCGGTGACGTTGCCCTCGGCCTGCAAGGTGTTGCGCAGGTAATCGTGGATGGCGAAGGTGAGATAGCCCTTGCCCGATCCGAAATCCGCAACCGTCACGGGCCTGTCCAGCTTGATCGGCGAGGTCGCCAGCGCGTGGGAAAACACTTCGATGAACTTGTTGATCTGCTTCCACTTGCGCGACATCGCCGGGATCAGCTCGTGCTGCTTGTTGGTCACGCCAAGATCGGTCAGGAACGGCCGGCTCAGTTCCAGATAACGTTTTTTCTCGCGGTCATGCTCGGCGGTCGGGGCTTCGCGTTCTTGCTGGGCCTTGTTGCGGAACAGCGTGCTCTTGCCCTTCTTGCTGAACTCCAGCTGCACTTCATCGGTGAGGGAAAGCAGATGCGCGTTCTTGAAGGACTCGGGCAACAGACTGGTGATCAGCGAATGCGCCTCGACCAAGGGGTGATTCTTGGTGATGTCGCGGGTCTTGTAGCGGTAGACGAAGGACAGGCAAGGCTGATCCTTGACTGTGACGGGCTTGATGATGACCCGCTGCAATTCCGCTTCACTTCCGACGTACTTGGCCAGCACCAGTTTGATCAGCGAATTTTGCGTCAGGCAGGTGTCCAGCAGACTCAGAAACTGAGCACGGTGGTCCTGCGCAGGAACGGTGGCGGGTGCGGTAACGGACATCGGAAAGCGCCTCGGGAGCGGAAATGCGAGGCGCTATTTTAGGCGGGTCGTGAGGAGTAGGTGCAATTAAATGACGCGGAGCGTCAGAAGAGGCATTCCCACGCGCAGCGCGGGAACGATCCTCACTCGGTCGGACACCTACGGATGATCGTCCCCACGCTCCGCGTGGTGACGCAGCCCTTGACGCTCTGCGTCAGATCTCTGCGGCATGAGACCGATTTACCCCAACACCACCAACCGATTCGGCAACTCGTTGCGCGCCTGGGTCACGGGCACCTGCTCGCTCAGCACATCGCCGCACGAACGGATGCACCCGACAAACCCCTCCAGAATCCGGCCATCCTTCACCTGCCGGGTAAAGGTCTCGACCATCGCGCGCCAGACTTCGTTATCGACGCGTCGGGCGATGCCATCGTCGACGATGATTTCGACGTAGCGCTCGGCCTCGCTGACGAAAATCAGCACGCCGGTGCCATGGGTGGTGGCATGAAGATTCTGTTCGAGAAACTGCCGTCGGGCGAGATTGCCCGCCCGCCAGTGCCGCACGCGAACAGGCACCAGCCGCGTAGTGACGCCAGGCAACCGGCACAGCAGCGCCACCACAATGAACGTGATGACCTGCACCAGCAGCAGATGATTAGCGTTGAGCCAGCCGGTCAGCAGGTTGATCAGCCCCGGCACGAGCAGCGCGATGACCCCGGCCCAGATCAGCGGTACGTAGGTGTAGTCGTCTGCACTGCTTGCCAGCACCGTCACCAGTTCCGCGTCGGTCTGACGCTCGACGGTTTCGATGGCGTGGGCAACCCGCTGCTGTTCGTCTTTATTGAGCAATGTCATGCACCTAAACCCTTCCTGAGCGAACGACTACCAGCCACCGGAGGCACCGCCCCCGCCAAAACCACCACCGCCACCGCGCATGCCGCCCGAGCCCGAGCCGCCTGAGCCGAAGCCGCCAGAGCCGCCGGAACCAAACCCGCCGAACCCGCCGCCCCCGGAGCCGATGGAACGGCCTCGCCCAGAACGTGCGCTGATGTAACTGATGACCACGAACAGCACCAGAAACAGCAAGGTCACTTTCCAGTCGACACCCTCGTTCTCGCTCGCCGCTGCGCTGCCGGTGGCGCCGACTGCGGGTTCGGCAAGGGGATCGCCGCCGAGTACCTGGACCATCGCCTCGGTGCCTTTGGTGATACCGCCCACAAAATCGCCCTGGCGGAACGCCGGCGTGATGATCTGATTGATGATCACTGATGATTGCGCATCCGTCAGACGATCTTCCAGGCCGTAACCCACTTCGATGCGCACCTTGCGTTCGTCCCGGGCGACCACCAACAGAGCGCCGTTGTCCTTGCCCTTCTGGCCGATGCCCCAGTGACGACCTAGCTGATAGCCGTAGTCCTCAATGGTCGAGCCCTGCAGGTCAGGCAGTGTGACCACCACCACTTGCTCGGTGGTCAGTTCTTCGTGCGCGCGCAGCATCTGTTCGAGATGCTCTTTGCTCGGGCCATCGATCATCCCGGCGGTGTCGACGACCCGCCCGGTCAGCGGCGGAAACGTGAGGTCGGCTTGCGCCCACTGGGCAAATACGCCCACCGTCATCGCCAGAAACGCGACCAGCACTCCCCGGCGCGCGCGTCCCATCAGAACTTCACTTGCGGCGCTTTATCAGCGTCAGCGGCAGTGGCTTCAAAGTTCGGACGCACCGGCAGATCGCTGTACATCACGGTATGCCACAGACGGCCCGGGAAAGTGCGGATCTCGGTGTTGTAACGCTCGACCGCCGTGATGAAGTCGCGACGGGCCACCGCGATACGGTTTTCCGTGCCTTCAAGCTGGGACTGCAGCGCGAGGAAGTTCTGGTTGGATTTGAGGTCCGGATAGCGCTCCGAGACCACCATCAAACGGCTCAGTGCGCCGGTCAGCTGACCTTGTGCATCCTGGAACTGCTTAAGTTTGGCCGGATCGTTCAGGGTTGTGGCGTCCACCTGAATCGACGTTGCCTTGGCCCGCGCTTCGACAACGGCGGTCAGCGTATCCTGCTCTTGCTTTGCGTAGCCCTTCACCGTTTCCACGAGGTTGGGGATCAAGTCGGCGCGGCGCTGATACTGGTTCTGCACTTGAGCCCAGGCGGCCTTCACCTGCTCGTCGTAGGTCGGAATGTTGTTGATCCCGCAGCCGGACAACAGCGTCGTCAGCAGCATCATCAACGCCAGTGACAATTTGTAACGACTGCCCCGGCTGTGGTCATAACGCTCTGTTTGCATGGCGTGCGTGCTCCCTGTACTCATCAATAGTTAGTCCTGTCAGTCATGACTTTAGCCAAACCGGACGATCCCCGGCATAATCGCGCCCCATCACGTTGTCAGGGCTCTGGATTGCCGGGCCACAATCAGATAAAACTCGTTGCGCTACTGATGCTCATATGAGACAGGAGTTCAGCGACGTTGCCGTCCTGATGACAATAAAAACCAAAGGTTCGACACCTATAACAATGGCTGACCGGTATTACGCGCGAGTTGCCGGCAACGCCTTGAGAAAACCATTCATGAATAAGCTGTGTTTCCTGAGTCTCGTCATCGGCCTGGTCAGTCAGTCCGCCTGGGCCGAAAACGCCACCACTGGCGTTGGCACCCCCTCCACGCTGCAAGCCAAGAATGCATTCATCGCCAACCTGATGAAGCAAATGACCCTCGACGAGAAGATCGGTCAACTGCGTCTGATCAGCATCGGCCCGGAGATGCCCAAGCCGGAAATTCTCAAGGAAATCACCGCAGGCCGCATCGGCGGCACGTTCAACTCCGTCGTGCTGCCGGACAACCGCGCCATGCAGGACGCCGCCGGGCACAGCCGCAACAAGATCCCGATGTTCTTCGCCTACGACGTCGTCCACGGCCAGCGCACCGTATTCCCGATCAGCCTGGGTCTCGCGTCGACCTGGGACATGAACGCCATCACCCGCACCGGTCGCGTGTCAGCGATCGAAGCCGCGGCCGACGGCGTGGACATGACCTTTGCACCGATGGTCGACATCACCCGCGACGCGCGCTGGGGCCGCAGCTCCGAAGGCTTCGGCGAGGATACCTATCTGGTGTCGCGCATCTCCGCCACCATGACCCGCGCGTTTCAGGGCACCAGCATGCAGGCGCCCAACAGCATCATGGCGGTGGTCAAACACTTCGCCCTGTATGGCGCGGTCGAGGGCGGTCGCGACTACAACACCGTCGACATGAGCCCGGTGCGCATGCAGCAGGACTACCTGCCGCCCTACCGCGCATCGATTGATGCCGGCGCAGGCGGCGTGATGATCGCGCTCAATTCCATCAATGGCGTGCCTTCCACGTCCAACGCCTGGCTGCTGCAGGATGTCTTGCGCAGGGATTGGGGCTTCAAGGGCGTAACCGTCAGCGACCACGGCGCGATCAAGGAACTGATCGACCACGGCGTGGCCAAGGACTTCCGCGAAGCCGCCAAGCTGGCGATCAAGGCCGGCGTCGACCTGAGCATGAACGACAAGGCCTACGGCGAAGAACTGCCGGATCTGGTAAAGAGCGGCGAAGTGTCGGTCAAAGAAGTCGATAACGCCGTACGTGAAGTGCTTGGCGCCAAGTGGGAAATGGGCCTGTTCGCCAACCCATACCTGCGCATCGGCGCGGCAGTGGATGACCCGGCCGACCGCAACGCCGAAAACCGTCTGCACCGTGCCGAAGCCCGCGACGTTGCGCGCAAGAGCGTCGTGCTGCTGAAGAACCAGAACGACACCCTGCCACTGAAGAAGCAAGGCACCATCGCTGTGATCGGTCCGCTGGCCAAGAGCTCGATGGACATGATGGGCAGTTGGTCAGCGGCCGGGCTGGCGCGTCAGACCGTCAACGCCTATGACGGCATTGCGGCGGCGGTCGGCGACAAGGCCAAGCTGGTTTATGCACTGGGCTCCAACATCACCGACAACCAGCACGCCATCACTTACCTGAACAAGATGGACGACCAGATCGCCATCGACCCGCGTCCCGAGCAGGAAATGATCGACGAAGCGGTCAAGGCCGCGCAGCAGGCGGACGTGGTGGTTGCCGTTGTGGGTGAGTCGCGCAACATGTCCCATGAAGCGGCGAGCCGTGTCGACCTGGTAATACCGGGCCGTCAACGGGACCTGATCCGCGCGCTCAAGGCTACGGGCAAACCGCTGGTGCTGGTGCTGATGAATGGCCGGCCGCTGGCGCTGGGTGAAGAAAACGAACTCGCCGACGCCATGGTGGAAAGCTGGTTCCTCGGCACCGAGGGCGGCAATGCCCTGGCTGACGTGCTGTTCGGCGACTACAACCCGTCCGGCAAACTGCCGATGACCTTCCCACGCTCCGTGGGCCAGGTCCCGGCGTACTACAACCACCTGAACACCGGCCGCCCGTATCGCCCGAACGATTCGAACTACACCTCGAACTATTTCGAAGAGCCGACCAGCCCGCTGTTCCCGTTCGGTTACGGCCTGAGCTACACCCAGTTCAGCGTGTCGGACATTACCCTGTCGATCAACAAGATGACCCGCAAGGACAAGCTGACCGCCAGCGTCATGGTCAAGAACACCGGCAAGGTCGCGGGTGAGACCGTGGTTCAGCTGTACCTGCGCGATGTAGCCGCTTCCATCAGCCGTCCGGTGAAGGAGCTGAAGAACTTCCAGAAAGTCATGCTGAAGTCGGGTGAAGAGAAGTCCGTGAGCTTCACCCTGACCGAAGAAGACCTGAAGTTCTTCAACCCGTCGCTGAAGTACGCGGCCGAGGCTGGCGAGTTCAAGCTGATGATCGGCCTGGATTCGGAGAACGTGAAAGAGACGACGTTTAACTTGCTGTAAGGCAGGAATCCGGGGCGAATGCGCCAGCCACTGAAAGGAGGTCATGCCCATGCCCCGTTCCGTCCGCCTTATGCTCTACGTGTTGCTGATCCTCGCCGGTGCCGTCATTGCGGCGACGCTGGCGATGCATCAGGCTCAGCGCCATGCCCTGGAAGACGACGCTGAACAATCCAGGGATCGGCTGGCGCTCTATGCCAATACGCTGCAAACCCTGATCGAGCGCTACCGCGCGTTGCCAGCCGTTCTGGCCCTCGATCCGCAACTGCGGGCGGCACTGGCCGGACCGGTCAGCGCCGACACCACCCAGGCGCTCAATCTCAAACTGGAGCAGATCAACGGGGCTGCCCAGTCCTCCACTCTCGAGCTTCTTGATCGAAACGGGCTTGCCGTCGGCGCTAGCAACTGGCGTCTGCCGAGCAGTTACGTGGGCCACAACTACGGCTTCCGCCCCTACTTCACGCAAACCCGCGCCACTGGCGTCGGACGCTTTTATGCGGTCGGCGTGACCAGCGGCATCCCGGGGTATTTCCTGTCGAACGCGGTGCGCGATGAGGCCGGGCAGTTCATCGGGGCGATGGTGGTCAAGCTGGAGTTTCCGGACCTCGAACACACCTGGGCGCAAAACGATGACCTGCTGCTGGTCAGCGACGCCAAAGGCATCGTCTTCATTGCCAATCAGCCGGGCTGGCGCTATCGGGCGTTGCGAGCACTCACCGATCAGGACCGCGCCGAACTGGCGAGCACCCGCCAATACGACAAACAGCCGCTGACGCCCTTGAGTCAGGAGCCGCTGCGGACGTTCGGCGAAAACAGCCACCTCAGCCGCGTCGACGCGCCGAATGAGCAGGCCGATTTTTTGTGGCAGTCGATGCTGCTGCCGACCGAGGGCTGGACCTTGCACCTGCTGCGCAAGCCCCAGACTGCCAGTGAAGATGTGCGCAATGCGGGTCTGGCGGCAGCAGGCATCTGGCTGACGCTGGTGTTCCTCGGGTTGTTTCTGTATCAGCGCTGGCGCCTCGGCCGGGTCCGCCAGCGCAGTCGCGAAGAGCTTGAACGTTTGGTTGAAGAACGCACGCGGGATCTGCAAACGGCGCAGGACGGTCTGGTGCAGTCGACCAAACTGGCGGCGCTCGGTCAGATGTCCGCCGCCCTCGCCCACGAAATCAACCAGCCGCTGACGGCGCAGCGCATGCAACTCGCGACCCTGCGCCTGCTGCTGGAGCATGGCCGCGTCGACGATGCGCACAAAGCGATGAGCCTGCTGGATCAGCAACTGACGCGCATGGCCGCGCTCACCGGCCACCTGAAAACCTTTGCCCGCAAAAGCCCCAGCGGCCTGCGCGAACGCCTTGATCTGGCCACCGTCGTCGACCAGGCGCTGCTGTTGCTGGACGCACGTATTCGGGAAGAACGTGTCAGTTGCGTGCTCGACCTGACGCGTCCGGCGTGGGTGCGCGGCGACGCGATTCGGCTTGAACAGGTGCTGATCAACCTGATGCGCAACGCCCTCGACGCGATGGGCGATAAACCCCTCAAGCGCCTGGAGATCCGCATCGACGCAACCGGCGAGCACTGGTGCCTTTCCGTCATCGACAGTGGCGGCGGAATTGCCCACGAACACCTGGCCAACGTCTTCGATCCGTTTTTCACCACCAAGCCGGTGGGCGACGGCCTCGGGCTGGGGCTCGCGGTTTCGTTTGCCATCGTGCATGAGCTGGGCGGTCGGCTCAGCGCCGAAAACGTCAACAACGGCGCGCGGTTTTTCTTCTGTCTGACCCAGGCCCCGGAGGCCGACGCCCCATGCTGAACGCGGTAATCGTGGTGGATGACGAGGCGCCCATTCGCGAAGCGGTGCAGCAATGGCTCACGCTGTCCGGGTTCGAGGTGCGCCTGTTCAGCCGTGCCGAGGAATGCCTGGCGCATCTGCCGGATCACTTCCCCGGCGTGATCCTCAGCGATGTGCGCATGCCCGGCATGGATGGTTTGCAATTGCTGGCAGCGTTGCAGCTGCGAGACCGTGATTTGCCGGTGATCTTGCTGACCGGCCACGGTGACGTGCCTATGGCCGTGGACGCCATGCGCGACGGCGCCTATGACTTTCTCGAGAAGCCGTTCAGCCCCGAAACCCTGCTCGGCAGTTTGCGGCGGGCCCTGGAGAAGCGCGCGCTGGTGCTGGAAAACCGCGCGTTGCACGAACGCGCGGATAACCGCTCGCGTCTCGATGCGACGCTGCTGGGCATGTCGCCGACGATGCAGACTTTAAGGCGGCAGGTGCTGGACCTCTCGCAACTGCCGGTCAATGTGCTGATTCGCGGCGAGACCGGCAGCGGCAAGGAAATGGTCGCGCGTTGCCTGCATGACTTCGGTCCGCGGGCCGACAAACCTTTCGTTGCGGTCAACTGCGCGGCGATCCCGGAGCAGCTGTTCGAAGCCGAGCTGTTCGGACACGAAAGCGGCGCGTTCACCGGCGCTCAGGGCAAGCGAATCGGCAAGCTGGAGTACGCCCACGGCGGCACGGTGTTCCTCGACGAAATCGAAAGCATGCCGCTGGCGCAGCAGGTCAAGCTGCTGCGGGTGATTCAGGAACGGCGAATCGAGCGCCTGGGTTCGAACCAGAGCATCGATATTGATTTGCGCATCATTGCCGCGACCAAGCCTGACCTGCTGGACGAAGCCAGGGCGGGGCGTTTCCGCGAGGACCTGGCGTATCGGCTGAATATCGCGGAATTGCGCCTTCCGCCATTGCGCGAGCGGCGAGAAGACATCCCGATGCTGTTCAGCCATTTCTCGCGAAATGCGGCGGAGCGCCTGGGTCGCAGCGCGCCGGTATTGAGTGGTGAACAGCTGAGCCATCTGCTCAGCCACGACTGGCCAGGGAACGTGCGCGAGCTGGCGAATGCGGCCGAGCGCCAGGTGCTGGGGCTGGACGGTCCCGCTGCGGAAGGCAGCGCGGTAGGTCAGTCTCTCGTGGCGCAGCAAGAAGCGTTCGAAGCCCATTGCATTCGTTCGGCGTTGCGACGGCATAGGGGCGACATCAAAGCGGCCATGCACGAACTGCAACTGCCCCGCCGCACGCTGAATGAAAAGATGCAGCGGCACGGGTTGGTGCGCGAGGACTTTCTGGTCGAAGGTAATACACAGAGTTGAGCTGACCGGATGTAATCTGTGTAGGACCGGCTTCAGCCGGGAACAGGCCCGTTTGATTGCCATCACATTTGTGGTGTAACCACCGACGCATTCCCGGCTAAAGCCAGTCCTACAGAATGATCGCAGCGCGTTAGTAGGACCGGCTTCAGCCGGGAACGGCTTTCTGGCAATGAGCGGATTTTCGCTCATGGGTTTCAGACAACAAGCGGATTTCCGCTTACCCTCGCCGCGATAACCCTTCTATTCCGGGCCTTTCAGCCTTTGGCACAGCTCCTGCTATCACTGTTGTCAGACCGCCTCGATGCGTTCCTTCTAACAACAATGACTTGCAGGAAATCCCATGGCCATCCCCAATTCTGCCTCCCACGGAACGGCTGCCACGCTAGCCGCCGAGAAAACCACCGGAAGCCGCCTGAAATCCATTTTCAGCGGTTCGGTCGGCAACATGGTTGAGTGGTACGACTGGTACGTCTACGCCGCCTTCTCCCTCTACTTCGCCAAAGTCTTCTTTCCCAAGGGCGACACCACCGCCCAGCTCCTCAACACCGCCGCGATCTTCGCCGTGGGCTTCTTGATGCGCCCTATCGGCGGCTGGCTGATGGGCCTTTATGCAGATCGCAAAGGCCGCAAGGCCGCGCTGATGGCGTCGGTGCTGCTGATGTGTTTCGGTTCGCTGATCATCGCCCTCACCCCCGGTTACGAAACCATCGGCGTCGGCGCCCCAATCATGCTGGTGTTCGCCCGCCTTTTGCAGGGCCTGTCGGTCGGTGGCGAATACGGCACCTCGGCGACCTATCTCAGCGAGATGGCGACCAAAGAGCGCCGGGGCTTCTTCTCAAGCTTTCAGTACGTGACGCTGATCTCCGGCCAGCTCATCGCGCTGGCGGTGCTGATCGTGCTGCAACAAACGCTGACCACTGAACAGCTGCACGCGTGGGGCTGGCGCATCCCGTTTGCCATCGGCGCATTGTGCGCAGTGGTGGCGCTGTTCCTGCGTCGCGGCATGGAAGAGACCGAGTCGTTCAACCGCAAGAAGGACAAACCCAAAGAAAGCCTCATGCGTACACTGATGCGCCATCCGAAAGAGCTGATGACCGTGGTCGGCCTGACCATGGGTGGCACGCTGGCCTTCTATACCTACACGACCTACATGCAGAAGTATCTGGTGAACACGGTGGGCATGAGCATCACCGATTCGACGACGATTTCTGCCGCCACGCTTTTCCTGTTCATGCTGTTGCAACCGGTGATCGGCGCGCTGTCTGACAAGATTGGTCGCCGCCCGATCCTGATTGCCTTTGGCGTGCTGGGCACCTTGTGTACCGTGCCAATCCTCACCACCCTCCACACCATCCAAAGCTGGTGGGGTGCGTTCTTCCTGATCATGGCCGCGCTGATCATCGTCAGCGGGTACACCTCGATCAACGCCGTGGTGAAAGCCGAACTGTTCCCGACCGAGATCCGCGCCCTGGGCGTCGGCCTGCCGTACGCACTGACGGTGTCGATCTTCGGCGGTACGGCCGAGTACATCGCGCTGTGGTTCAAGAGCATCGGCATGGAAACGGGTTACTACTGGTACGTCACCGCCTGCATCGCGGTGTCGCTGCTGGTGTATGTGTTCATGAAGGACACCCGCAAGCACTCACGGATCGAAACCGATTGATTTGACCCGGCTGCGAGCCGCTTCGACCAGCGCTTCAAGACAGAAAAACAAGGGCAGCTCACTCACGTGAGCTGCCCTTTTGCGCTTCTAGGCGCCGCTAAGTGCATGAATAACACTCGCTTTTGGCAGTATCAATTTCAGCGATGATCGCTACCAATGCGATTGACTTCTTAATAATTCTGAGGCGAGTAAAGTTCACTCCATACCGAGTTACCCACTAATTAAATCGATCTGGAGCAACTAATCATGAAAACTAACAAACTGATTTTCGGCCTCGCTTTCTCCATTCTTGCAAGCAGCGCCTTTGCACTTCCATCCGTTGATGCGCACCACGCTGTTAATGCTGCGGTTGTTGCAGAAAACGGCTCGTCCCACACTAACATCGGGCGCGTTGCTGCTGACGGTTCGGACCACGTCGGTGCCAACCGCCTCGCTGCTGACGGTGCCGACCATGTAGGTGCAAACCGCCTCGCTGCTGACGGTGCCGACCATGTAGGTGCAAACCGTCTCGCTGCTGACGGTGCCGACCATGTAGGTGCCAACCGCCTCGCTGCTGACGGTGCCGACCATGTAGGCGCAAACCGCCTCGCTGCTGACGGTGCGGATCATGTAGGTGCCAACCGTCTGGCTGCTGACGGTGCCGACCACGTAGGTGCCAACCGCCTCGCAGCTGACGGCTCGGACCATGTTGGTGCAAATCGCCTGAGCTGATCACCCCTGTCGTTCTCTCAGCCCGGCTTTATGCCGGGCTTAATTTTGTCCACTACAAAACCTGAAACCCCTGGTGTGACTGGGCGCATGCCGGAATCTTGCCAGCAACGAAGCAGGTTGCACTCGCCGCGATTCCATTCGATGTCATCCCTTGGCCCCTTCTAGCCGCTAACGCGCTAGCAATATTTACCACTCTAGTCAACAGGCAAATTCGCCGCCGCTCGTGAAAATTGCCCCATCCCAGCGCAAATCTCCCGACAACGCTTTAAAACCGGGCATTCCAGCCAACTATCATTTTTAGCGATGGTCGATAGCAATAGCGTTAACTTCAACTTAATCTGCACGCGCGTAAAATTGGCTCCATTCCCAAGTTGAAAAAATTATTGAACTTACTGGAGCAACACTCATGAAAACTTCAAATATTATCTTTGGTCTTAGTCTGTCAATTCTGGCATCGAGCGCATTTGCTCTGCCTGTGTCCGAACAGCACTCTGCATTTAACGGCACTGTAGTAGCAGAAGGCGGTTCTTCTCATACAAACGCATCGCACACCGGTTCTTACCGTCAGGCCTCCGACGGTTCTGACCATGTTGGCGCCAATCGTCTCGCCGCTCACGGCGCTGACCACGTGGGTGCCAATCGCCAGGCCGCAGATGGTGCTGATCACGTCGGCGCCAATCGTCTGGCCGCAGACGGCGCTGATCACGTCGGTGCCAACCGCGTCAGCTAAGTTGCCCGCATCACGTTGCCTGCTTCACGTCCAACCGCTTCATGTTCCACCTCCTGAACTCCCTTTGTAGCCCGACGCGTGTCGGGCTTTTTTTTGCCCGGGGTTTGGAGGCTGCTGGAATCCTTATTCAATGCCTTGCACTATGTCGGCCCGCACCCCGTGCACGCGCACACCGTGGCCGATACGCCGGCACAACACCATTCAGGAACACACCATGTCAGACGATATACATTTCTACGAACCGTCCAAGGGTCACGGACTGCCCCACGACCCGTTCAACGCCATCGTGGGCCCACGCCCGATAGGCTGGATCTCGTCCCAGGACGCAGAAGGCAAGCTGAACCTGGCGCCCTACAGTTTCTTCAACGCCTTCAACTATGTGCCGCCGATCATCGGGTTCTGCAGCATCGGCCGCAAAGACAGCCTGAACAATATCGAACAGACCGGCGAATTCGTCTGGAACCTTGCCACGCGCAGCCTGGCCGAGCAGATGAACATGAGTTGCGCGGCAGTGCCGGCGGATGTGAGCGAGTTCGAACTCGCGGGCCTGACGGCAGAACCGTCGCGCATCGTTTCCGTCCCGAGGGTCAAAGAGACGCCGGTTTCGTTCGAATGCAAAGTGACGCAGATCATCCAGCTGCAACGCGCCGACAAGGAAGTCGTGCCGAGCTGGCTGATTCTGGGGGAAGTGGTGGCCGTGCACATTGCCAAGCGGCTGCTGAAGGAAGGTGTCTATGACACCGCAGCCGGCGAGCCCATCCTGCGCGGCGGCGGCCCGGCCGACTATTTTCAGCTGAGCGCAGAGTCGCTGTTCAAGATGTACCGGCCGAAAGTCTGATCAATCCCGGGCGAATACCAGTTCGCCCTCTTGCGTGACGTCGGCGAGCCGCTCCAGCTCTTTCACAGCGGCGTCGTCAGCGGCGAGCGCGGTAGGGAATTTCTGCTCGGCCAGCACGCGGTGAAAAGTCGGCGCGCCGCCCATGACCCTGGCCTTGACGGCAATGGCGGCGCTGTAGCCGTCGTCACCGGGAACGGCTGCAGAAACGGCTTCGTGATGCTGGAATTCTTTGCGTGCCATGGTTCGACGCCTTGCCTTGAAAATGAGGCCGGGATTTTAAACGCAGGCGTTCTAACTCTCGAAAGGTTTTCTTTGCAGGCCCTTATAGGCTGAGCCAAGTGAGCACCAGCACTGAACCCACTAGCCCGCCAGGCGAGCATCCACAGAGACATGAGCCATCTGTGCCTGAACCGTCGTCACGGTGGCAAACGTTTGAAAATCCAGGCTCGTCACCAGCATCTCGGTCAGCAGTTCGGAAAAAAGGTTGAGCTCGGGGGCGGCGAACCAGTCGTTCATCGCGGAGGGATCGGCCCAGGTGCCGGTGATGACCCATAGATCTTCGTCGGTCAGGGATTTCTGCAGCGCAAAGTGCAGGCAACCCGACGCCGCAGCGGACGGGCTGATCAGGCTGCTCAAGCGGGCGCCCAGTTGCGTACTGTGTCCGGGGCGGGCGCGGACGGAGACCCAATGGCTCACGACTGAAGTGTTTGGCATGCTCGGCGCTCCTTCTTTTTTGCGTGCGTGTCTTTAGCAGACGAGCCGTGCTCCGGGACCGTTTATCCGGGAAGCAGGCTGCGGCTGAAAGTGAAGGTTAGGGGCGAAAGCACGCCCAACGGTAGCCGATTACTGCCACGTTATTGCCTGATTCTGCGCCGACAGCTTCACAGCAAGAGCCGACCTCGACGCTGCGCCTCGTGATTACCATGGACTTTCGAGCAATGATCTCAAACGAACAGGGCCCATTCATGGCATCGCAACACCTCGGTAACAGAATCAGGCAAGCATCCGGCAGGATTCGCCTAACGCTTGCGCTTGCCCAAAAATAAGCTGTGCTGCATCAATGCCCTGTCAGAGGAATTCCCCATGTCGCTATCCGCTCTTGCGCCGTCCGCCCCGGATGCTCGACCTGTTGCCGAGCTGAGTGCGCAGATGACGCAGCAGCGCGCCGAGCTGGCAGAACTGATCCGCCGGCATGCCCCCGCCGATGGCAGTTTCCAGACGGTGATCAAGTCGCTGTTCATGGTTCGCCACGATAGGCCGTCGCAATCGGTGCCCGGCTTGGTACAACCGGCGCTGTGCATCATGGCTCAGGGCCGCAAGGACGTGACGCTGGGCGGCGAGCTGTACACCTACGACCCGCTCAATTACCTGGTGCTGTCGGTGGCGTTGCCCATCAGCGGCAAGGTGATTTACGCGACGCCGGAAGAACCGCATCTGGCCCTGCGCCTGGAAATCGACCCGGTGGAAATCAACGCGCTGATCGCCGAGGCCGGACCGATGAGCGTGCCGACGCGTCACAGCGGGCGCGGCATGTACGTCGAGCGGATCGACTCACAGCTGCTCGACGCCGTCATCCGCCTGATCCGCCTGCTGGACACGCCGAAAGACATTCCCATGCTCGCACCGCTGATCAACCGGGAGATTCTTTACCGACTCCTGCGTGGGAGCGAAGGGCACCGGCTGTACGAAATCGCCATCTCCAACTGCCAGACCCATCGCGTCACCCAAGCGATCAAATGGCTCAACGACCATTTCCAGGAGCCGCTGCGGATTGAAGATCTGGCGAAGGAGGTGAACCTGAGCGTCTCGACGCTGCACCACCGTTTCAAGTCCGTCACCGCCATGAGCCCGCTGCAATACCAGAAACAGCTGCGACTGCAGGAGGCCCGGCGATTGATGCTGGCGGACGGCCTGGAGGCGTCGGCCGCCGGTTACCGGGTCGGCTACGAAAGCGCTTCGCAGTTCAGCCGCGAGTACAGCCGCCTGTTCGGCGCGCCACCGTTGCGGGACCTGGCACGCCTGCGCAGCACGGTCTGAAACACGCTGATCAGTTGATCTGAAACATCAGCCGAGGCTGCTCATCCAGCGCTTTTGGTCGACCTCGATCAAGGTCGGGCCGTCACGCTGGCCGGCTGAGTTCAAGGCCGCCGTCAGTTGCTCAACGCTGCCAACCGCTTCCGCGGCGCATCCCAGTGCCATGGCCACCCCGATGAAATCAGGCGTGTAGATGTCGACGCCGATGGGTTCAATGGCGCGGTTGACCATGTACTTTTTGATTTCTTCGTAGCCCTGGTTATTCCACAACAGCACGACGATGGGCGTCCGCGCCTCCACCGCACTCGCCAGTTCGGACAGGGTGAACTGCAGGCCGCCGTCGCCAATAAGACACACCACCGGGTTGGATGCACCCGCGTCTTGAATGCCCAGCCATGCACCCACGGCGGCGGGCAAGGCGTAGCCAAGTGTTCCGTAACCGGTGGAGGAGTTGAACCAGCGGCGGGGCTTGTCGAGGTCGAGGGTCAAGTTGCCGGTGTAGACGGGCTGGGTAGAGTCGCCCACGATCACGGCCTCCGGCAGTGCTTCGAGCACCGTCCTCAGGAACAGGGTCTGCGCACGGGTGGCGTCGTCCCAGCCCGCCCCAAGACGCTTCCTCAGCGCAGCGACTCGCGCATGCCCCCAATCTCCGCTGCGTGGCGCCAGCACTTCGTTGGCCAACGCGTCCATCAAAGCCTCGGCAGCGTATTGAGCGTCGGACACCAGCCCGAGGGTCGGCGGGAAGTTGCGCACGGTCTGATCAGGGTCGATGTCGATGCGCAGCAACGCGCCCGGTATCTTGAAGTGGCCCTGAAAGGTGATGTCGTAATCGGTCTCGGCCAGTTCAGTACCGATGGCCAGCACCACGTCGGCGTTTTCAATGACCTCGCGGGTGGCGTCGAGGGATTGCGTCGAGCCGATCAGAAGTGGGTGATCGCCCGGCAGCATGCCTTTGGCGTTAATGGTCAGCGCGACCGGCGCGTCCAGCCGTTCCGCCAGACGCGTCAGCGCCGGGGCGGCGTCAATGGCGCCGCCTCCGGCCAGAATCAACGGCCGTTGCGCCGTGGCCAACAAAGTCGCCATCTGCCGAATCGCTGCAGGCGCCGGCCCCGCGCGGGTCACCGATACGGATTGGCTATTCACCAGGGCGTCGGCATTTTCCACCAGCACGTCCAGCGGGATCTCGATATGCACGGGGCGCGGCCGCGCCGCTTGAAACACCGCAAAGGCCCGGGCCAGCATTGACGGCAATTCAGCCGCTGACATCAGCGTGTGGGAGAACGCCGCGACGCCAGCGACCAGTGCGCTCTGGGACGGCAGCTCATGCAGCTTGCCGCGACCGCCGCCCAACTGGCTGCGCGACTGTACGCTGGAAATCACCAGCATCGGGATCGAGTCCCCATACGCCTGACCCATCGCCGTGGTGATGTTGGTCATGCCGGGCCCGGTGATGATGAAGCACACGCCGGGCTTGCCTCGCGTGCGCGCATAACCGTCTGCCATAAAGCCTGCACCCTGCTCATGACGCGGAGTGATGTGGGTTATCGACGAACCCGCCAGTCCCCGGTAAAGCTCGACCGTGTGCACGCCCGGAATCCCGAACACTCGCTCGACCCCATAACCTTCCAGCAACCTGACCAGCACTTCCCCGCACGTCGCCATGTATCTGCCCCTTGTTAAGTCTTGCCCGACGCTGCCCGCCCATTTGCCAGGATCAGCAGGCGACCATTGAAGCGGCGCGACCGTATCGACCACAACGCAAAAAATGTCATGCTTAGCCATGTCCTCAGATCATGGCTCATCCTGCCGATGAAACGCCTTCCGCCCCTGCCCGCCCTGCACACGTTCCTGATCACCGCGAAGTGCTGCAACTTCACTCGGGCTGCCGAGGCGCTGCATATCACCCAAGGCGCAGTCAGTCGGCAGATTTCCGGACTGGAAGCTCATCTGGGCTATCGCCTGTTCAATCGTCAGGCCCGGGGCTTGAACCTGACCGCCCAGGGCCGTGAATTGCTGCCGCGCATCGAACAGGTGTTCAGCCTGATCGAAGAAGCGCTGGATCAGGTCGATGCCAAACCGAGGGCGCTACAGATCAAGGCGCCGACCTGCATCAGCCGCTGGTTATTGCCGCGCCTCATGCAGTGGCAGAAAGAGCGGCCTGACGTGCCGGTGCGTCTGACCACGACCAGCGCCCACACCGTGGATTTTCGCCGGGAGGATTTCGATGCCGCCGTGGTGTTCGGCGCACACCCAGGTGATTTCACCCACGTGCAGCACCTTTTCGACGAACAACTCACGCCGGTGTGCTCGCCATCACTGCCATTCAGCAATCCCCTCTCCCGCCTCGCCGATCTGGAACGGCACATGCTCCTGCACCCCACCCTCGACGAGCGGGACTGGACGCTGTGGCTGAAAGCCGCCAGGGCGAAGCTGAGCAATGTCGAGCAGGGCCAGCACTTCGACACGATGGACCTGGCGATGACCGTCGCGTCTCAAGGGTCCGGCGTTGCCATCGGCGACTGGTCGCTGATCGGCGAAGACCTGAGCGCCGGGCGGCTGGTCATGCCGTTCGAGCTGAGAGTGCGGACCGGCGCGGCGTATTACTTCGTGCATCCCAGAGGCGCCAGCATCCCTTCCCCACTGCAGGATCTGCTGGACTGGCTGTCGCTGCAGGCGGCAGAAAGGCGCATCGGCTGAGCGGCGCAATGCTCGCTCTTCCTCCATGGCCCGCCTGATACAAACATTCAATCCCCCCTCGCCCGGCCAACTCGCCGTAAGCGACCTACACTGACAGTGTCCGCTCTGAACCAGATGTCCTACCGGATCGAGGCAAATGTCATGAGAACCACAATAAAAAGACAGTGTGTTTATGTCGTCGCCGTTACTGCCGTATTGAGCCTGTATGTCGCAGGTGCTTACCGAATCGAACAAATGCGGCAAACGCCCCGCATGGCGGTGGTCTGCACGATGGGGCATTGCGTCCCTACGGATGCGACGTTCAGCGCCCTGCGTTGACGGCAAACGCCGGTCAATCCGACGCTTAAAAACCCCGCAGCCTGCTATCGATTAGCAAGCTAACGGACTAGACTTGGCAAAAATTCCTGCGGGTGTTCAGCGGGTCAATCTGCCAGTCGAGTCCCTTCTGTGACGAGCCTCAATCAACCCCGTCCGGACATCCGCAGCATTCTGTTTGCGCTGATGATGGCCGTCTTCCTCAGTGCGCTGGATCAGACCATTGTTGCGGTCTCGATGCCGGCCATCTCAGCCCAATTCCAGGATTTCGACCTGCTCGCCTGGGTGATTTCCGCCTACATGGTCGCGCTGACCGTGGCCGTGCCGATTTACGGCAAGCTGGGGGACTTGTACGGTCGGCGCCGCTTGATGCTGTTCGGGCTGGCGACGTTTACCCTGGCCTCGCTGTTCTGCGCCATGGCCCAGAGCATGGAACAACTGGTGCTGGCGCGAGTGCTGCAAGGCATCGGCGCCGGCGGCATGGTCTCCGTGAGCCAGGCGATCATCGGCGACATCGTCCCGCCCCGGGAGCGCGGTCGCTATCAGGGTTACTTCAGCGGGATGTACGCAGCGGCGAGCGTGGCCGGGCCGGTGCTCGGCGGCTTCATGACCGAGTACCTGTCGTGGCGATGGGTGTTCATCATCAACTTGCCACTGGGGCTGGCTGCATGGTGGGTCGCGCGCAAAACGCTGGTTGGCCTGCCGATCCCTCAACGCAAACCGGTGATCGACTACCTGGGTACGGTGTTGATGATCATCGGCCTGACCGCCTTGCTGCTGGGCATTACCGAAATCGGTCAGGGCCACGGCTGGCGCGATGATTCGGTGGTCATGCAATTGTCGGTCGCGCTGCTCGCGCTGGTGATTTTTGTGTTGTACGAACGGCGCACCCGCGAACCATTACTGCCCATGCACCTGTTCGCCAATCGCAGCGCAGTGCTCTGCTGGTGCACTATTTTCTTCACCAGCTTTCAGGCCATCTCGCTGATCGTACTGCTGCCGCTGCGTTTTCAGACCGTCACCGGCGCAGGTGCCGACAGCGCGGCGTTGCACCTGATGCCATTGGCCATCGGCATGCCCATAGGCGCGTACTTCGGCGGCCGCCGCACATCGCTGACGGGCCGCTACAAGCCAATCATCCTCACTGGCGCAGCGTTGATGCCGCTGGCGATCCTCGGCATCGCCTTCACGCCACCTCAGTCGGTCATTCTGACCAGCCTGTTCATGGTCCTGACCGGCATTGCCAGCGGCATGCAATTCCCGACGTCGCTGGTGGGCACACAGAACTCGGTGGAGGTCAAAGACATGGGCGTGGCGACCAGCACGACCAACCTGTTTCGTTCCCTGGGCGGCGCGGTCGGTGTGGCGACCATGTCGGCGCTGCTGCTGGCGATGCTCGCCGGTTCCGGCATCGCCCAGGTCGGCGGCGGTTCGATCCCGGGCGAGGGCTCGGGCAATGTGCTGATGGACAGTCTGCATACCGCCAGCGGCCCGGCCCTTGAATTGCTGCGCGGGCAACTGTCGATGACCTTCCAGCATCTGTTGATGGCCAGCGCGGCGGTGTCGCTACTGGGTCTGTCAGCTGCGCTGGCAATGCCCAATAACCTGCTGCGCGGGCGGGACGACAAGGACCGATAAACGAGCCTGCCAGACCGATCAGCCGCTGTAGTAACCCACCGCCACCAGGAATTCACCGACCTTGCGCACGTAAGCGTGCTTATGTTCGATCTTGCTGGTGACCGGATTGCGCCAGCGGTATTCGTACTCGCCTTCGGGCTGCTTCTTGATCAGCTCGAGCATTGGAATGCCAACCGGTTTGCCTTCCGGATCCTTGACCTTGCTGAAGTCGGTGTTCACCAGCCGCAGATTGGTGCCGTGGGCCACGTAGCGTCTGGTCTCAACGTTCACCACGAAGACATACAGATCGTCTTGCAGAAACCCGCCCTTGAGGTCATTGATCGCATGGAGGGTGCCGTCTTTATCCTGGTCCAGCGCCTTGGAAGCTTTGTCGAGCAACGCCCTCGCCTGCTCCGGCGAAGCACGGGGCAAGTAATAACCGACAGCCAACACTCGATCGCCGATGCGCTGGAAATACACCCGCTTGCGCTCGACCTTGCCGTCGCGCCAGTTCTGCCAGCGATATTCGGCCTGCTGAACGCCGGCGCTTTCCGGGGTTTGCAGCACCTGCCTGAAGGTTTTCTGCAACTCAGGATCAAGCACGGACGACACATCTCGGCCGATTAACGCGACCGATGGCCCGCCACTTGCAAGCATGATGCCTTTGGTATCGGTGACGAAAACATAACGCTCGCCATCAACAAACTCGCCCTGGCGGCTGTACTCGGCCAGCGCTTTGTCTCCCTGGACGCGATACCGGGCAACGGCTTTTTCCAGCAGTCCCTTGGCCGCTGCCGCTTCCTCGGCTTCGTCGCCTGCTGCCCAGCCCTGCCCGATGCACAAGGCAGCGAGCACACCCATCAGTAGCCTGCTGCATGCGTTTTTTGACACGACTGCCATCGCTTCGCCCCCACTCTTATTGGTTATGGGCCAAGCGTAGACGGGAGATTGCGATAGGGCAGCATTCGGCACTTCAATGAGTACCCGGACCTGAATGAGCGCTGAATCACCGGTTTCGCTGAGTAAAGCGAAGGTAAACCGCCTTTTCAGCGAAGGTCAGGCGCGGTATAGATACAGGCCAAACGCCATTTAGGCCGACGTGGTATCGCGTAACGCCGGGCTGAAGCGGAGCATGTCGAGAATGCCATCGACCAGACGCTCGGCGTCGTCATGCAGCGGGAAGCTTTCCGGCACCAGCAGCCACTGGCCGATGATGCCGTGGATATAAGCATGCAGGCAGATCGCAGCGCGCTGCGGATTGAGGTCAGCGGGGAGCTGGCCTTGCCGGGAAGCATTACTGAGCGCCAGCGCAATCCGCTCGTTGGCGTCAAGCCAGACAAATTGCCGTTGTTGCCGCATGTCACACATTTCGTCGGTAAATTCGAATTTATGGAACAGAATTTCATTGATGCGACGGGTTTTAGGATCGCTGGCAACTTGCTGAAACAAATGAATGAGAAGCTTGCGCGTCCATCCCAGCGGGTCTACTTCATCTTCGCTTTCGCTCGCCCTCGCCATCTCTTCCAGAGGCTCATGCAGGCTGTCGAGCATGGCCTGGACCAGATCGGCCTTGTTGCTGAAATGCCAATAGATCGCGCCGCGGGTCACGCCAGCCAAGGCCGCAATATCGGCAAGCGTCGTGCGGGAGACCCCTCGATCGTAGAAAGCCTGCTCGGCAGCTTCGAGGATCTGCTTGCGCGTTTCCTGGGCTTCTTCTTTCGTGCGTCGAACCATGGCAGTAAAAACCTCAATGAAAGTGCCTCAGGCGCTCTGGTCGAGTGGCCTGCACAGCACGTCGGGCGGCCTTTGTAATGCCTTGTCCCGGACCTACAATCGATACCCTCGGTGCGTTGGAGTGTCGCACTCGTGGGTGTTTACAAACAACCGTGAATGTAAGTATATTCATTAGCATCCTACTTATCTAGCTGGAATACTTTCCCGCCCTCTTTCCACTACCCATGAGTTCAGGCTCCTGACCCGAGGATCTTCATGCAATTCAAGCCAGCTGTTACCGTACTGGTCACTGCCGTCGCCCTGGCATCGCTGCTCTCCGGATGCAGCAAGAAGGAAGAAGCGGCCGCAGCACCACCGCCCCCTCAGGTCGGCGTCGTTACTCTGAAAACCCAGGCCTACACCCTCACCTCTGAACTTCCCGGTCGGACCACTGCGTTCCGTATCGCCGAAGTGCGTCCGCAAGTGAACGGCATCATTCTCAAGCGCCTGTTTACTGAAGGTGCGGACGTCAAAGCCGGTCAGCAGCTCTATCAGATCGACCCGGCGATTTACCAGGCCACCCTGGACAGCGCCAAAGCGACCTACGAATCCTCCAACTCCCTCGCTGGCCGCTATAAGCAGCTGATCAACGAGCAAGCCGTCAGCCGTCAGGAATACGACACGGCGGTGGGTTCGGCTCGTGAAGCGAAGGCGGCGGTGCAGACAGCGGAGATCAACCTGCGCTACACCAAGGTCTATGCGCCGATCTCCGGCCGCATCGGTCGCTCGCTGGTGACGGAAGGTGCGCTGGTCAGCAACGGCCAGGCCGATGCGATGGCCACCATTCAGCAGCTCGACCCGATTTACGTCGACGTGATCCAGTCTTCGGCCGAGATGCTCAAGCTGCGTCGCGAACTGGAAAGCGGCAAGCTGCAGAAAGCCGGCGAGAACTCCGCGAAGGTCAAGCTGGTACTGGAAGACGGCAGCCTCTACCCCATCGAAGGCAAGCTTGAGTTCTCCGAAGTGTCGGTCGACCAGACCACCGGTTCCGTGACGCTGCGCGCCGTGTTCCCGAACCCGGATCACACTCTGTTGCCGGGCATGTTCGTGCATGCACGACTGCAATCGGGCGTGGCCGAGAACGCGATCCTGGTTCCACAGCAAGGCATCACCCGTGATCTGAAAGGCACGCCAACCGCATTGGTGGTGAACGCCGACAACAAGGTCGAGTCCCGCACGCTGGTTGCCAACCGCACCATCGGCAGCGACTGGTTGGTTGAAAAGGGCCTGAACGCAGGTGATCGCGTGATTACCGAAGGGCTGCAATACGTCAAGCCAGGCGCTGAAGTGAAAGTGGCCGAAGCCACCAACGTCAACGCAGCTAACCCGGCAACTGCCCCGGCAACTGATAAAGCCGCAGGCAGCAAAGGGGAGTAATTCATGTCGAAATTTTTTATCGACCGGCCGATCTTCGCGTGGGTAATTGCCCTCGTGATCATGCTGGTGGGGACGCTGTCGATCCTCAAGCTACCGATCAACCAATACCCGGCCATTGCACCGCCGGCCATCGCGATCGCCGTGACCTACCCGGGTGCCAACGCGCAGACCGTGCAGGACACCGTGGTTCAGGTGATCGAGCAGCAGCTCAACGGCATCGACAACCTGCGTTATGTGTCCTCGGAAAGTAACTCCGACGGCAGCATGACCATCACCGCGACGTTCAACCAGGGTACCAACCCGGACATCGCTCAGGTTCAGGTGCAGAACAAGCTCAACCTGGCCACCCCGCTGCTGCCGCAAGAGGTGCAGCAACAGGGTATCCGTGTAACCAAGGCGGTGAAGAACTTCCTGATGGTCGTCGGTCTGGTGTCCGAAGACGGCAGCATGGGCAAGGAAGACTTGTCCAACTACATCGTGTCGAACATGCAGGACCCGATCTCCCGTACCTCCGGTGTGGGTGACTTCCAGGTCTTCGGTGCCCAGTACGCCATGCGTATCTGGCTCGACCCGGCCAAGCTGAACAACTTCCAGCTGACCCCGGTCGACGTTAAAACGGCCATCACTGCCCAGAACGTTCAGGTGTCTTCCGGCCAGATTGGCGGTTTGCCTGCGCTCAAGGGTCAGCAGCTGAACGCCACGATCATCGGTAAAACCCGTCTGCAGACCGCCGAGCAGTTCGGCAACATTCTGCTGAAGGTCAATCAGGATGGTTCGCAGGTTCGCCTTAAGGATGTCGCCAAAGTCGGTCTGGGTGGCGAGAACTACAGCATTGACGCGCAGTTCAACGGCAAGCCGGCCTCCGGTCTGGCGATCAAGTTGGCGACCGGTGCCAACGCGCTGGACACCGCCAAGGCGATCCGCGCCACGATCTCCCAGCTGGAGCCGTTCTTTCCGCCTGGCATGAAAGTGGTTTACCCGTACGACACCACGCCAGTGGTTCAGGAATCCATCACCGGCGTGGTACACACCCTGGGTGAAGCGATCATCCTGGTGTTCCTGGTGATGTACCTGTTCCTGCAGAACTTCCGCGCCACCATCATCACCACGATGACCGTGCCGGTGGTATTGCTGGGTACGTTCGGGATCCTTGCTGCTGCCGGTTTCACCATCAACACGCTGACCATGTTCGGGGTGATCCTTGCCATCGGCTTGCTGGTGGACGATGCCATCGTTGTGGTGGAAAACGTCGAGCGGGTGATGGCGGAGGACAAACTTTCGCCGCGGGACGCCACGATCAAATCCATGGAGCAGATCCAGGGTGCACTGGTCGGTATCGCACTCGTCCTGTGTGCGGTTCTGCTGCCAATGGCGTTCTTCGGCGGGTCTACGGGTGTGATCTACCGGCAGTTCTCGATCACCATTGTTTCGGCGATGGCACTTTCGGTACTGGTCGCGCTGATCTTCACCCCGGCGCTGTGCTCCACCCTGCTCAAGCCGATCGATCACGAGAAGCACGGGCAGCCGAAACGTGGATTCTTTGGCTGGTTCAACCGCACCTTCGACCGCAGCGTAGTGAGCTACGAGCGCGGCGTCGGCAACATGCTCAAGCACAAGATTCCGGCCTTCATCGTTTACGCGCTGATCGTCTGCGGCACCATCTGGATGTTCACCCGCATTCCGAGCGCGTTCCTGCCGGAAGAAGACCAGGGCGTGATTTTCGCGCAGGTGCAGACGCCTCCAGGCTCCTCGGCTGAACGTACGCAGACCGTCATCGACAACATGCGTAAGTACCTGCTGGAAGAAGAATCCGGCGCGGTCAACTCGGTGTTCACCGTTAACGGCTTCAACTTTGCCGGTCGCGGTCAGAGTTCCGGTTTGGCGTTCATCATGCTGAAACCGTGGGGCGATCGTGATGCCTCCAACAGTGTTTTCGAGCTGGCCAAACGGGCGCAGCAGCACTTCTTCGGTTTCCGCGACGCAATGACCTTTGCGGTCGTACCGCCTGCGGTACTGGAACTGGGTAACGCCACCGGTTTCGACGTGTACTTGCAGGATCAGGGCGGCGTGGGTCACGCCAAGCTGATGGAAGCGCGTAACCAGCTGTTGGGCATGGCGGCACAGAGCAAGATTCTGGCGGGCGTGCGTCCGAACGGTCTTAACGATGAGCCGCAATACCAACTGGTTATCGATGACGAGCGTGCGCAGGCCCTGGGCCTGAGCCTGTCGGACATCAACACCACGCTGTCCATCGCCATGGGTGGCAACTACGTCAACGACTTCATCGACCGCGGTCGGGTCAAGAAGGTGTACGTGCAGGGCGATGCCAGTGCGCGGATGAAGCCGGAAGACTTGAAGAAGTGGTACGTGCGCAACACCGCTGGCGAGATGGTGCCGTTTGCCTCGTTCGCCACCGGCGAGTGGGTGTTCGGTTCGCCGAAGCTGTCCCGTTACAACGGTGTACCGGCCGAGGAAGTACTGGGTACTCCGGCGCCGGGTTACAGCACCGGTGAGGCGATGGCCGAGGTCGAGCAATTGGCGAAGAAGTTGCCGGCCGGCGTGGGTCTTTCCTGGACGGGTCTGTCCTATGAAGAGCGTCTGTCCGGTTCTCAGGCGCCCGCGCTGTACGCACTGTCCATTCTGATCGTGTTCCTGTGTCTGGCGGCGCTGTACGAAAGCTGGTCGATTCCGATCGCGGTGTTGCTGGTCATCCCGCTTGGGGTTATCGGTGCGCTGATCGCGACGAGCCTGCGTGGCCTGTCCAATGACGTGTTCTTCCAGGTAGGTCTCTTGGTGACGGTGGGTCTGGCAGCGAAAAACGCTATTCTGATCGTCGAGTTCGCCAAGGAGCTGCATGAACAGGGCAAGGGCATCGTCGACGCAACCATCGAAGCCTGCCGGATGCGTCTGCGGCCCATCGTGATGACGTCCATGGCGTTCATTCTCGGTGTGGTTCCGCTGGCGATTTCCTCGGGCGCCGGTGCCGGTAGCCAGCATTCAATCGGTACGGGCGTAATCGGCGGTATGATCACCGCGGTTATCCTGGCGATCTTCTGGGTACCGTTGTTCTTCGTTTCGATATCTTCGCTGTTCAAAGGCAAACAGAAACACACTCCACACGATGAGGCTGGCCAATGAGCAAGTCCCTGATCTCGCTGGCGGTCACCGCGTTCATTCTCGGCGGCTGCTCGTTGATCCCCGATTACAAGCAGCCCGCCGCACCGGTGCCGGCTCAGTTCCCGCAAGGTCCGGCATACTCGCCGGCCCAGGCGGCGAATCAGGCGGCGGCCGAGCAAGGCTGGCGTCAGTTTTTCCATGACCCGGCGCTGCAGCAGCTGATTCAGACGTCGCTGCAGAACAACCGTGACCTGCGCGTCGCCGTGCTGAACATCGACGCCTACCGCGCGCAGTACCGCATTCAACGTGCGGACCTGTTCCCGGCTGTTGCAGCCTCGGGCACCGGCACGCGTCAGCGCGTGCCGGGCGACCTGTCGCAAACGGGCGAGTCCGGTATCACCAGTCAGTATTCGGTGGGTCTGGGCATCAGTTCCTATGAGCTGGATCTGTTCGGACGAGTGCGCAGCCTCAGTGAGCAGGCGCTGCAAACCTACTTCGCCGGTGAAGAAGGCCGACGCAGCACGCAGATCAGTCTGGTGGCCAACGTGGCCAACGCCTATCTGACGTGGGAAGCGGACAAAGAGCTGTTGAAGCTGACCCAGGACACCCTGGGCGCCTTCGAGGAAAGCCTGCGTCTGACCTCTCGCAGCAGCGAAGTGGGTGTGGCTTCGGCACTGGATCTGGCGCAATCGCGCACCTCCGTAGAGAGCGCCCGCGTCAAGCTGGCCCAGTACCAGCGACTGGTCGCCCAGGACGAAAACAATCTGGTGCTGTTGTTGGGCACCAGTCTGCCGGCCAACCTGCCCGCGTCCAAGCCGTTGAGCGCTGACATGCTCAACGAAATGCCGCCGGGGCTGCCTTCTGAGCTGCTGCAACGCCGTCCGGATATCTTGCAGGCCGAATACAACCTGAAAGCCGCCAACGCCAATATCGGCGCTGCACGCGCCGCGTTCTTCCCCAGCATCAGCCTCACGGCCAGTGCCGGTACGGCGAGCGGCGACCTGAGCGGTCTGTTCAAAGGCGGTTCGGGGACGTGGCTGTTCGAGCCGTCGATCAATCTGCCGATCTTCAACGCGGGCAGTTTGCGCGCGAGCCTCGACTACTCGAAGATCCAGAAAGACATCGGCGTCGCCAACTACGAGAAGGCGATTCAGACGGCGTTTCAGGAAGTCTCCGACGGTCTGGCCGCGCGCAAGACCTACACCGATCAGCTCAAGGCGCAGACCGATTTCGTCAACGCCAACCAGGACTACTACCGTCTGGCCGAGCGTCGCTATCGCATCGGGATCGACAGCAACCTGACCTTCCTCGACGCCCAGCGTCAGTTGTTCAGCGCGCAGCAGTCGTTGATTACCGATCGTCTGTCGCAGCTGAACAGCGAGGTCAATCTGTACCGCGCTCTCGGCGGCGGCTGGTACGAACAGACCCCGACCGGCGAGCGTCAGCCAACCGCGGGTGATGTGCCGTCTACCCGCTTGTTCTGATACGCCGCGTATGAAAAAACCCACCGATTGGTGGGTTTTTTTTGCCTGTTTTCCAGGCTGTTTCAAGCAAAGGCCACAGCGGTTACGCCAACAAAAACTCCGTCACACGCAGTGCAAAGACTTCACCCAGTTCAACGCTGGACAGGTGCGCGGCGTAATAGTCGGAGAGTTCGCTGCCGTGGATGTGGTTCTGCAGAAAGTGCCCGTCCGCCACCGTGGTGACGGCGTCATGGCTGCCGCAGATGATCAGCGTGGGCACGGTGATCGAACCGACTTCCTTGCGCAGATCCGCATCCCGAACGGCAGCGCAGCAGGCGGCATAACCCAGCGGAGAAGTTGCCGCCAGCACGTCGGTGATGGGCGTGACTTTATCGGGGTGCTGGCTGACAAAGCCGGGGGTGAACCAACGCCCTACGGCGCCAGCGCCCATCTCCGTCATTGCCCGTTTGCCGCCCTTCTCCACCTGCGCAATGCGCGGCGCCCACGTTTCCGAATCGCCGATCTTTGCTGCGGTGTTGCACAGAATCAGCTTGTGCAGCCGGTCGTTGCCGTGGATGCCCAGCCACTGCCCGATGAGGCCTCCCATGGACAATCCGCAGAAATGCGCGCGGTCGATTTTCAACGCATCAAGCAGCGCCAGCACGTCTCGTCCCAGCTGTTCGATGGTGTAAGGCCCTTGGGTGACGAGGGACTGACCGTGGCCGCGGGTGTCGTAACGCACGACGCGGAATGACTTGCTCAGCGCCGGAATCTGCGCGTCCCACATATGCAGGTCAGTGCCCAGCGAGTTGGACAGCACCAGCACCGGCGCAGACTCCGGGCCGTCGATTTGATAATGCAGTTCACCGTCTTCGAGTTGTACGAACGCCATGGCAGTCGCTCCGTGAAACACGTGGAATAAGTGTGATGAACGTGGACAGCTCGCGCCGTGCAAAGACGCGGGCTCCAAGGTCCGGGATCAGTGATCTTCGTGCAGGTAAGCAGGCTTCTTCGGCAGTCGCAGGCTGAACAGGAAAGCAATCGCCATCATTGCAGTCACGTACCAGTAGAAGGTGTTTTCCATGCCCATGTTCTTAAGACCCAAGGCCACGTATTCCGCCGAGCCGCCGAAAATCGCATTCGCCACGGCATAGGCCAGGCCGACGCCCAGCGCCCGAACCTGAACCGGGAACATCTCGGCTTTCACCAGGCCGCTGATGGAGGTGTAGAAACTGACGATCGCCAGGGCCAGGGTGATCAGCACGAAGGCGATGATCGGGCTGGTGGTGGTTTTCAAGGTCAGCAGCAGCGGCACCGTGCACAGCGTGCCCAGCCCGCCGAACCACAGCATCGAAGCGCGACGGCCGATTTTGTCGGCGAGCATGCCGAACACCGGCTGCATGCACATGTACAGGAACAGCGCGCCGGTCATGATATAGCTCGCGACCTTGGCATCCATGTGCACGGTGTTCACCAGGTATTTCTGCATGTACGTGGTGAAGGTGTAGAAAATCAGCGAGCCACCGGCGGTGTAGCCCAGCACGGTGATGAACGCCGCTTTGTGATCGCGGAACAGGGCAGACATGCTGCCCGCGTCCTTGTTCTGACGCACTTCAGCGGTGGTGGTTTCTTTCAGCGACCGGCGCAGCACCAGCGAAATCACCGCCGCCACCGCACCGACCACGAATGGAATCCGCCAGCCGTAGGCTTTGAGCTCATCGGCGCTGAGAAACTGCTGCAGGATGACCACGGTCAGCACGGCCAACAGCTGGCCGCCAATCAGCGTCACGTACTGAAACGAAGCGAAAAACCCGCGCTGCCCCCGCAACGCGACTTCGCTCATGTACGTGGCCGTGGTGCCGTATTCGCCGCCCACCGACAGGCCCTGGAACAGGCGCGCCATCAACAACAGAAACGGCGCCCAGGCACCGATCGACGCGTAAGTGGGCAGACAGGCAATGACCAGCGAGCCCGCGCACATCATCAGCACGGAAATCATCATCGAGTTCTTGCGGCCGTGCTTGTCGGCCACGCGACCGAACAGCCAGCCGCCGATGGGACGCATCAGAAAGCCTGCGGCGAAGACGCCCGCGGTGTTGAGCAGTTGAACGGTCGGGTCGTCGGAAGGAAAAAACGCAGGCGCGAAATAGATGGCGCAGAAGGCGTAGACGTAGAAGTCGAACCATTCGACGAGGTTGCCCGATGAGGCCCCGACGATGGCGAAGATCCGCTTGCGCCGTTCTTCGCCGGTGTAGTGAGTCGTTGTCATTATTATCTCCCCAGGTGTTAGTAAGGTCAGCCAGTCTAAGACATAACCTGCAACATTTAGACTTAAGCAGTAACGTTTCGACATCACAAGGACAACCACCCAAGTCAGCAAGTTGCCCCTTTCGCAGAGGCAAACGATGACTCGGGTGGTTGATTCCCAAGAAGGTCGTTTAGCGCGCTATCGCAAGGGCCAGGCCTTGCCCCACGCCAACGCACATCGTGGCCAGCGCTTTGCTGCCGCCGGTTTTCTCCAGCTGATGCAACGCCGTCAGCACCAGCCGCGTGCCGCTCATGCCGAGCGGATGTCCCAGCGAAATCGAGCCTCCATTGGGATTGACCTTCGGCGAGTCGTCGGCGATGCCCAGCTCACGCATGACCGCCAGGCCTTGGCTGGCGAACGCTTCGTTGAGCTCGATGACGTCGAAATCACTGACCGCCAGACCCAGTCGTGCCACCAGCTTGCGCACCGCCGGGACCGGGCCGATGCCCATGACGCGAGGCTCAACGCCGGCACTGGCCATCCCCAGCACGCGAGCGCGCGGCGTCAGGCCGTGCTTCTTGACGGCTTCGGCGGACGCTAGAATCATCGCCGCCGCGCCGTCGTTCAGGCCTGCGGCGTTGCCGGCCGTGACCGTTTTGCCAGGCCCGTTGACCGGCTTCAGCTTGGCGAGCGCTTCAAGGCTGGTGTCGGCACGGGGGTGCTCGTCGATGTCGACGACGGTCTCGCCTTTTTTGTGGGCGATGCGCACGGGCACGATCTCCTCGACGAAGAAGCCCGCGGCCTGAGCCGCGGCCGTGCGCTGCTGGCTGCGCAGGGCAAACGCGTCCTGATCCTCCCGGGAGATGCCGAAATCCTCAGCGACGTTGTCGCCGGTCTGCGGCATGCTCTCAACGCCGTACTGGTCTTTCATGTGCGGATTGACGAAGCGCCAGCCCAGGGTGGTGTCTTCCAGCTTCTGCCCGCGGCCGAATGCCGTGTCGGCCTTGCCCATCACAAACGGCGCGCGGGACATGGACTCGACGCCGCCGGCAATGGCCAGCTCCATTTCACCGCAGGCGATGGCACGGAACGCAGAACCCACCGCGTCCATGCCTGAAGCGCACAAGCGATTAAGGGTCACGCCCGGCACAGTGGCTGGCAACCCGGCCAACAGCGCCGCCATGCGTGCGACGTTGCGGTTGTCTTCACCGGCCTGATTGGCGCAGCCGAGAAATACTTCGTCGAGCTCATTCCAGTTGACCGACGGGTTGCGCGCCATCAGGGCCTTGATCGGCAACGCGGCCAGGTCATCCGCCCGAACGGTCGCTAGGGCGCCGCCAAAACGGCCGATAGGGGTGCGAATCGCGTCGCAGATAAATACGTCGCGCATCATGCTTCTCCCGGGGCCTGGCCATGGGCGGCAGCGGTCCGCGCCTCCAGATCACGCAACGCGGTCAGTTCGTACGCGGTAGGCGCGTCGGATTGCACGACCGTGTCGGCAAAGCGCAGGTCCCAACCGGTGGCGGCGATCACCTGCTCGCGGGTCACGCCGGGATGCAGCGTGGTCACGACGAATTCGTGGGTGCCCTCCTCCGGCTCCATGATGCACAGGTCGGTGATGATGCCGACCGGCCCGGCACCCGGCAGGCCGAGGCGTTTTCGGGAGTCGCCCCCTTCGCCGTGGCCGACCGAGGTCAGGAAGTCCAGCGTGTTGACGAATGTCCGTGGCGACTGCTTGAGGATGATCAGCACTTCTTTGGCCGACCCTGCAATTTCCGGCGCGCCCCCCGCACCCGGCAGGCGCACCTTCGGGTGGTGATAATCGCCGACGACAGTGGTGTTGATGTTGCCGAAACGGTCGACCTGGGCCGCGCCAAGAAAACCGACATCGACACGCCCGCCCTGCAGCCAGTAACGGAATATCTCGCTGGTGGACACCACGGTGTCAGCGGTTTCCGCCAGCTCGCCGTCACCGATGGACAGCGGCAGCACGTCTGGCTTCGCGCCGATTGGCCCTGATTCGTAAATCAGTACGACGTCAGGTGAGGAAGTGAGGCGCGCCAGATTGGCCGCTTTCGAGGGCAGACCGATGCCGACAAAGCACACAGCGCCGTTTTTCAACCGGCGCGCGGCGGCGACGGTCATCATTTCGCTGGTGGAATAGCTCACTGGTTAGTCTCCGCCACGTGGGCCAGCTTGTTCTTGAACTCGCCGAAATCCCGGGTGCCATGGATGTATGCGTCGATCCAGTCGGTAAACGCCTCACGGTCGCGGGCGATGGCGTCCCATGCCTGATAGAAACGGTTATCGCGTTCGTAGTAACCGTGGGCGTAGGAAGGATGCGCCCCGCCCGGCACGACGCAAACGGCACTCAGCGCCCAGGTTGGCAGCACGCAGGCGTTCATCGGCGCCTCGAGGTCATCGACAATTTCCTCGACCGTGACGATGCAGCGTCTGGCCGCCAACGCTGCCTCTTTCTGTACCCCGAGAATGCCCCACAGCAGCACGTTGCCTTTGCGGTCGGCTTTCTGCGCGTGGATCACCGTGACGTCGGGGCGTACCGCGGGCACCGCCGCCAGCACTTCTCCGGTGAACGGGCACGTGACGGATTTGATCAGCGGGTTCACCTTCGGCAGATCGGAACCGGCATACGCCCGCAGCACCGCGAACGGCAGGCCCGACGCGCCCGCCACGTACGCGTTGGCGAGGTCGGCGTGGCTGTGTTCTTCAATCTCCATGGGCTGCGGCCATTGCCGTTCGACGGCATCACGAAGCCGATGCAACGAGCCAACCCCGGGGTTACCGCCCCACGAGAAAATCAGCCGTTTCGCACAGCCTGCGCCGATCAACTGGTCATAGATCAGATCGGGCGTCATGCGCACCAGCGTCAGATCTTTCTTCTTCTGACGGATGAGTTCATGGCCAGCCGCTGTAGGAATCAGGTGGGTAAAGCCTTCCAGTGCAACGATGTCGCCATCGTTGACGAACTGCTTCACAGCCTCGTGGAGGGAAAGAATTGCAGCCATGGGGTGCTCCAGGTTCACACTCGGTTGCCATACCCTTGTCGGCTTGGCGTTGAGAATGAGGTTATGCCTGGGCAAAGGACGGGACAATCCGATAACCGACTAAGTGTTCGATCACCGAACGGTTAGTGGAGACCGGAGCCAGCTACGGTCTCACCGCTTTATAGCCGTCAGGTAAACAGCTGCGTGCTCAGGTCACGGCTGGCATTCAGCATGATCGGCAAAAACTTCTGCTCCAGGTCATTGCGCGCCACTCGGCCTGCACTGGTGCTGACATTAAGCGCCGCGAGCACCTGACCCGATGCGTCGTAGACCGGCACGGCAATGGAACGCAAACCCTGCTCCAGTTCCTGATCGACAATGCACCAGCCCTGCTGCCGCACTTGCTGCAGGCATTCGAGCAAGGCCTCGGGGGTGCGCAAGGTGCGACTGGTTTTGGGTTGCAGATCCACGTGGGCGAGGTATTCCTGCAACGACACATCGTCCAGCGCTGCCAGCAGAATCCTGCCCATGGACGTGCAGTAAGCCGGCAAACGCCCGCCCACCGCCAGATCCACGGAGATCAGTCGCTGAGTCGTGGCCGAGCGCGCAATGTAAAGAATGTCGTCGCCTTCCAGCGTGGCCATGTTGCAGGCTTCGTGCAGCTGATCACTCATGCGGTCCAGATACGGCTGCGACGAAACCGCCAGGGGTGTGGACGACAGATACGCATGGCCGAGCGTCAGTACTTTAGGCAGCAGCGAGTACGTGCGCCCGTCCGTGGTGGCGTAACCCAGTTTGATCAGTGTGTGCAGGCAACGACGGACCGCGGCCCTGGGAATTTCCGTGCGGTGGCTGATCTGGGCGATGGTCAGGTGCCGCTTGCGCTCCTGGAACGCTTGAATGACGGCCAACCCGCGCGCCAGCGAGGTCATGAAGTCCGGATCACCGGTGAGCGCCTGAATCCTTTTAGCAGGGGACGCAACAATCGGCGGCGCAAGTGACGTGAAAGAATTACGCAATTGGTCGTTCATGCTGACACCGTTCGTCGTGGCCGCGGAAGCCTTGTAGACCGCCACTCTCGCCTGTTTCCAGAGCCACGGCAAGTGAGCTTTGGGCGATTATCGAACGAGTGGCCGATAATCGCAATTGACCGGCCGCACCGTTGCTTATACCTTTCACCCTGCCATGAGGCTTCTTTGGATTACTGGTCAGGTACCCACTGAGAAGTCCCGGGCACGGCCTTGCTAACCGCAAGGCCGTTTTGTTTCCGCCCTCCGCATTATCTGTAACCGAATAAGTACACATTTGCTATTCGCACCTTCATACCCGAGAATTTACGTCGCCAGAAAACTGCCTGTCGCGTTAAACATTTGACTCACAAAGTTCTGACGTAAACCCGAGTCTGTAACTTAGGAACCTTCGTACATAAAAAAGGTATAAATCTTCCAATGTTCGACTGCGACACTCTCGACAGTTGACTCGCCTGCGCATCTTCGCGATAGTGACCGGCATTGAAGCTCCGGAACGCTATCGCGTGGTTTAATCCCCTCGCCCATTCGGCATGGATCCAAACTCACGCAGGCATTGCCCGATTCGATCGCAATGTTCAGCGGCGGCAGGCCAATACCACGGTCATTTGCCATCCTGCAGACAATCAATAAAGAATGTTGCTACGACAGTTTTGTCATTCCGGTGTACGTAGCCGCCCCTGTTTGAAGTGTGAATCATCTTGCGCAGCGCTCCTGCCCGATGGTTATTCCTGATCCGATACAGTGCGATCGTCAGGCCCGACACTTTCAGACTCGGCGTCAGCACCGGGATTAAACTCAACCGATCAGGTATTAATGTGACCAAAGATGAACTGCGCGCAGAATTAGAGCGCCAGGAACAACGTTACAAGGAAGTTTACGGCGGCGAAGTCACAACATACGCCGCTCAGCCCGAGCCAGAACGCAAGCCGTGGCGCAAACGGGCGAGCCTGCTCGATCAGGCTTTCAAGCAAGAACTGCAAAAGATGGAAGAAGAACTCAAGGAAGAGCCTTGAGCAGGTGGCTTGCCTGTCGCTGACCCAGGCAGCCGACGGCGAACCCGCTGTTGCTTGAAAGACCGGGCTTAATAGATTCGACCCTGATTCAGGGGTGCTTCGCACCGTCATTCCGGACAGGAAGTCAACGGGCTGATGAGACAGAAATTGGGTTGCCGTTTGCTACCAATGATCCGCGCGCCTATCGCGCAGTTTTTTTTCTGTCATAATCCCGCCCCCTTAAGACCGGGTCAGAAAACCTTCCATGATCGATCTATTCAGCGGACTGGATGCTTGGGTAATTGTGAGCCTGTTGCTCGCCCTGGCGTTTGTCCTCACCTTCGAGTTCATCAATGGCTTTCATGACACCGCCAACGCGGTGGCGACAGTCATTTACACCAAGGCCATGCCGCCCCATCTGGCAGTCTTTTTCTCGGGCGTGTTCAATTTCCTCGGGGTGCTCCTGGGTGGCGTCGGCGTGGCATATGCCATCGTCCATCTGCTGCCGGTCGAGTTATTGATCAACGTCAACACCGGTCATGGTCTGGC
The DNA here is from genome assembly GCF_013201545.1 of Pseudomonas graminis. Taxonomy (NCBI): domain Bacteria; kingdom Pseudomonadati; phylum Pseudomonadota; class Gammaproteobacteria; order Pseudomonadales; family Pseudomonadaceae; genus Pseudomonas; species Pseudomonas graminis. Next base: position 530,598 of record NZ_CP053746.1, read on the forward strand.
CATGGTGTTCTCGCTGCTGGCTGCGGCCATCACCTGGAACCTCGGCACTTGGTACTTCGGTATCCCGGCGTCCAGCTCCCACACGTTGATCGGTTCGATTCTGGGTGTCGGTCTGGCCAATGCGCTGATCAACAACATCCCGCTGGGCGAAGGCGTGAACTGGCAGAAAGCGATCGACATCGGCGCTTCGCTGGTGTTTTCACCACTGGCCGGTTTCATCGTGGCAGGTCTGGTGTTGTTGGGTCTCAAAGCCTGGCGTCCCCTGTCCAAGATGCACAAGACCCCGGAACAACGCCGCAAGCTCGATGACAAAAAACACCCTCCATTCTGGAATCGCCTCGTTCTGGTGATTTCCGCGATGGCGGTGAGCTTCGTGCACGGTTCCAATGATGGCCAGAAAGGCATTGGTCTGATCATGCTGGTGCTCATCGGTATCGTCCCGGCGCAGTTCGTGCTGGACCTGAGCACCACGACCTACCAGATCGAACGCACCCGCGACGCGACCCAGCACCTGAGCCAGTTTTACCAGCGCAACAACGCGACGCTGGGCGAGTACCTGGCACTGGGTAAATCAGCGGCGGGCGACTTGCCTGAGCGCTTCAGCTGCAACCCCGAGCAGACCGAGCCGACCATTGATGCGCTGTTGAACAACCTCAAGGGCGTCAATGACTACCACAGCCTCGCACCGGAGCGTCGCATCGAAGTGCGTCGTTACCTGCTGTGCCTGGACGACACGGCGCGCAAGGTCGGCAAGCTGCCGGCGCTGGATGCCCGTGAAAAATCGGATCTGGAGAAGCTGCGCAAGGACCTGACCGCCACCACTGAATACGCCCCGTTCTGGGTGATCTTCGCCGTTGCTCTGGCGCTGGGTATTGGCACCATGGTCGGCTGGAAACGTGTGGTGCTGACCATCGGCGAGAAGATCGGCAAGCAAGGCATGACCTACGCGCAGGGCATGTCCGCTCAGATCACCACCGCGAGCGCCATCGCGCTGGCCAACGTGTTCAGCCTGCCGGTTTCGACCACTCACATCCTGTCGTCCGGCGTGGCCGGGACCATGGTGGCGAACAAAAGCGGCCTGCAAGGCGGCACCGTACGTAACATTCTGCTGGCGTGGGTGTTGACCCTGCCCGCCACGGTCGCGCTGTCGGCAGGGTTGTTCTGGCTGGCGTCCAAAGCGCTGGCCTGACCTGACTGCCCGGCATGATCTGAAGAAGCCCATTCATTGAATGGGCTTTTTTGTGGGTGCGAGATCAGCAAGGTGTTCGTCGGAATGAGCGTGTGGGCGAAGGTTTTAACGGCGTTTTTTACCACCGCCCAACAACGAGCCCATCAATCCCCGCACCAGCTCGCGACCGATCTGGGTTGCGGCCTGACGCATCGCACTCTTGACCGCCTGCCCCGCCAGTCCACCCAGAAAACCACCGGCCATGTCGGCGAAGCCGCCTTCTGACTTCTCCTCGGCGGGCAGTTTTTGCGCGGGGTCCGTCGAAGCGCCTTTGCGCGCCAGCAGCATTTCGTAAGCTGATTCGCGATCCACGGGCTTGTCGTAACGACCGGCCAGTGGCGACCGGGCCATCAGGGCGGCGCGTTCAGCCTGGGTCAACGGCCCGATGCGCGATTGCGGCGGGGCAACCAGCACCCGCTGGACGATTTCAGGCGTGCCCTTGTCCTGCAGCGTGCCCACCAGCGCCTCACCGATGCCCAGTTCGGTCAGCACCGAAAGCGCGTCGAACTCGGGATTGGGGCGAAAACCGTCCGCAACGGCTTTCAGCGATCGTTGCTCCTTGCTGGTGAACGCGCGCAGGCCATGCTGAATGCGCAAACCGAGCTGGGCCAGAATCGTGTCCGGCAGATCCCCGGGAGACTGGGTGACAAAATACACGCCGACGCCTTTCGAGCGAATCAGCCGCACCACTTGTTCCAGACGCTCCTGCAGCGCCTTTGGCGTATCCGCAAACAACAAATGCGCTTCGTCGAAGAACAGCGCCAGCAACGGTTTATCGGCATCGCCGCGCTCGGGCAGTTGCTCGAACAGCTCGGCCAGCAGCCACAGCAGGAAGGTGGCATAGACCTTCGGCGACTCGTGCACCAGCCGACTGGCATCCAGCAAATGAATCTGCCCGCGGCCGTCGCTTGCAGGCTGCAGAATGTCTTCCAGTTGCAGCGCCGGCTCACCGAACAAGGCCTCGGCGCCCTGCTGCTCAAGGACGGCCAGCCGACGCAGCAGCGCCTGACTGGACCCCGTCGTCATCAGCGCGCTGTCATCGCCGAGCACTTCGGGGTTATCGCGCAAATGATTGAGCAGCGCCTTGAGGTCCTTGATGTCCAGCAACAACAGCCCTTCCCGATCCGCCACCTTAAACGCGGCGTACAGCGCCGATTGTTGGCTGTCCGTCAATTCCAGCAAACTTCCCAGCAGCAGCGGGCCCATTTCCGACAGGGTTGTGCGCAACGGATGGCCCGTTTCACCGTGCACGTCCCACAGTGTCACCGGATAGCCCTGAGGTTTATGGTGCAGCCAGGGCATGCCGGCGATGCGCTCGGCGATCTTGCCTTGAGGGTTGCCCGCGGCGCCGAGCCCGCAGAGATCACCCTTGATGTCCGCCGCGAACACGGCCACGCCGGCGTCGCTGAACACTTCCGCCAAGCGCTGCAAGGTGACGGTTTTCCCGGTGCCCGTCGCGCCGGCCACCAGTCCGTGACGATTGGCGAGACGCATCGCCTGCCCGATCGGCTGGCCCTTCAGGTCAGCGCCAATAAGAATCTGTTGTGAGTCAGCCATCCGTTCACCCAAGCGTCGCATTTGATAATCCCGAGGGCACTGCGGCAACGGTCCGAATGGACCGCCACCGCTGATCAGCCCCAAGGCCACTTCTCTACTCTAGCGCAAGCGTTGCGGCGCCCACCCATGGGCAGGGGTGTGATGATCTGAAACCGAACATCTGTATCTGTGGATGGTCAACCGCAAGTACCGACCACCGGACGGAGCCTTACTGTGCATATCGCTGACATGACCATGTTCTACGCCCCTGCCAGCGGTGGCGTGCGCACGTATCTGGACGCCAAACACCGTCGCCTCGCGCAATACCCGGGCGTACGACACAGCCTGCTTATCCCGGGCCCGCAAAGCAGTCATGAAGACGGCGTGTACCGGGTTCCGGCGCCGCCCGTACCGTTTGGCAACGGCTATCGTTTTCCACTGCGCGTCGGTCCCTGGCGAGAGGCCCTGCGAAGTCTGCGGCCAGACCTCATTGAAGTCGGCGATCCTTATCTTACCGCCTGGGCTGCACTGGATGCCCGACGCCAACTGGACGTGCCAGTGATTGGCTTTTACCACTCCGACTTGCCGCTGCTGGTGAGCAACCGAATCGGCACCTGGCTGGGGGCCAACGTCGAGAATTACGTCAGCAAGCTCTACGGCAATTTTGACCGAGTGTTGGCGCCGAGCGCGGCGATGGCGGACAAGCTGATCTGCCTGGGTGTGAAGAACGTTCATGTGCAGCCGTTGGGGGTTGATCTGCAGGCGTTTCATCCCTCTCGGCGAGACGCCGGTCTCAAGGCCGAGTTGGGCCTGTCGGATGAAACCCACCTGCTTATCTTTGCGGGCCGAGGTTCGAAGGAGAAAAACCTGACCGTTCTGCTCGACTGCATGAAGGCGCTGGGCGCGGGTTATCACCTGTTGCTGGTGGGCTCCCATATGCCGACCGGCGTGCCGGCCAACGTCACGGCTGTGGATAAATTTCGTCCTGCTGCCGAAGTCGCGCGCCTATTGGCGAGTGCCGATGCGCTGGTGCATGCAGGGGATCAGGAAACCTTCGGTCTGGTGGTGATTGAAGCCATGGCCAGCGGGATTCCGGTAGTGGCGGTCGATGCCGGGGCCTTCCGCGAAATCATCCCCGAGCACTGCGGCCTGTTGTGCGAACCCAATCAACCACTGGCCATGGCGGCAGCGGTGCGTCAGCTGTTTGCCGAGAACGCCCCATCCCGAGGCGAAGAGGCGCGGCGTCATGTCGAGGCACATTATGCGTGGGACGCCGTGGTCGCCGGCTTGCTCGGCCATTACCAGGCAGTACTCGGCGCCCGTCAGCCGGTCTACGCCCATGGCTGAGATTACCGCAATCACGCAGCGCAGCCTGATGCTGGTGCTCCACGACGTGGCCCCGCAAACCTGGCCGGATTATCGACCCTTCGTTGAGGCGGTCGACAAGCTAGGGAACATTCCCATCACCTGGCTGGTGGTGCCGAATTTCCACAAGCACGATCCGATCGACGCCAACCCGGATTTCCAGCGGTTGATGCACGACCGCCTCGTACGGGGTGACGAACTGGCGCTGCACGGCTATTACCATTGCGACGACAGCCCTGCCCCATGCACGCCCCATGAGTTTTTCATGCGGCGCATCTACACCTGGGAAGGCGAGTTCTACACCCTCAACGAGCAGCAGGCGATGCAGCGACTGGAAGCCGGCATGGAAGTGTTCCGGCGCAACGACTGGCCGCTGCACGGATTCGTTGCCCCGGCCTGGCTGATGAGCAAAGGCACACGTGATGCCCTTCGAAAATTGCCGTTGGACTACACAAGTGATGCCCAACACTTGTATCGTCTGCCGGACTTTTCCGAGATCGATGCACCCGGCATCGTCTGGAGCGCTCGCAGCGCATGGCGCCGGGGCGTATCGAAGATCGTCAGCAACCACCGTGAGGCTCAATTGCACAACGCCGCAACTATTCGTCTGGGTCTGCACCCTGTAGACATGCGCCACAATTTTTCCCGTCGTTACTGGCTGCAAGCCCTTGAGCGCTTGCTCAGCGACGGCCGTACGCCAACGAGCAAATTTGCCTGGTTACAAGGGCTGAATGCCGCCAGGTCTGCGGCGTGAGGCGACTTGGCTGGCTCGCCGCCGCGCTGATACTCGCCCTGCTGATTCCGTTCTTTATGGGCGGCGCAGACATGTTTCATCGCCTGCGCAACTTCCCGGTGATGCTCCTGATCGGCATGTTTGTCATGGTGCTGGTGGGCTGGTGCATGAACACGATGCGCCTGCGCCTGCTGCTTGGCGACGCGGCCAGCGGGCTCGGCATGCGCAAAAGCCTCGCTGTGGTGATGGCCACGGAGTTCGCCTACTGTGCGACGCCCGGGGGCAGTGGCGCCCCGTTGACGCTGGTCGCACTGCTCTCGCGTAGCGGTATTGGTCCGGCGAAAAGCACAGCGGCTTTTGCCACTGACCAACTGATGGATCTGGTGTTTTTCCTGCTCGCGCTGATCGGCATCCTGATTTACGCAGTGTTCCACCAGCTCAGCGAAAATCTGGAATGGATGCTCATTGCCAGCGCCCTGCTGATCGGTGCCGGGCTTTGTGCGTGCGCGGGTTTCGCGCGGTATCACCGACGCATCATTCTGTTCAACGGTCGGGTGCTCAAGCGCCTGAAACGCAAGAACACCACGCGTATTCGCTGGGCGCGCAAGCTGCTGCACTTTCGCGACGCCCTGGCTGAAACCTGGAAGATGCCCCATCGCATCCTGCTGCAGGTGTTTGCATTGACCTGCGTGCACTGGAGTTTGCGTTACAGCGTGCTGTACCTGGCGCTGCAAGGGCTGGGCGTGAACATCGACTGGGCGTGGACGTTCCTGGTGCAGATGCTGTCGTTGAGCGCTGGGCAGTTCAGCCTGTCGCCGGGCGGTGCCGGGGCGGCGGAGTTGACGTCGGCGGCCTTGTTGGCGCCGATGGTGGGCAAGTCGACGGCCGCGGCGGCGATCCTTATCTGGCGGATCGTCACCTACTATTTCTATCTGGTCGCGGGCGGTCCGGTGTTTCTGTTGATGGTCGGGCGCCCCCTGTTGAACAAGTTACTGCGGATCAAGACCGTCTGATTCGTCTTGCGGTCTGGCGGAAGTCAGCTCTTTCCATAATGCTTCGGCCCCCTCGAAGTCCGTTCCGTCCTCCGGCGACATTGCGTCGACGTCATAACGGCTCAGGCATCCCTCGCCAAGGGTCGGCGGGGCTTTGGAAGTGGCTCTGTCGAGGGGGTCGGTCATGTTGTTTGCCTGTCTCGCCGTAGAAGCCTGATTGTTCGCAAACAATCATGTTGAAATATGCCGCTGAAACTTCAGCGGCACATCAAAACCGCCTGATCACTTCTTAATCAAAGACCACTGTCTTGTTGTCATGCACCAGCACGCGGTCTTCCAGGTGCGCGCGCAGGCCGCGAGCAAGCACCATCTTTTCCACGTCGCGACCGAAACGCACCATGTTTTCGATGCTGTCGCGATGGCTGACGCGCACCACGTCCTGCTCGATGATAGGACCGGCGTCCAGTTCTTCGGTGACGTAGTGGCAAGTAGCGCCGATCAGTTTCACGCCCCGCAGCGACGCCTGGTGATACGGCTTGGCGCCGACAAACGAAGGCAGGAAGCTGTGGTGAATATTGATGACCTGGTGCGCGTATTCCCGGCACAGTTGCGGTGGCAGGATCTGCATGTAACGCGCCAGCACAACAACGTCGGCTTCATGTTGTTTGACCAGACGCGAGACTTCGGCGAACGCCGGCTCTTTGTCTTTTGGATCAACCGGCACGTGGTAATACGGAATGTTGTGCCACTCGACCATGCTGCGCAGGTCCTGGTGGTTGGAAATCACGCAGGCGATTTCACAGTACAGTTCATCGCTGTGCCAGCGGTGCAACAGGTCGGCCAGGCAATGGGACTCCCGGCTTGCCATGAGCACGACGCGTTTTTTCTGCGCAGAGTCGGTAATCCGCCAGTCCATCGAAAACTCTTCGGCGATGGGCGCGAAGGCTTGCCGGAAACCTTCGAGGTCGAAAGGCAGAGAATCGGCGCGGATTTCATGGCGCATGAAAAACCAGCCGCTGAGGTTGTCAGAGTGATGGCTCGCTTCAGTAATCCAGCCGTTGTACGATGCCAGAAAGTTACTGACCTTGGCAACGATACCGACACGGTCCGGGCAAGCAATCACCAGACGAAAAGTGCGCATGTGAAAAACTCCAGAACTTCGCAAAGGCCGCCATTCTAGCGATTAGCGATGGACTGTGCAGTACCTGTATGACACTCATTTCAGGCGGCAAAAAAGCGCACCCTGCCGAAATCAATGCTTAAGTACCCGACAGGGTCATCGGCGGCAGAAACTCGACGCCAGATACTTCACTAAAAACGGTAAGGTCATTGGCGCGGTATAACGCGACATGTGTATCTGAATCGAGGATAAGTCTGCGGCTATTTCAAAATGCTACGGACAAAACTTTTCTTAAATGTTTACTTGCGCAAACACTCTGATTATTATGCGCCATCGCATCATGCCCATCACAACATAGGTACCCCCCATGTCACTGATCAACGAATACCGCGCAACAGAAGAAGCCATCAAAGAATTGCAAGCACGCCTGCAAAACCTGCAACAAGACGACAAACTGCAGAAAGAACTTGAGTTTGAAGGCAAACTGCGCACGTTGATGGGCGAGTATCAGAAATCCCTGCGCGACATCATCGCGCTGCTGGATCCCGATTCGAAAATGAAGGCCCCACGTGGCGCTGCTGCAAAGCCGGTTGGCACCAAACGCGCTCGCAAGGTCAAGCAATACAAGAACCCGCACAACGGTGAAATCATCGAAACCAAAGGCGGTAACCACAAGACGCTGAAAGAGTGGAAAGCCAAGTGGGGTGGCGACGAAGTTGAAGGCTGGGCAACTCTGCTGGGTTAATTACCGGGTGTAGAGTCAGCCGTCGCGCAGAGATGTTTGACCCAAGAAGACGCCAGCTTATGCTGGCGTTTTTTATTGCCTGTCGTTTACTCCTCCTCGCTTAAAGCCCCAGGCGCTGTTTCAACACCAGAGAGTATTCCTGCCACTGGGCGAGTACTTTGAGTTGCTCGGGGGTGGCCTTCAGCGAGAGTTCGATCAGCGCACGGCTGAATGCCTTGAACGTATTGGGCGCGCCGGCCTGAGGATCGCTCAGGCGCAACTGACAAAACGCCAACCAGCGCTGTTGCTCGGCAACATTGAGGGTTTCGGCGAAGTTGCGGGCGCGGTACCGGAATAACAATTCAGGCAATCGGGGATCATCGAACGGCCAGCCATCGGTAGCCAGTTGCTGGGGCTCGGCAATTCGCACCTGCTCGCAGAGACGACGATCCCGATCATTGATGAAGCCATCGTACAACTGCTGTTCTGGATCCTCACTGGCAGCGAAGTTGTCGTTGGCATACACGCTCTTCAACTTGTCCTGCCAGATCGCCTGCCCTTCATTCAAAGCGGCCACGCGCGTTTTATAAACACTCATGTCCAGTTGCAGACGCTGAAGGTCCTCCTCGCGAAGCACGCTCAGCGGGGCAATGACGGGGCATTTGTTAACATGCAACAATTTGAGCGGAACCGGTAACTGGCCTTCGAGCAGATCTTCGCGGCGGGTATATAGACGCTGACGCAAGGTGTCTCCGTCTTCCTCCAGCAACGGGCTGTGGTCATGGAACAGGTCACAGATAATCAATGCATTTCGGTTAACCGGATGCCAGGCCAGCGGGAGTACGACGCTCACATAACTTCGTGCCGCGGAAAATCGACCCGATATATGCACCAGCGGCTGCATCAACCGAATCTGATCCTGGACCTTGTGCTTGAAGCGCAAGCCAAAAAGATAAGCGTAAAGTTTGGGTTGTTTATCGCGGACCAGACGCGCCAGCGCGATGGTTGCACGGACATCGGAGAGCGCGTCGTGGGCATGGCCATGGTCGATCCCGTTGGCCGCCGTCAGCCGCTCGAGTTTCAGGGTGACCCGACCCTCTTCTTCCGGCCAGACAATGCCCTCGGGGCGTAACGCATAAGCCGTGCGCACCACATCGATCAAATCCCAGCGGCTGTTGCCGCCCTGCCATTCCCGTGCATAGGGATCGAAGAAGTTGCGATAAAGACTGTAGCGGGTCATCTCATCGTCAAAACGCAACGTGTTGTAACCCGCGCTGCACGTGCCGGGCAGAGACATCTCAGCGTGCAGCCGGGTCATGAAGTCTGCTTCACACAAGCCTTTTTCCGCGAGCCGGTCAGGCGTGATGCCTGTCACCAGGCACGCCGCCGGGTGGGGCAGGATGTCATCGCTGGGCTGACAATAGAGGTTGATCGGTTCACCGATCTCGTTGAGTTGATCGTCCGTACGAATGCCCGCCACTTGCAGCGGCCGGTCGTTGCGTGGATTGATCCCGGTGGTTTCGTAGTCGTACCAGAAAATGCTGGAAGTCACGGGCTGATCCTGAACAAAAGACCGGGCGAGTTTAACAGACGCCCCTCCGCGCCTGACGCCAGTCAATAAACCCTACGGCTTGGGATACTGCGACACAGTTTGTGCGAAAGTGGCGGCTTTCTGTGGCCAGCAAGTTGTAACAGGACTATTCCCACACTTCGACCAGAATCATCCTGTTGCTTAGCCGCTCCGGCGTGGCTAGCATCAAACCTCTTTCACCGGCGCATCTTTCTTTATGTCCCTTTCCCATGCAGAGCCAGGAATTGCTGCACCGCTTGCCCTGCTGGACACTCGTGTTCGCATGGAAACACCTGAGGGCATAGACCTTATCCTGCGCCCCGCCGGGTTGCTGTCCCGGTCAATTGCTTTCGGCATCGACCTGATGATTCGTGGCGCACTCCTGGCTGCGCTGTTTATAGTGCTGGGAGCGTTGGGCGACTTCGGCACCGGGCTGTTCATGCTCGCGCTGTTTCTCGGAACCTGGGGCTATATGGTGCTTTTCGAGGTGCTGCATCAGGGACGCACGCCGGGAAAGCAGATCATGGGGCTACGGGTCATTCACGATGACGGCACGCCAATCGGCTGGTCGGCGTCAGTGCTGCGCAACTTGCTGCGCTTCGTAGACATGCTGCCCTTCGGCTACTGCGTTGGCGCGTTCACCTGCCTGCAGCACCCGCTGTTCAAACGCCTTGGAGATCTCGCGGCCGGCACGCTGGTGATCTATCGCGATTTACCCCCTCAACGGCCGCCGCTGGCTGAAGCCACCGAGATGAGTCCGCCGCTGCCCCTCTTATTGGAGGAACAGCGCGCCATACAAGCCTTTGCCGAGCGGCAAGGCACACTTTCATCGGCGAGGGCTCAAGAGCTTGCTGCCATCGTCACGCAGCCGTTGCAATTATCGACCTCGCGAGATCTTCACTATCCCGTCCAGCAATTGAATGGCATTGCGCGCAGCCTGGCCGGCTCGCCATGAAGCAGAGCCTGTTCGAAAAACGCCATGCAGAAGACTGGCAGCGCTTTGCAACGCGCCTTGAGGTGCTGGAAGGGAGTCGCCGTAAAAGTGAATCCGGTGCCGGCTTCAGCCGCGAATACCGTCAGATCTGCCAACACCTTTCGTTGGCGATTGCCCGTGGGTACGCCAGTCATCTGGTCGAGCGACTGCAACAGCTTGCGATGCGCGGCCACCAGCAGTTGTATCGCCACCGAAGTCAATTCACCGCGCAGTTGCTGAGTTTTGTACTGGCGGACTTTCCGCGGCTGGTGCGTACTCAATGGCGATGGGTCGCCCTCGCCGGCCTGCTGTTTTTTGGCAGCCTGACGTTCATGGCGCTGTTGGTCTACGGCTATCCGGATCTGGTCTACAGCGTCGTCAGCCCCGCCGATGTCGCCGAGATGCACGCCATGTACGAGCCCGCCGCACGGCGTATCGGGCAGACGGCCGAGCGCGCCTCCAGCACTGACTGGCTGATGTTCGGTTACTACGTCATGCACAACATCGGCATCGCTTTCCAGACCTTCGCCAGTGGCCTGTTCTTCGGCGTCGGCAGTCTGTTTTTTCTGTTCTTCAACGGGCTGATGATTGGCGCGGTTGCGGGCCATCTCACCGAGGCAGGCATGGGCGCAACCTTCTGGCCGTTCGTGGTCGGGCACAGCGCCTTTGAGCTGACCGGCATCACGCTGGCGGGTGCGGCGGGGCTAAAACTCGGATGGGCGCTGGTCGCTCCCGGTCGCCTGCGCCGAGGCGAGGCGCTTCCCCAGGCTGCCCAGATCAGCGTACGACTAATTGGCGGGGTGATGATGTTCCTGCTCATCGCCGCATTCATTGAAGCGTACTGGTCCTCGATGAGCTGGCCGCCAGCGACGGCCAAATATGGAGTAGGCGCTTCTTTATGGCTGTTGGTCGGCGCCTACCTGACGCTTGCCGGACGCACGCCCCATGCGCCTGACTGACGCCAGCGTAGCGATACGCCCACGTACGCCCTGGGAAGCCATCGATCTGGGCGTCCTCCTGGCGCAACGGCACCGCGCTTTGCTGATGACCAGCTGGGCCTTCGTTACCTTGCCAGTCTTCGCGCTCCTGACGCTGCTGCTGTGGGATTACCCGTCGGTGTCAGTCCTGGTGTTCTGGTGGCTGAAACCGGCATACGAACGGCTGCCGCTGCTGATTCTGTCCCAAGCTCTGTTCGGCTCGACACCTTCGCTCAAGCAGGCGCTGAAAAGTTTTCCGTCCGCACTCAAACCGCAGTTATTCGCGACCCTGACCTGGCGGCGTCTGAGCCTCAGCCGCAGCTTTTACCAGCCGGTGCAGCAACTCGAGGGACTTGACGGGTTACCGCGGGCGCAGCGCATTGCCGTACTTGGCCAGAAGGATTCCCGGGCGGCGCGTCTGCTGACCGCACTGGGCAGCACCCTTGAAATGACCTTCTGGATCGGCCTGATGGTGCTGTTCTACGCCATGATTCCGCCCCAGATCGAAGCCGACTGGTCATGGCGCAGCTTGCTGGACATTGAGGGTGAGTGGAACTGGCTTGAGCATCTGACCAACGGGTTTTATGCGCTGGTGTTGATCGTGTGGGGACCGGTTTATGTGTCCTGCGGGTTTTCGCTGTACCTCAATCGCCGAACTGCACTGGAGGCCTGGGACATCGAACTGGGTTTCCGCAAGCTGCGCGAGCGTGTTCTGGGCAGTGCACTGGCGTTGTTATTCGGCGGCTTCCTTGCGCTGACGCTGTTGCCGTCTTCCGCCATGGCAGAGTCGGCGGCAAACCAGTTGATGGCAGCCCCGTCAATGGCGGACGAAACACCCAGCGAGTCGGGCAATAGTTGCCCGCTGCCGCCGCTGGACAACCCGCAGACTGACGAGGACGTGGCACCGCCCGACTCACCTCGCCTGCTCAATCAGCCGCTGACCAGCCAGGCGTCACAAAACGCCATCCATTCAGTGCTTGAGCAACCCCCGTTCAAAAATCCCAAACCGGTCTCAGGGTGGCGCATCGCCCAGCCCGCTTACGATGCCAAGCATGATGCCAAGTCAGCCGAGACACCGAACTGGCTGGCGCGACTGGTCGTCGGCGCGCTCAACCTGGGCAAAACCCTGTCGACGATGTTTGGCGCAATGTTATGGACACTACTCGGCCTCACGGTCGCGTGGGTGATCTGGCGCTATCGGGCCTGGTTCGCCACCTTCGTGGATAAAAGCCCCCGCAAGGCAATTGCACCCCGAGACATCCCCCACCAACTCTTTGGCTTGCAAGTTCGCGCTGAAACCCTGCCAACGGATGTCGCCGGTGCAGCCGAGAGGCTGTGGCAGCAGTCACCGCGCGAGGCATTGAGTCTGCTTTACCGCGCACTGCTGAGCCGACTGTTGACGGATTACCAGTTGCCGCTGAAAAGCGCGGACACCGAGGGCCAGATACTGGCACGCATTGCCGAGCTCAAGCAGCCATCCCTCGATGACTTCAGCCATGAGCTGACGCGCCACTGGCAAAATCTCGCGTACGGGCACCAGCTGCCACCGGATCATGCACGACAGGCGCTCTGTTCAGGCTGGCGGAAGTTGTTCGCGCAGGAAGCACGCACATGAGCCGGCGCTGGATCATCGGGCTGGTCGTTGCGCTGATGCTGGTGAGCCTCGTCATCGCCAGTGTGCCTGTGCTGAAGCGGCTCGAACGTTATGAGGAAACCGTTGACCAGGGACCTTCGCCGGAAGCGCTGGCAAACCCTTATCTCGCCGCGCAGACGTTCCTGCGTCAACGAAACATCCAGGTGAAGACCGTTGAAACGCTCACCACTCTCCCTGACTTCCGCGACCAGCCGCAAACGCTGATGCTGCTGGATTTCCGCGAAAGGATGACGCCGTCCGAGGTCAAGCGCTTGCTGGCCTGGACCCGATCAGGCGGCCGTCTTCTATTTGTCGCCGAACAGCTGTGGGACCCGGCCAAGGGGAGCAGCGGCGACCTGTTGCTGGATCAATTGCAGATTCACCAATTTCTCACCCAGGATCTGCAAGAGCAGGACCGCGAACGACAGCGCGAACAGCTCAAGCCGGTCATCCCACTGAGCACGCCGGTCATTCAGGGCCCCCAAACGCCGTGGCCCGAGTTGACCCGGCTGTTCGTGCAAAACGAAAACGATCCGGCCTACATGAGCTTCGACCCGGCCTTCCATCTCGATGACCCCGAGGATCACGCACAGTCATGGGCCAACAGCGCTGACGCCACGCACCTGCTGCAAATGGTGTACGGCTCCGGATTGATCACTGTCGTCACCGACGCCGACCTTTGGAAAACCCAAGCCATCGGTGAATACGACAATGCCTGGCTGCTCTGGTACCTGAGCCAGGACAGCACTGTCACGATGGTGCTGCGCACTGAACACGACAACCTGTTCGGGCTGCTCTGGAAATACTTTCCCCAGGCGCTGCTCGCCTTGGCGCTGTGCCTCGTTGCAACGCTGTGGCACGCAGGCATGCGCTACGGCCCGATGTTGCCCATCCCGCCGCGCGGCCGCCGTCAGCTCAGCGAACACCTGCGCGCAAGCGCCGACTTCATGCTCCGCCGAGAAGGTCAGCATGCCGCGTTGCGCGCCTTGCAGCAGGACATCCTGCGCCGCGCCCGGCAGCGCCACCCCGGCTTCGAAACCTTGGCCGTCACCGAACAATGGCAAACGCTGGCGCGCATGACGCGTCAGTCCACCAGCAGCATCGGTCAGGCATTACGCCCGCGGCCGGAGCAGCGCCTGTCCAGCAGCGAATTCACCCGTCAGGTTGCGTACCTGCAAACCATCAGGAATGCCTTATGAGCGATCAACCGACCGAGCCAAGTCACGCGTCCCATCACCTCCCCACTCCCGAAACCGCGGCTGTGGACCCCACGCACACCGAACCGGCCACTGCCTCGGGCAGCCATCCAGCGCAGCAGCGCCAGCGCGCGATTCATCTGGCACAGGCAGTGCGGCACGAGCTGCAAAAAGCAGTCATCGGTCAGGACGCCGTGATTGATGATGTACTGACCGCACTGATCGGCGGTGGCCATGTCTTGCTCGAAGGTGTGCCCGGGCTTGGCAAGACGCTGCTGGTGCGGGCGCTGGCCCGATGTTTCGGCGGCGAGTTCGCGCGGATTCAGTTCACCCCTGACCTGATGCCCAGCGACGTCACCGGCCATGCCGTGTACGACATGCAGAGCGAGCAGTTCAAGCTGCGCAAGGGGCCGTTGTTTACCCATTTGCTGCTCGCGGACGAGATCAACCGCGCACCGGCCAAAACCCAGGCCGCGTTGCTTGAGGCGATGCAGGAACGTCAGGTCACGCTGGAGGGCCGTGCGTTACCGGTGCCGCAACCGTTCATGGTGCTGGCGACGCAGAACCCGATTGAACAGGAAGGCACCTACCCACTGCCCGAAGCCGAGCTCGACCGCTTCATGCTCAAAGTGCGCATGGATTATCCCCAGGCCGATCAGGAGCTGGAGATGGTCCGTCAGGTCACGCGCTCGACCCGTTCCGACATGCTCGACGTCCAGCCCTTGCGCACCCTGATGCTGGCAAAGGATGTGCTCGCGCTGCAACGCATCGCCGGCGATCTGCCGGTGGATGAACAGGTCCTCGATTATGCCGTGCGACTTGCTCGCGCCACTCGCACGTGGCCGGGCCTGACACTCGGCGCAGGGCCGCGCGCGTCCATCGCACTGATTCGGGGAGCCCGCGCGCGGGCGCTGTTGCGCGGCGGCGAGTTCGTCGTACCTGACGACGTCAAGGGCTGCGCGCTGGCGGTGCTGCGTCATCGGGTGAGGCTTGCGCCGGAGCTGGACATCGAAGGCTTGTCGGTGGATCAAGTGCTCAAGCAAATGCTGGATCAGGTGGCGGCGCCACGTCGATGAAGCAACTGCTCACGCCGTCGACACGGATGCTCTGGTGGCTGGCCGTTCTGCTCGGCGTGTCGGTGCTGCTCGGCATTCTGCAGGCATTGGGGCGCGGTCCGGTTGCCCGGCTGGACGGGGTTTTCTGGACCTTGCTGTGGGTGATGACTGCCGTCGCTGCGTTGGATGCGGCATGGCTGTGGCGTCTGCCCTCCCCTCGGGTCAAGCGGCGCTTGGCCGGCAGTCTGGGAATGGGGCGCTGGAGCGAGGTGCAGGTCGAGCTGGAACACGACTCCCCCCGCGCACTGCACGTGACGCTCTTTGACCATGGCCCTTCCGAGCCGGACGCCCGCTACGAAACCGAACATCTGCCTCAGAACGTCGCGCTGCGCCCACAGCGCAAGACGCAGCTGACTTACCGGCTGCGGCCGGCCAGTCGCGGGGATTTCACCTTCGAACGGACCGAGATCCTCATCCGCAGCCCGTTGCGCCTTTGGTCATCCCGGCGGTATGTGCCCAACCATGACGCCGTCCGGGTGTACCCGGATTTTGCCCGGTTGCACGACGGACAGCTGCTGGGCGTCGAGAACTGGCTCAGGCAGATCGGCATTCGCCAACAGCCGCGCCGGGGGCTGGGCCGGGAATTTCACCAGCTGCGTGAATTTCGTGAAGGCGACAGCCTGCGTCAGATCGACTGGAAGGCCACGGCCAGGCATCGCGCGCCCATTGCACGGGAATATCAGGATGAGCGCGATCAGCAAATCCTGTTCATGCTCGACTGTGGCCGACGCATGCGCAGCCAGGACGGCGATCTGACGCACTTCGACCACGGACTCAACGCCTGCCTGCTGCTGAGCTATGTGGCCTTGCGTCAGGGCGACGCAGTCGGGCTTTCCACCTTTGCGGGCGAACAGGACCGGCATTTGCCACCCGTCAAAGGCGCGGGCCAGTTGAACGTGCTGTTGAATCACCTCTACAACGTCAACGCGACCCAGCGACCTGCGGATTACGCGGTAGCGATGCGAAACATCCTTGCGCGGCAGAAACGCCGGGCGTTGGTGGTCTTGGTGACTAATCTGCGGGACGAGGATGACGAGCAGTTACTGGAAGCGGTCAAACAGCTGAGTCGCCATCATCGCGTGCTGATAGCCAGTTTGCGCGAAGTTGTGCTCGACGATCTGCGTCAAGCGCCGGTGCAGACCTCGCAACAGGCCGTGGATTATTGCGGTACGGTCGACCTGCTGAACGCCCGGAGCGGGCTGCATGAGCGTTTGGTCGCCCATGGCATCCCGGTGCTGGATGTGCGCCCCAGTGAGCTGGGCCCGGAGTTGGTCAGCCGATACATGAGCTGGAAAAAGGCCGGAGCTTTGTAGGGCGCCTGCCTTCAGGCGGACGCTTCCAGCGGATAGAAACTGAAGTAGTGCTGCAAGGCCTGAATGAGGACAAAGTATTCCGCCGGCGCCGCTTGCAGCCGGAAGCCGGAATCGAACACGCGCGGGGTTTCGTCTTCCTGACACCACAGGCAGCTGGCGTCGATATCAATGTTGTACAGGCCGTTCTTCCCGTCGGGCACTTTCAGGCGCAGCTGAAAATCGGCCCCCACCAGAATGGGCAGATCGCTGATCAGCATCAGGCCTTGTTCAGACACGTTACCCAGGCAACCCAACGGTTTATCGGTGTACCGGTTGAACACTTGCAAGTAGTAAGGCAGTTGGTGACGTTCTATTCGTCTTTCATTAAGCATTCGGACACTCGCCCTGAGATGACCATTGAGCATGGCCGCGCTAGTGCTTTGAGATTCGGTTGCACGGAACTGCCAGACCCGCGACGTCATCATCCATCGTTGAAAACAATGACGACATCTGACTCATTCAGCACGGGCAAAAGTCACTGATCCAAGTTGCCGATCAGCGCTGAACATCCCTATCGCCCTCGCTTTCGGATCAGTGGCGCTGCCGCCTCCACCCAAACCCTTAGGTCCCTACTCATCGCAGCTTAGCTCAGGTTTTCCCGATATCCACCCGGAAACGTGACCGTATATCCACTCGGGTGTAACTAGCGTGAAGCAGCACGTGGTGTGGCGGGCGGCGCCAGGTTGTCATGGCCCAGCTGATGCAGCGTGTCCAGCCGTGCCTTGGCGCGGAATGCATATTCGCTTTCCGGGAACTGCGTGATGATGAACTGGTAGGTCTGGACCGCGTCCATGTAGAACTTCTGGCGTTCCAGGCACTGGCCACGCAACATCGACACTTCGGGCTGTACGTAACGACGCGAACGGCTTTCTCGATCGACTTTCGACAGGTTGTACATCACCGCGTCACAGTCGCCCTGGGCATAGGCGCGGTTGGCGTTGTTCAAATGGCTGTTCATTGCCCAGCGGGTGCAGCCACCCAAGGCAAGCAGCGCCACTAATATCATCACGATTCGCATGAGAGTCTCCTGTGCTCAGCCCTTGTATCGGCGTATTTCGGGATTTCTTCAAGGCCGATTTCAGTGCCGCCGGCCTGCCGATTGCCCAGCGATCAGGGGGTCAGGTAGTGCAAAGGAACAATGACTACAGAGCAATACAGTAGTAGCCTCTCGCTGCGCTTCATTTAAGGAGTTTGTGCATGACCGTTCGCCGCACCAAAATCGTAGCCACACTGGGCCCTGCCAGTAATTCGCCAGAAGTCATCGAGAAGCTGATTCTTGCTGGCCTGGACGTCGCCCGCCTGAACTTCTCCCACGGCACGCCCGACGAGCACAAGGCTCGCGCGAAGCTGATCCGCGACATCGCCGCCAAGAACGGCCGGTTCGTTGCATTGCTGGGTGACCTTCAAGGCCCGAAAATCCGCATCGCCAAATTCGTCAACAAGAAGATCGAGCTGAAGGTAGGTGACAAGTTCATCTTCTCCACCAGCCATCCTCTGACGGACGGCAACCAGGACATCGTCGGTATCGATTACCCCGATCTGGTCAAGGACTGCGGCGTCGGCGACGAGCTGCTGCTGGACGACGGACGCGTGGTCATGCGCGTTGATACACAGACCGCCGATGCACTGCATTGCACCGTGACCATCGGCGGCCCGCTGTCGGATCACAAAGGCATCAACCGTCGCGGCGGCGGCCTTACAGCGCCGGCACTGACTGAAAAAGACAAGCAGGACATCAAGCTCGCTGCCGAAATGGACCTGGATTACCTGGCCGTTTCGTTCCCGCGTGATGCCGCCGACATGGAATACGCGCGCAAGCTGCGTGACGAGTCCGGCGGCACGGCCTGGCTGGTGGCGAAGATCGAACGCGCCGAAGCCGTTGCTGACGACGAAACCCTCGATGCGCTGATCCGCGCCAGTGACGCGGTCATGGTTGCCCGTGGCGACCTGGGCGTGGAAATCGGCGACGCCGAGCTGGTGGGCGTCCAGAAGAAAATCATCCTGCACGCACGTCGCCACAACAAAGCGGTGATCGTTGCCACGCAGATGATGGAATCGATGATTTCCAGCCCGATGCCAACCCGCGCTGAAGTGTCTGACGTGGCGAACGCCGTGCTCGACTACACCGACGCCGTGATGCTGTCTGCCGAAAGCGCCGCCGGTTCGTACCCGGTCGAAGCCGTGGAAGCGATGGCGCGTATCTGCGTCGGCGCCGAGCGTCATCCGACCGGCAAGACTTCCAGCCACCGCGTCGGTCACTCGTTCACCCGTTGTGACGAGAGCATTGCGCTGGCGGCCATGTACACCGCCAACCACTTCCCTGGCGTGAAAGCGATTATTGCGTTGACCGAAAGCGGCTACACACCGCTGATCATGTCGCGCATTCGCTCCTCGGTGCCGATCTACGCGTTCTCTCCGCACCGCGGCACTCAGGCGCGCGCGGCGATGTTCCGTGGCGTTTACACCATTCCGTTCGACCCGGCCGCACTGCCGCCCGGTCAGGTCAGCCAGTCCGCTGTGGACGAACTGGTCAAGCGCGGCCTGGTCGAGCAAGGCGACTGGGTCATCCTGACCAAGGGCGACAGCTACCACACCATCGGCGGCACCAACGGCATGAAGATCCTGCACGTCGGCGACCCAATGGTTTAAGCGTCACTGCAACACAAAAAAGCCCCGCCTCGTGAGAGAGCGGGGCTTTTTCATGTCCTTGAACGTACAGGCCGTCAGCCCTTCTCCACAAACACATCCGCGAGCAACTGACTGCGCGGCAGTCCTGCGATAAACAGCCGCTTCGAAAACGCCTCAACGCTGGCAGGCGACCCGCACACCAGCGCAACGGTCTGACGAGATGTCACGCGTAACGCACTCAGCTCGGCCGTAAAGTTTTCCTGCTCGATCAGCTCCATGTGCAGGTTCGAATGCTGGTTCGCCAGCTCACTCAACGCGTGACTCAGATAATGCTCTTGAGGCTCGCGCGCCAGATGTATCAGGCGAATTTGACCCTGATGGCCCTGCCGCAACGCCTCGCGCAATACACCCCAGAGCGGGGCCAATCCGGTGCCTGCCGCTAACAGCAGCAATGGCCGGTCCTGCCAGTCGGGATCGTAGCGCAGCGCGCCGCCCTGCAGTTCGCCGAGGCGGATCGGATCGCCCGGTTGCAGTGTACGGGCGACGTCGGCAAAGGCGCCCGGACGCTGGCAATCGATGTGAAGTTCCAGAAAGGGATCGTCCCCCGGCACGCTCGCCAAGGAATAAGGCCGCGCCACGCCGCTTGCCGTCCAAAGCACCAGGTGCTGGCCGACGCGATAGCGCAACGGGCGTTCGGGATTCAGTCGCAGGCGCAACACCGACGGACTGAGCCAGTCAGCCCCGACGACGGTTGCCGGCAAGCCATCGCGCGAGGGGTCGAATATTTCAACGGTCAGATCGCTCGTTACCCGGCACTGGCACGACAGCCGCCAGCCTTGGGCGCGCTTGTCGGTATCCAGTGCATCGGGCGCGGCGTCCAGCGGATCGCCGCTGACGCAACGGACCATGCACGCGTGGCAACTGCCAGCGCGGCAGCTGTAGGGAACGGACAATCCGGCGTCGTTGAGGGCATCCAGCAAATTGGCCGCAGGCGCTACCGACCAATGCCGGTCGCCCACTCGCAACTCAGGCATCGGCGTAATCCCAGGCGCCGTGGCAACGGTTGCGGCCCTGGTGCTTGGCGCGATACAGCGACTGGTCGGCACGTTGCAGGGCACGGTCCATGTGATCGCCGCGCTCGATCACCGTCATGCCGATCGACAAACTCAGGTCCAGCTCCGGAAGTTCGGGCAGCGTGACATGGGTGAAGGCGAGCCGAATGCGCTCGCAACATTCGACCAGTTGTGCACGGGTACAGCGCGGGATCAGCAAGACGAATTCTTCACCGCCATAGCGCGCGAGGATGTCGTCGGAGCGTAAGCACTCGGCAGCGGTTTTGCCGAACATCTGCAGCACCCGGTCCCCCGTCGCGTGGCCATGAATATCGTTGACCCGCTTGAAGTGATCAAGATCAATGAGCGCCAGGCCGGCGGTGTAATTGCCGTCCATGAGCTCGAGCTCACGGGTGGCAATGCGCAGGAAGTGCCGGCGATTACAGAGGTTGGTCAGTTCGTCGGTGGACGCCAGTTCTTCAAGCTGCAGCATCATGCCACGCAGGGTTTCCTGATGCGCCTGCAAGGTGATCCGCCGCTGGTGCATGCGGTTGCGCGAGTTCTGCACGAAGCGTGCGAACAGGCACAACCAGGAGAAGACGATGAACAGCGCGCAGGTTTGAATCGCCGCGAGCCCCGGATCCGAAAGCCGTCCGCGACTGGCGTCCCACAGGTTGACGCCGGCAAACCCCAACAGGGCAAACAGGGCGCAGCGGGCGAAAATACTGGGGCGCAGGTGAAACAATCCGAACATCAGCACCAGCACGTAAATGACCAGAAAGGTGCCGCGGGAGGCTTCCATGTGGCTGATGAGAAACGTCTGCCAGGCCAGACCCAGCAGCACCTGGAATTCGGTGAGGCTGGGGTCTTTGAAACGTCGGTTGTAACCCCCGAAAAACACCAGGCTCAGCGCGGCCTGGCAGAAGAGCACGAGTACGCTCGTGCACCAGATCCCGAAGAAAGTGGCGTGGTAGTAGCCGGTAAAATACGCCATCCATACGAGCATCAGCCCCAGCACGTAGGTGCCGGTAGCGAGCGCAAAACGTTTCAACAGCAAACGCTGGATGGTTTGGGCAGTCACTCGTTGACTCATCATGGGTATTAAGGGTCCGTCCCGTACCGGCAAGATGACCTGTGATACTTTTCAGGCAACAGATCAAAACATGCCTGCGCCGTGCGCGATAATGCAGGCAGCTTGCCACTGTAGTGCGTGCGCCAAAAAATGACTATTCAAATTCCTGTGTTTCCAGACGGCCGTAGCAATCTGTTTCATGGATGATTCAGTGCGCATGCCGTGGGGCGCTTTCGACCATGGTTTAGCCGTTGGCAGATGTACCTTAATCGACCTCGGGTTATACTGCCGCGCCTTTTTTACCCTGACCCGCCGAGGTGTTGCCCGGCTGTCTGACGCCTGATCAAGATGCTTTCGTCCGGCCTAGGCGGTATCGTCGCCACCCGCAATTCGAATGTTCCCGCCAATCAGAGGAGCGCGCCCCATGACCGTGATCAAGCAAGATGACCTGATCCAGAGTGTCGCCGACGCCTTGCAGTTCATTTCTTATTACCACCCCGTTGACTTCATTCAAGCCATGCACGAGGCCTACCTGCGTGAAGAGTCGCCCGCCGCACGCGACTCCATGGCCCAGATTCTGATCAACTCGCGCATGTGCGCCACCGGTCATCGGCCGATCTGCCAGGACACCGGCATCGTCACCGTGTTCGTCCGCGTTGGCATGGACGTGCGCTGGGATGGCGCCACCATGGGCCTGGACGACATGATCAACGAAGGCGTGCGTCGCGCCTACAACCTGCCGGAAAACGTCTTGCGCGCCTCGATCCTCGCCGATCCGGCCGGCGCCCGCAAGAACACCAAGGACAACACACCGGCGGTCATCCACTACTCCATCGTCCCGGGCAACACCGTGGAAGTGGACGTGGCGGCCAAGGGCGGCGGTTCGGAAAACAAATCGAAGATGGCGATGCTCAACCCATCCGACTCGATCGTCGACTGGGTGCTGAAAACCGTGCCGACCATGGGCGCGGGCTGGTGCCCACCGGGCATGCTCGGCATCGGCATCGGCGGTACCGCCGAGAAAGCTGCGGTGATGGCCAAGGAAGTCCTGATGGAATCCATCGACATCCACGAGC
The DNA here is from genome assembly GCF_013201545.1 of Pseudomonas graminis. NCBI lineage: Bacteria > Pseudomonadati > Pseudomonadota > Gammaproteobacteria > Pseudomonadales > Pseudomonadaceae > Pseudomonas > Pseudomonas graminis. The sequence continues at coordinate 552,940 of NZ_CP053746.1, forward strand.
TCAAGGCGCGCGGCCCGTCGAACCGCCTGGAAGAAATGCGGCTGGAGCTGTTCGAGAAGGTCAACCAGCTGGGCATCGGTGCCCAGGGCCTCGGCGGTCTGACCACCGTGCTTGACGTGAAGATCATGGATTACCCGACCCACGCAGCGTCCTTGCCGGTGTGCATGATCCCCAACTGCGCCGCCACCCGTCACGCCCACTTCGTGCTCGACGGCTCCGGCCCGGCTTCCCTGGAAGCACCGCCGCTGGACGCTTACCCGGAGATCGTCTGGGAAGCCGGCCCGTCGGCGCGCCGCGTCAACCTCGACACGCTGACGCCGGAAGACGTGCAGAGCTGGAAGCCGGGCGAAACCGTCCTGCTCAACGGCAAGATGCTCACCGGTCGCGACGCGGCGCACAAGCGCATGGTCGAGATGCTGAACAAGGGCGAAACCCTGCCGGTGGACCTGAAGGGTCGCTTCATCTATTACGTCGGCCCGGTCGATCCGGTCGGTGACGAAGTGGTGGGCCCGGCCGGTCCGACCACCGCGACGCGGATGGACAAGTTCACACGCCAGATCCTCGAGCAGACCGGCCTGTTGGGCATGATCGGCAAATCCGAGCGCGGCCCGACCGCCATCGAAGCGATCAAGGACAACAAAGCCGTTTACCTGATGGCCGTTGGCGGCGCCGCTTACTTGGTCGCCCAGGCGATCAAGAAGTCGCAGGTGCTGGCGTTCCCGGAACTGGGCATGGAAGCGATCTACGAGTTCGAGGTCAAGGACATGCCGGTGACGGTTGCGGTCGACAGCAAGGGCGAGTCGGTTCACATCACAGGTCCCGCCATCTGGCAGAAGAAGATCAGTGAAAGCCTGGCGGTAGAAGTGCAGTAACAGCTGTGCTGCATGAATAAACCCGGCGTTGGCCGGGTTTATTTTTGCTTGTCAAACAGTGTCAGTACGCGCCTCTTATCAGCAATGGCGTTAATGACTATCGCAATTCGGTCTAACCCGACGAACGCTGCGAGGCAATTGATTTGCCTGACAAATCCAGTGGATGAGGCCTCTACTGGTATTGATGACAGGTGACAGGACAATGTCGCAGTGAAACTCTGAGTCACTGTTCTCAGGGAGATCACTGTCATGGAGAACCAGGCACAACAACCCGGCATTTCAGCGCCATCCTTGCCCAAGGGCGGCGGCGCGATTCAAAGCATCGGCAAGGGCTGGGGCGCGGTGGGCGTCAGTGGTTCGGCGTCATTCGGTATCTCATTGCCCATTACAGCGGGCCGGGGTTATGCGCCTGCGTTAGCCTTGGGTTACCAGAGCACCGCGGGCAATGGGCTGTTTGGCATGGGCTGGGGACTTAACGTTGGCTGCGTGGCCCGGCGCGCCAGCAAAGGCGTGCCGACTTACACCGATGACGATGTAATCCTTGGCCCGAGCGGCGAAGTCTGGCTGCCTGAGCGTTCCGACGATGGCTCGCTGGTGTTCGAGACCGTCAGCAAGTATCTCGAACTGGAGCTGGACGAGACGTATCAGGTCATCCGTTATTTCGCCCGGGTCGAAGGCGCGTTTGATCGCATTGAACACTGGCGCATTGATCTTGGCGACCCAGGTTTCTGGCTGATTCACGGCGCCGATGGCAGCCTGGCTTTTTACGGCAAGAACCCCGGATCGCGCCGTACCGACCCGGCTAATCCCAACCACGTTGCCGAGTGGTTGCTGGAAGAAACGATGAATGCGCTGGGCGAGCACATTCTTTACGAGTACAAGGCCGAAGACGAAGTGGGCCTGGCTGATGATTCGCCGCGGGACTACATTGCCCAGTGCTACCTATGGCGCGTGCGCTATGGCAATAAGGCGCAATCGCCGGATCTGTATCTGTGGAAGCCGGAGCAGCTGGAAAGCCTGAGCTGGCATTTCGACCTGCTGTTTGATTACGGCGAGCGCAACACCGATGAGAGGGGCATTCCAGCCTATACCGACGAGCACGCCTGGCCGGTGCGTTCCGATCCGCACTCAAGCTTTGCGTACGGTTTCGAGCTGGGCAACCTGCGTTTGTGCCAGCAGGTCCTGATGTTTCATCATTTTCCTGACGAGGGGCTGGGCGAGGAACCACGGTTGATCACCCGCCTGCTACTGAAATATCAGACGCTGGGCTTGGGCTACAACATGCTGCGGGAAGCTCAGTTGCAAGGGGTGGCAGCTGATCCTCTTGATGCGGACAAGGATTACCTGCAGCCGCGCCCTCCGGTCGTATTCGAGTGGGGCGAGTTCGACGTCAGCGTCGGCGGCTTCCATCCGTTCGATGACCTACCGGGCTTGAATGACGGTCAGCACTATCAGCTCGTGGACTTGTATGGCGACGGCCTCCCCGGCGTGCTTTATCAACAGGACAAGGCCTGGTATTACCGTGAGCCGTTGCGGGACGGAACATCCGAAGACCCGGACGCCATCCAATACGGCCCCTGGCAGGGGCTGCCGAACATCCCCGCAGCCGACGCTACAAAACCTGTCCGCCAATCCCTTGTCGATCTCACCGGCGACGGTCGGCTGGATTGGCTGGTGGCACAGCCGGGCATGGCGGGGTTTTTCACCCTGAACCCTGATCGCAGTTGGTCCAGGTTCGCGACGTTCGGCGCCTTTCCTCCCGAATTTTTTCACCCGCAAGGGCAGTTGGCTGACCTGATCGGCGGCGGCCTGAGCGATCTGGCATTGATCGGCCCACGCAGCGTGCGTCTCTATGCCAACAAACGGGCTGGCGGTTTCGGCCCCGGAATCGATGTCCCGCACGATGACGACAGTCTCCCGCTGCTGAGCAACAGCCCTAATGAGCTGGTGGCCTTCTCCGACATTCTGGGCACCGGGCAACAGCATCTGATACGTATCCGGCACGACGGCGTCTGGTTCTGGCCCAATCTGGGCGCCGGGCGTTTCGGCAGCGGCAAACTGTTCGCCGCCCTGCCCTTCAGCTATGAAGCGTTTGATGCGGGAAGAATCAGACTGGCCGACATGGACGGCTCCGGGGCCGCCGACCTTTTGTATCTGGAGCCCGATCATTTCAGCATTTTCATGAACCGCGGCGGCAATGGGCTGAATGAAGCCCACGTGCAAAACTGGCCGGACGGCGTGCGCTACGACCGGTTCTGTCAGGTCAGCATGACGGATCTTCGGGGGCTGGGCTGCTCTAGCCTGGTGCTGACGACGCCGCACATGAAGCCGCTCCACTGGCGCTTCGACTATTCGGAACGCAGGGCGCCGCTGAAGCCTTATCTCAAACCGTATTTGCTGCAGCGCAGCTGCAATAACATGGGCGCGCTCAGCGAAGTGTTTTACCGCAGTTCCGCGCAGGAATGGCTGGACGAAAAACACGAGCTGCTCGCATGCGCCGAAGCACCGGTACCCGAGCTGCCGTTTCCAGTGCATGTGGTGGTCAGGCAGACCCAGTTCGACGAGATCACGCAAAACCTTTTGACCCAGAAATTCCAGTACCGCCAAGGCTTTTACGAGGGTAGCGAGCGAGAATTCCGCGGTTTCGGCTTGTTGATCCAAACCGACACCGACGCGCCCGCCGCTCCGGACAAAAATGAGGGTTTTACCGCGCCCGTCATGACCAAGACCTGGTTTCATACCGGCCGCTACCCGCAACGTGAACCTGACGACTACAACGCAAGCGATCCCGACGCTCAGGTGCTCGGTGCTCACTTGCTGACAGAGTTCGATGGATCAGTCGACAAAATCATCGACAAGATCGATGACGCCACCGGCCGGGAGATGGCCCGCGCGCTGGCTGGCAGCGTGTTGCGCGTTGAGGTATTCGGCCTGGACGGCGCCGTCGTGCAATCAGTGCCGTATTCGGTGCAAAGCTCGCGCTATCTGGTCAGGCAACTGGCACTGCTCAGCCCGTTCCAGCCGTATGCGCGCATGCTGCCGCTGGCGCTTGAGTCGATCAGTTATCGATACGAACGCCAGGCGGACGATCCGCAGTGCGATCGAACAGTGAGCCTGGCCTGGGACAAGTTCGGCACACTGACACACGTCGCGTCGGTCAACTGCGCCCGGCGCAAGACATTCGGCGACGACACTCCCTTCGACGACGAGTACCAGCAGACCTGGTGGCAGGCCTCCCATGATGATGCCCAACAGAGCTTTTATTTTCAGGAGCAGCGTGTTGAGCCGATTCATCTTGAGGCACCACAAAGTTGGCGATTGGGCCTGCCTTACCGGCAGCGCAGCAATGCCATGCTCGCTCCCGCCACGACATTCTCGATGGCGGAAATCAGTTACGAGGCCTTCATCAATCCCTCGGGCAAATTCAACGGGTTGCCGCGCACGCTGACTGCACTCTCCTTGCAGCGCTACGTAGACTGCACAGGAAAAGAGGCGACGTTCGTGGCGCTTCCCGATGCCGTCGAACTGGCCGAACTGGATGATCACGCACTGAGCGCCTACGACCGCGTGATGGGGCCCCAGGAACTGACCGAGCGCCTGGTTGCGCTCAACTATGAACAGATGCCGAGTTTTCTACCCGATGACGGGCTGAACCTGTGGTCGGTCAGACGCGGCTTCAATACTTACGCCCCAGCGGCGGCTTTTTACCATGTCACAGCGTTCAAGCCGACGAGCAGTCATGGCTGGAGCACTGTGGAGTACGACGCCTATTGGCTGCTCGTTACGAGCATGACGGACCCGACAGGTTGTAAAACCACAGCCACCTATGAGTATCGGACCTTGCAGCCCGTCCGCCTCGTCGACCCGAACCAAAACACTCAGGAGGCGGCCTACGACGCCTTTGGTCAACTGCGTGCCACCAGCTTTTACGGCACCGAGCTGGGCGTCAAGGTGGGGTTTGACCCCATCGGAACACTGCCTTATCCGGTAACACCTGGCGAAGCTATCGCTTCGGCGCCTCTAACCCTGGGCCGGCGCGCCACTTATAACTGCTACGACGCTTTCAGCTGGATGGACCAGTCTTCACAGCATCAACCTGTGCACACCGCCACGCTGGTAGCTGACCGATATCCGGATGACCCGGAACGGCAGATTCGTCTATCACTGGTGTCCTACGACGGCTTCGGTCGCGTTCTGCAGACCCGCCAACTGGTGGAGGACGGTGACGCCTATAAAGTCGATTCCGACACTGGAAATCTGGAAGTCGCGAAAAGCAAACCCACAGTTGATCCCGTTACCGGAAAGGAAAAAGACGGGAAAGTTGGGCCGGTTGTTGTACCCGCCTCACCTCGCTGGCGGGTCAGCGAACGGGTGGAATACAACACCAAGGGCCTGCCGATCCGGATCTACAGACCCTACTTCGCCAACACGCACCGCTACGTAAACGACCAGTCCATCCGAGACTACGGTTACTGCGACAAGCAACATTACGACCCGCTTGGGCGCCCGACCGTGACCTACACAGCGGCTGATTTCATGCGACGCCAGACTTATCTGACCTGGTACAGCATCAGCGAGGACGAGAACGATACAGAAGAGGAGATGCTCGCCATCCGTGCAGCCCGAAACGTCAGCAAAATCGGATTTTCAGATCTGTATTAGCAGGCCTGAGCCGAATGCTCAGGCCTGATTAACCGCCAGCCGGCCCGGCGGCCGCAGACATGGGTGATGCGCCATGAACCAGGCTCAAGGGGGTTTACAGCGACTCGATGCTGACTCAAATAGCGCCTGCAATTCACCCGTAGAAAGGAAGTCGCCTCCATGAACCTGCACAGTAAAACCCCACAATTACAGGTCGTCGACCCGCGTGCCTTGTTGGTGCGGCATATCGCCTATTGCCGAGCAGTCGAAGGGGAGGTCGCCGAGCCACGCATCACGCGACATGTCTGGGATGAAGCGGGTCGGCACGTTGCCGATCAGGATCCGCGCTTCGCGGGCACGGGATCGCCGTTCAATACCACTACGATTCACTCGCTGTCCGGCGTAGCACTTCTGCAGCAGAGCGTCGACACGGGCTGGAAGCTGACACTGAGCGGAGCTGCCGGCCAGTTACTGGACAGTTGGGACGCCAGAGGCAGCAGTGTTCACGTCGATTACGACCCGATGTTTCGTCCCGCGTCATTCACTGAAAAACCGGCGGATGGCGAGCCTGCGATTGTCGAACGCTTCACCTATGGCGACAGTTCGACGGAATCGGCGCACCACAATCAATGCGGTCAACTGATACGTCATGACGATCCGGCAGGCACAGTGTTGGGGTGTGAGTTCGGGTTGGCGGGCGGCTTACTGCTGACAAATCGGCGACTGCTGCTCAGCCTGCAATCACCGGACTGGCCAGAAAGCGTCATTGAACGCGATCTGCTGCTCGAAGCAGGCGAAGGGTATTTCAGCTCGGCCGTTGTCGATGCGCTGGCGGAGGCCGTCCAACAGACCGACCCGGCGGGCAATCGGCGCACATCATCCTATGGCGTCAGCGGCCAGCTTCAGGAGTCCCGGATAGAACTGGCGGGCACATCGGCTCCTCAGCGCTTGGTCAGCGCAATCGCTTACAGCGCCAGCGGCCAGGTCTTGGCGCAAACATTCGGTAACGGGGTTATCCGCGAAATCACCTACGAGCCGGCAAGTGGACGTACAGCTCGAATGACCGCTAAAAAAGCCAATGGCACACTGCTGTCGGACTTGAACTACCAATACGATCCAGCGGGCAACGTCGTTGGCGCTGAGGACGCCAGCCAGCCGACCCGTTTTGCTGACAACCAGAAGATTGAGCCCGTCAGTCACTACCGTTACAACACTCTTTATCAACTGATGGAAGCCAGTGGGCGTGAGGTCTCGACCGGTGCCAGTCACGGCCCCGCATTGCCCGACGCGATCATCCCGGTCCCGGACCCTAATAACCTGGCCAATTACTCCCAGACTTACCGCTACGACGCAGGGGGCAACCTGCTGGAAATGCATCATGCGGGTGGGCAAGCCTTCACGCGCAAAATGGACGTGGCACCCGACAGCAACCGCAGCCTGCCCCACGATGAAACCGACGCGGACTTTGCATCCGGATTCGACACAAATGGCAATCTGCAGGAACTGGTTCGCGGCCAGACCCTGGAATGGGACGTGCGCAACCAGCTACGGTTGGTCACGACCGTGCGCCGGGAGGACGGAGCAAACGATGACGAACACTATATTTATGACAGCGGGGGCAAGCGCTTGCGCAAGATCACCAAGGCGCAAGCGAGCGGCCGAACGCTGGTGTCCGAGGTCCGTTACCTCGATGGGCTGGAAATCCGCAACCAGCCGGGTGGAGAGATTCTGGAAGTGGCAACTGTTCAGGCAGGAGGCAGCAGCGTACGGATTTTGCACTGGAAGGCCAACAAGCCCGATGGGATCGATGACAATCAGGTGCGTTATGAGTTGAGTGATCATCTGGGCTCCAGCACGCTGGAGCTGGACGACCAGGGTGGCGTAATTACCCAAGAAGGTTATTACCCGTTCGGCGGCACCGCCTGGTGGACCGCGCGTAGCGCCGTTGAAGCCAAATACCGAACCGTTCGCTACAGCGGCAAAGAGCGCGATGTCACAGGGCTCTATTACTACGGCATGCGTTATTACGCACCGTGGTTACAGCGATGGATAAACCCCGATCCGCAAGGCAGTGCCGATGGGCTGAATCTTTACTGCTTCGTCAGCAACTCGCCCGTGAGTAAGTTCGATACCAATGGGCTGGTGGGTATGGACGCGAATCGGGCCGCAACCGTGTTGCAGAGTCAAATCAGGAGATTTATATCGCCCATTAGAGTTAAAACACTGACTAAAGGAGTTATCGGCGTATCGATTAAAGGCGACAACGCTGTATTCGCAAAAGTCGGCATTGAGCTTGATCGCCAAGCGGCAGCGCCACGCGAATTCACCTACCTGTCTCTGAGCAGCAGTCTTAGGGGAAAAGTATCAGGAGGCGATGCGGCAATACCGCTGAGTAGAGCCGCAGGTGACGCAATCAAAACCGCCAGCGGTTCGATGCCGACGGCTTACATAAACGGTGGATATTTCAATATGGGAGCCAGGCAACCCATGTCAGGACCTTTGCCTTTGCCATCCCCCCAACCTCCAAACCTGGAATACGCCTCAGTTGGAAGGAACTTCATCGACGGCCTTCAAAAGCCTTATATCGACCCGCCTGAAGACTACAGGTCAGCTTATTCAAAACTGCAGCTAGGAGACGGTTCATTCATTCATGTGGCCCCCAAACTGACAACAAGAGGCGTCATGGAGTTTTCACGCAGTGACAGCCTTCAAACAAAACACATCTATGGCGAAGAAACGGCCCACGTGGGCGCCTTAGGTCATGCCAGCGACCCCAATGCGCGCTCAGCGATCAGCCTCGCAGAAAACAACACAGCCAGAACGCGTCTGGCTATCGCGCTTAACCCGGGCCGAGGCACCTTTAGTAGAAAAACTGATGAGCCTGGTTTCACGATGCTTGAATGGGCGACCGTCATGGCTCGACTGGACAACCTGAACCTTACAAATGAAGAAGGCCTACCCGCCGCCTCATCCTGGAATCTCGACGGTGGCGATTCGTCAACGCTTGGGGTGCTGGACCCTGACGGCAAGCACCTGTTGCAGGTCCACACGCTGAAATACGGCAGAAGCGGCGTCAAACCAGCCAGACCAATAGGAAACTTCCTGACATTCCATCGGTAAAAGAAAGCGCGCCTGGATTTTTCTAGCCCCGCCGATCCAGCGCGTTGACGACCAGTCGATCCACCCAGCCCCAAACGCGCTGTTGCACGCGGCGCCACAGCGGCCGGGCTTTCCAGTCATCGAGGCTGACCAGGTTGCTGACGGTGAAGTCTTGTTCAAAGCTGCTGGCGACAGCCAAGGTGAGCGCGGGGTCGATCGCTTCGAGATTGGCTTCCAGGTTGAAGCGCAGGTTCCAGTGATCGAAGTTGCAGGAGCCCACACTCACCCAGTCGTCGATCAGGACCATTTTCAGGTGCAGGAAGCACGGCTGGTATTCGAAGATTTTCACCCCGGCCCTGAGCAAGCGCGGGTAATAACGGTGGCCGGCGTAGCGAACCGACGGATGATCAGTGCGCGGCCCGGTCAGCAACAAGCGCACGTCGACGCCCCGAGAGGCCGCTCGACGCAACGCGCGGCGGACTTTCCAGGTCGGCAGAAAATACGGCGTCGCCAGCCAGATGCGCGTCTTGCTGGTGTTCAGCGCGCGCACTAGTGACTGCACGATATCCCGATGCTGACGGGAATCGGCATACGCCACGCGCCCCAGTCCATCCCCACCGACGGGCGCCTTGGGCAAGCGCGGCAGACCGAAGTTTTCCGCGGGCCGCCACGCTCGCCGCCGAGGGTTGGCGTGAAACTGGCGGTCAAACAGCGCTTGCCAGTCGATTACCAGCGGGCCGCGAATCTCGACCATCACCTCATGCCACTCGCTGCTGTTCAGGTCCGGGCGCCAGAATTCATCGGTGACCCCAGTCCCGCCCACTACCGCCAGCTCTTTGTCGACCAGCAGTAACTTGCGATGGTCGCGGTAGAGGTTTCGAAAGCCGCGTCGCCAATGCACCCGGTTATAGAAACGCAGGATCACGCCCGAATCGGTCAGGCGCTTGCGCAAGCCGATGGTGAAAGCCGCCGAGCCGAAGCCATCGAACAGACACCGCACGATGACCCCGCGGCTCGCCGCACTCACCAGCGCCTGCACGATCGCTTCGGCACAGGCGCCGGCTTCGACCAGATACAGCTCGAGCTCAATCTGCTGCTGCGCGCCTTCGATCGCGGCGATCATGCGCGGAAAAAACGCAGGGCCGTCGATCAGTAAGTTGAACTGGTTTTCTTCACGCCACGGGAAAATCGCGCCCCTCATGGGCGGCTCGCCATGGCGGTCAGCAGGCAGTTTTGAGCAGCGCTTGCCGGGCGGGCCAGCGAGGATGGAATGCGAATGGACATGCAGACTCCAGAGGGTGCGATACGCAACCCTATCCGGCTGTCTGACCGCAGGCAAACTTCAACGTTCTACGGCACCGGCGATGACAACCGGCAGCCCTGGCGTGGACCTTCCCAGCGGGCTTCGCTTTCGCGGCCCAGCCCTGTCGCGGTGATGCGCTTGTTCAGGGCGTCTTCGTCAAGCGTACTCGGCAGCCATTGCTTCACGTAGCTGCGGCAATAGTCTGCGGGGTTATTCATGACGAAGCGGCACGAGCAGTATTCCTTGGCGGTGTAGGCGCTGATGATGCTGGGAAAGACCTGCAGTTGAACGCGCCAGTTCCAGATCAGGCCGGCAAGTATTAAGAGAAGCAATATGCCGAGACTGCTGAACGGGCGGCGGCGGATGAATGCTTTACGAGCGTTCATCGATCACCCTCCCCGGCCACGGCCTTCAGCGCCAGCTTGAGCAACTGGTTGTGGTCATAGCTGCCGTCGCGATCGTCGGCGTAACGAACGATCACCAGCTTCGCGCTGGGGATTACGTACAGCGCCTGCCCCCAATGGCCGAGGGCGGCAACGGTGTCGGGAGGTGCGTCGCGCCACGGACCGGGCTTGCCATCGGCGGTCTTGTTCAGCCACCAGTGACCGCCGGGGGCTTCATCGGTTGGGGTCGGCGTCAGGGATTTGAACGGGGTCAGGTTGAAATCAACCCAGGCCCTGGGCAGCAACTGGCGGTCCTGCCAGCGCCCGCCGCGTTCCATCAAAAGGCCGATGCGCGCCAGATCGCGGGCCGTCATGTACGCGTAGGACGACCCGACAAAAGTGCCGGCAGCGTCGCGCTCCCACGTGGCGCTGGTGATGCCAAGCGGTTCGAACAGCGCGGTCCAGGGGTAATCGCTGTAGGCGCGTTCACCGACAATGCCTTTCAGCGCAGCCGCGAGGACCGTGCTGTCGCCGCTGGAATAGCGGTATGAAGTGCCCGGCGCGCTGGCGACGGCGTGCTCGGCGGTGTACCGCGCCATGTCGCCGCGCCCTTGGGTGTAGAGCATTGCGACGACCGACGAGTTGAGCGGCGCGTATTCGTAATCCTCCTGCCAGTCCAGCCCTGAAGCCCAGTGCAGAAGGTCCTGAAGTTTGACGTCGGGATGCGCGCTGAATGGCGGGTAGAACCTCGCGACGGCGTCTTCAAGCTTGAAACGGCGTTCACCAAACGCGACGCCCAGCACGCTCGCCAGAATGCTTTTGCTGATTGACCAGGTCAGGTGCGGGGTGTCGGCTCGGGTTACGCCACCATAACGTTCATACACCACTTCGCCATCGTGAATGATCAGCAGCGCGTCCGTGCGCACGCCTTGGCGGGTGGTTTCGTCACGGGCCGGGAACGCGTAGGACTCAAGGGCGGATAGAGCGTCTTTTCGAATGAGCAGGCGCTGGGACCACTCCGGCGCGGGCCAGGTTTCGGCGGCGACTGAACAGCTGGCGAGTAATAGCGCGAGGGTGAAAAGCAAGCGGGTCATGGAGGGGGCTCGGGCTCGGATGAGATCAACCCTAGCAGTCAACTATGACAGCGCCGGGAACCCAAATCCCCTGTCACGCAACCATCACCAAAGCTTAATGGTCGTGACACGGCCCCTCCCTAGCCTGAATTCGGACAGCAATGCTCGAACAATCAGTCGACCCGCCTGGCCGAAGGCGGGATTACGGAGACGCCGCATGACTCAGATCGCCAGCATTCGAGACACCCGAACCGAACGTCGCCTGCAGGCTGAACGCCTGGTCGGTGAGAAGGCCCTGCAGGAAGCACAGGCGTTGCGCTTCAGTGTGTTCAGCGGCGAGTTCAACGCCAGGCTCAAGGGCGCCGAGCTGGGCCTGGATATCGATGATTACGACGTTCACTGCATGCACATCGGTGTGCGCGACCTGAGCAGCGGTCGTCTGGTCGCCACCACCCGTTTGCTGGATCACAAAGCCGCCAACACCCTGGGCAAATTCTACAGCGAAGAAGAATTCAGCCTGCACGGCCTGCGACACCTACAGGGCCCGATTCTGGAACTGGGTCGGACCTGCGTCGACCCTGCCTATCGCAACGGCGGCACCATCGCCGTGTTGTGGAGCGAACTGGCCGAGATCCTCAACGAAGGCGGCTACAGCTACCTGATGGGTTGCGCGAGCATCCCGATGCAGGACGGCGGCATTCAGGCTCACGCGATCATGCAACGCCTGCGCGAGCGTTATCTGTGCAACGAGCACCTGCGCGCCGAACCGAAGAATCCGCTGCCGACGCTGGACCTGCCCAACAACGTGATCTGCGAGATGCCGCCGCTGCTCAAGGCCTACATGCGCCTGGGCGCGAAGATCTGCGGCGAACCGTGCTGGGACGAAGACTTCCAGGTCGCCGATGTCTTCATCCTGCTCAAGCGCGACGACTTGTGCCCACGCTACGCTCGCCACTTCAAGGCAGCGGTGTGATGAGCACGTGGCGCAGTCATGCGCGCGTGGTGCGGGTACTTTGGGTCATTGCGCTGGGCCTGAGCATTGCCGGCACCTTTGCCCTGATGGAACGCCTGCGCATCGGCAACTCCATGGCCCGTCGCCAGCGCTGGACCGCCTGGTTCATGGCGCGCCTGAGTGCCGCGCTGCCGTTTCGCGTAAAAGTGAGCGGCAAGCTGCCGAACGAGCCAATGTTGTGGGTGAGCAATCATGTGTCGTGGACCGACATCCCGCTGTTGGGAATGCTGGCGCCGCTGTCCTTTCTGTCCAAAGCCGAAGTGCGCACCTGGCCGGTGGCGGGCTGGCTGGCGTTGAAAGCAGGGACACTGTTCATCCGCAGGGGCTCGGGCGACAGCAAGCTGATTCAGAAGCAGATGGGGCAGCATTTACTCGGCAGGCATTCGCTGGTGATCTTCCCCGAGGGCACCACCACCGATGGCCGCAGCTTGCGTACGTTCCATGGCCGCCTGCTGTCCAGCGCGATTGAAACCGGCGTGCGGGTGCAGCCTGTTGCCATTCAATATGTGCGTGACGGCCAGCCGGATCAGATCGCGCCCTTCATTGGCGACGACGACTTGCTCTCGCACCTGCGTCGATTGTTTGCCAATGAGGTGAGTGAGGTGCACATCCAGCTGCTCTCGCCCATCGCTTCCCAGGGAAAAGAACGCGCAGCGCTGGCGTTCGAAGCCCAGCAGGCGGTGCAGGTCGCGTTGTTCGGCGAGGCGGTTCAACCGGCGATCTTACGTTCCGCCGCCAAAGCCGCTTGAGCAAACGCCTGAAGCTCAGGGTAAAACGCGCTGAAGTCGTCACTCAGCGGTCGATACAGCGCGTGCAACTCCTGATAAACCCCGGCCAGCCCTTCAGGCCGTGACAAGCGTCGCGAGATGCCGGCCAGCGCATCGCCCACCACCGCAAACTCACGGTACGAACCCAGCCAGTCTTGCGTTGCCATGCGCGGCGCAAGCAGCGCCAGTCGTTCTGGCAATGCGGGCTCTTCCGCCAGCACGCGGTAGACCCTTCCGGTGAAGGTATCCAGCGGCTCGTCGGAATACACGTGCCAGTCCCGCGCCAGGCAATGGTCGAAAAACACATCCAGTGCGATGCCGGCATAGCGCCGACGGCCATCGGGAAAACGTCCAAGTGCCTGCTTGATCATCGGGTGAGAATCGGTGAATGCATCAATACGCCGATGCAGCCGGATCGCGCTTTCAATGTCTGCCGGGAAACGGCCGGGCAGCAGCCCTTTGACGAAGTCGCCGTACAGGCTGCCCAGCAATTGCGCCGGCGCCTGCCCGCCGAGGTGCAGGTGTGCGAGGTAATTCATGCTTGTTGCCTATTGCTGCGAGCCTTTTTTCTGCGCCTGGTTCCGCCGACTGTGCGGGGACTCATTCGCAATGACGCTCGTACAGTCGCCACATTTCCTGCGCCTGTAAAGCAGGAATGCCGGTGAAGGCTACACCCAGAGATCAGGCCGGGCTCATATCGTTATAACCCGATATAACAATTCAGCCAGTCCTAAGCACCTATTCATATTTGTATATCGCGATTTATAGATATAAGGTTCGCCCCATCGCGATACAGCGCACCTGCACTGAGAACGACATGCCTACCGACATCGACATTGACGACATCATCAAAGCCCTCGCCCACCCGGTTCGCCGGCAGATTCTGGACTGGCTCAAAGACCCGCTTGCGACCTTCCCCGATCAGCGTCACACCATTGATGGCGGCGTCTGTGCCGGCCAGATCGATCAGCGCGCGGGGTTGTCGCAGTCGACCGTTTCGGCTCATCTGGCAACGCTTCAGCGCGCCGGGTTAATCACTAGCCAAAAACACTGCCAGTGGCATTTTTTCAAGCGCAACGAAGACGTCATTCAGGCGTTCTTGCAGCAATTGACGCAGCGGCTCTGAGCCCCTCGCCCCACACCCGCCTTTCAGGAGACGCGACGTGCCCCTTTCATTACTCATTCTGGCCTTGAGCGCCTTTGCCATCGGGACGACCGAGTTCGTCATCATGGGCCTGCTCCCCGACGTCGCACGCGACCTGGGCGTCAGCATCCCCGGCGCCGGCTGGCTGGTCACCGGTTACGCCCTAGGGGTCGCGATCGGCGCGCCGTTCATGGCGATGGCCACCGCGAAGCTGCCACGCAAAGCTGCGCTGGTCACGCTGATGGGGATTTTTATCATCGGCAACCTGCTCTGCGCGCTGGCGGCGGATTACAACATCCTGATGTTCGCCCGCGTGGTCACCGCGCTGTGCCACGGCGCATTCTTCGGCATCGGTTCGGTGGTGGCGGCGGGCCTGGTTCCGGCCAATCGCCGGGCATCGGCCGTCGCGCTGATGTTCACCGGTCTCACCCTGGCGAACGTCCTCGGCGTGCCACTGGGCACCGCGCTGGGACAACAGGCCGGCTGGCGCTCGACTTTCTTCGCGGTCACGGTGATCGGCGTCATCGCGTTCATTGGCTTGATTCGCTTCCTGCCGAGCAAACGCGATGAGGAGAAACTCGACATGCGCGCCGAATTGGCTGCGCTCAAAGGCGTGGGCATCTGGCTGTCGTTGAGCATGACCGCGCTGTTCGCCGCCTCCGTGTTCGCGCTGTTCACCTACGTCGCGCCATTGCTGGGCGAAGTCACGGGTGTTTCGCCGCTGGGGGTGACCTGGACGCTGATGCTCATTGGCCTCGGCCTGACGCTGGGCAACATCATCGGCGGCAAGCTGGCTGACCGTCGACTCGCCGCCACGCTCATCGGCGTGTTCATTGCCATGGCGGTGATCTCAACGGTCCTGAGCTGGACCAGCACGGCGTTCATCCCGGCTGAAATCACCCTGTTCCTCTGGGCCACCGCCGCGTTTGCCGCCGTGCCTGCCCTGCAGATCAACGTGGTGACCTTCGGCAAGGCCGCGCCCAATCTGGTGTCGACCCTGAACATCGGCGCCTTCAACGTCGGCAACGCGCTGGGCGCCTGGGTCGGCGGCAGCGTCATCGCCCATGGCTTCGGCCTGACCACCGTACCGCTGGCCGCCGGCTTACTGGCGGTGCTGGCCCTGCTGGTGACGCTGATCAATTTCCGTCAGCGCAGCGATGTCGAAATGGTCCCTGTGACGAACTGATTCCCCGAATTTGAAACCTGCGGATCCACCTTTTACCGATTGCACTAAGGATTTCACGATGACCACTATTTTTGACCCGATCAAGATGGGTGACCTGGAACTGGCCAACCGTATCGTCATGGCGCCGCTGACCCGATGCCGCGCCGACGAAGGCCGCGTGCCCAACGCGATGATGGCCGAGTATTACGTTCAACGCGCCTCGGCCGGTCTGATCATCAGCGAAGCCACTTCGGTCATGCCAATGGGCGTTGGCTACCCTGACACCCCGGGCATCTGGTCCAATGACCAAGTACGCGGCTGGGCCAACGTCACCAAAGCCGTGCACGCGGCGGGGGGCAAGATCGTGCTGCAACTGTGGCACGTGGGTCGCGTTTCCCACCCGACTTACCTGAACGGCGAAACCCCGGTCGCGCCAAGCGCCATCCAGCCAAAAGGCCACGTGAGCCTGGTGCGTCCGCTGTCTGATTACGTCACCCCGCGCGCACTGGAACTGGCGGAAATCGAAGAGATCATCGACGCCTACCGCGTCGGTGCCGAGAACGCCAAGGCCGCCGGCTTTGACGGCGTGGAGATCCACGGCGCCAACGGTTACCTGCTCGACCAGTTCCTGCAAACCAGAACCAACACCCGCACCGATGCCTACGGCGGCTCGCTGGAAAATCGCGCACGTCTGCTGTTGGAAGTGACCGACGCCGCCGTTGAAGTCTGGGGCGCTGGCCGTGTCGGCGTACACCTGGCACCCCGCGCTGATGCCCACGACATGGGCGACGCCAACCTGGCCGAAACCTTCACCTACGTCGCCAGCGAGCTCGGCAAACGCGGCATCGCCTTCATCTGCGCCCGCGAACGCGAACTCGACGACAGCCTCGGCCCGCGCCTGAAAGAAGCCTTCGGCGGCGTGTTCATCGCCAACGAGAAGTTCACCAAAGAAAGCGCCAACCAGTGGCTGGCGAGCGGCAAGGCAGATGCAGTGGCGTTTGGCGTGCCGTTCATTGCCAACCCTGACCTGCCGGCGCGTCTGGCCAAGGATGCTCCGCTGAACGAGCCGCATCCAGAGACTTTCTATGCGAAAGGCGCTGAGGGTTATCTGGATTACCCAACGCTGTAAGCGCACCGCTCATAAAGTAATACAACGATAATAAAAAAGCCCCGACTCGAAAGAGCCGGGGCTTTTTTAGCAACTAACGTTTTAACTTATAGCTCCGGATAATCAGTAGCCAACACATTGCCTTCCGAATCCGTCACAGTACCATCCGGGAACCGCCAGGTACCGTCCGGATAACCGACGGTGCCATCAGGGTACATATAACTGCCGTCGGTATATTGGTAGGTGCCGTCCGGAAACTTGATCGTCCCGTCTGCGTACATAATGGTCCCGTCCAGATATTGGACGTTGCCATCGGCATCCGTGACGTACTCGCCTCCGGCGTCGGCTACGCGGCCGTCCGGCAACTGTCTGTCTCCGCTTGGCAGCAGATAGGTACCCAACGGATACAACAACGAAATGACACCGGTAATCGTATCAACCACCGACAGCACTTCAGCCAGACGAGGCGGAATCAGCGGCTTGGGCGGCAGCACCAACGACGCGGGTGGCTTGACCGGCCCCGTAGTGACAGGCTTGGGCGGACGGGGTTTAACCGCCGACTGTGGTAGTTTCACTGGCTTTACAACGGGCGGTCGGATGACCGGCGGTTTAATTGAGGGCGGAGTTGTCACAGGTGGTTTGATAACGGGTGGCTTGACGACCGGAGGCTTTGTAACAGGCGGCTTTGTAACGGGAGGCTTGATGACCGGCGGCTTCGTCACCGGAGGCTTGATGCCGGGTTTGATGCTGGGCGGCTTTGCAGCACTTCGGGCAAGGCCCGCACCGCTGACGATGCTTTTACCGATCGAGCGGCCTTGGCCGTGTTTAGTCTTGAATCCATTCATTTGAGTCATCCTTGATTGCTGTAACGAAACACCCCGTTGGAGTTGTATCGTTCTTCAAAAGAGCTTCGTCATTGAAGCGCTTCACTGTCTTGCGAGTTACTGAACAGAACCATAATTCAAATAAAAATAAACGCCATTCAAAATCCTAAAAAATATCAAAATCGGAAATAGCCTACAGGTTGGAGTTAAACATTCACTCCTAGACTTCACTTTGTGTCAGTCCCCCCCGACAACATCACAACAGGCGCCGTCGTCGGGAGGGGGTGCTTCAAGGTCGAGCGTTGATCTGTTGCGACAACGTCTGAATCTGACTCTGCAACGTATTGATCGTCCGCGTCATCTGCGCACGAAACGCATCGAACTCCTGCAGACTCGCCCCTGACGAAGCAGCCGCCGCCGGACGATTTTCCAACTCGCTCTTCACCACCACCATATCCTGCTCAAGCTGCTCGATCGCCTGACTGCCGTTCGCTTTCTTCAGATTCGCCACATCTGCATTCAAACCCTTCAGTTGCGTCTCCAGCCGCTCCTGCTCAGTCTGAATCGACTTGCCATCCGGCACCGCCGCTTTCAACGCTGCCAGCTCCGTCGTCACGGCCTTGAGCTGGTCCTGCAACTGCTGGTTGGTTGCCTGCTGCTGCGCGCTCTGCGTACTGATCTGCTCCAGCCGCTTGTCCAGCCCGCCCTGCAAACCCGCCACACCCTGCTGCTGCTTGCTCTGATCCGCCAACTGATCCTGCAACTGCTTGATCTGCGCCTTCAACGCCTCGCTGCTGCTCGCCATCGACTCGGTGGCGACCACCTTCCCGGAAATATCCTGCAAGCGCCCCGCCGCCTCCTCACTGATCCTCGCAAAGCTTTCCTGCGTTGCAACCAGCTGCTGCTCCATCAACGACACCTGCTGAAAACTCCACCACCCCAGGCCGCAAAAAGCGATAAACAGCACACAGATCAGCGCCCACAACGCGCCGGTGCCGGGCGCCTTCACCTTCACCACTGGCGTGTCGCGCGAGTACACCGTCGTGCGCTCGCGGGCACCCGGCGGCGGCAGAAAATCATCGTCATCGTCTTTGGCGCTGAGGCTCGGGACGTCATCGACGTCGTCATAGGGATCTTTGCGCATGGGTTTACCTTTGAAAAAACCGCTGAATCTGAATGGCTCGCAGTATAACCACGGATGTTGACGCCTTTTATAACGCGCCGCCGTGCTGGGCTTTCCACCAACCGCAGAACTCGTCGAGGGCAGTCCACACGCTGACGTCAGGCTGGTAATCCAGATAATGCCTGGCGCGATTGATATCAAGCGTGAAATCCCTGCTCATCACCTGCATCCCGATGCGCGACAGCGTCGGTTCAGGTTGCCCCGGCCAGATCAGGCACGCCGCCTCGTTCATGGCCGCCGCGGTGTACGCCAGGCCGTAAGACCGATAGCGTCTCACCGGTGGCAACTCCATCTGGCGCATGACGTAATTGACCACGTCCCAAAGCGGGACGGGCGCGCCGTTGCTGATGTTGTAAGCCTTGCCCAGCGCTGAGCCGGCGGCCAGCAGACTGCTGAGCAGCGCCTCATTGAGGTTCTGAATGCTGGTGAAATCAACCTTGTTCAAGCCGTTGCCGATGATCGACAAGCGCTTCTTCTGCTGCATCTGCAGCAGTCGCGGGAAAATGCTCGTGTCACCCGCACCCGTCACAAAACGCGGGCGCAGGGCGATGACTTCCAGACCGAACTCTTCGGCACCAAACACCTTCTGTTCGGCCAGGTATTTGGTCGCGGCATAGTGATTGCCAAAGCGCTTGGGCACCTGCTCCTCGCGGATATCGAGGTGCGATCGGCCATCGAAATAGATCGAGGGCGACGACAGATGCACCAGCCGCCGAACCCGTTGTTTCAGGCACGCTTCGACGACGTTTTCAGTGACCTGAACGTTGCCCTGATGGAAGTCCTGACGTCGCCCCCATGTACCCACCGCCCCCGCGCAATGGACCACGGCTTCGACGTCGTCACACAGCGCATGAACAAGCTCCGGATCGGAAAGATCGCCCTGGATGAACTCGGCCCCGCGCCGCACCAGATGCTCGACACCCTCAGCGCGACGGCCGTTGACCCGGACGCTCAGACCTTGCTCCAGCGCGAAACGCGCGAAGCGTCCGCCGATGAAGCCGCCTGCGCCGGTGACCAGAATTTTCATTGCCTGCTCCGTTTCATCTTCTTTTGCCTGTGATCGCCGCGGCTGCGCCACGACCGATCCTACAATCTGCTGCGTCGACTACTGACGTTCACTCAGTCCCCAACGGCACCAGCCACTGCCCCGCTTTTTTCGCCAGATGGTCCGTCAACTCCGTCAACAACCGGCCGCCGTTGCGCCAATGATGCCAGTACAAGGGCACATCAATGCATTGATCGGTCAGCAACTCGACCAACAAACCGCTCGCCAATTGCCCACGGACCTGCAATTCCGGCACCAGCCCCCACCCCATTCCGGCTTCGACCATGCGCGTGAAACCTTCGGACGAAGGACACAAATGATGCTCGAAACCGCCTTCGACACCCAGCGAAGCGAGGTAGCGGTGCTGCAGGAAATCATCCGGGCCGAACACCAGCGCGGGCGATCGGGCTACCGCTTGAGGCGTGACGCCCTGTGGGAAATGCCGATCGATGAAGTCAGGGCTGGCCAACGCCCGATAACGCATGGCGCCGAGTAATAAACTCCGCGCCCCCGCCACCGGCCGTTCACTGCCACACAGACATGCGGCCACTTCACCGGCGCGCATGCGTTTGAGGCCGACATCCTGATCCTCGACGACGAGGTCGGTGAGGAGTCGATGCTCTGCACAAAAGTCTCCGACCGCGAGGGCCCACCAGGTCGCCAGGCTGTCGGCGTTCAGCGCGATGCGCAAACGTTCAGGCATGCCGCCTTCGTCCAGGGCCGGCACCACGCTCTGCAGGTCGCGTTCCAGTAAGCGCACCTGTTGAACATGGTTGAGCAACAGCCGGCCGATCTCCGTTGGGCTCGGCGGGGTTGCACGAACCAGCACCGGCTGGCCGACCCGCGCCTCCAGAAGCTTGATGCGCTGGGACACGGCTGACTGGGAAAGGCCGAGTACCTGAGCGGCGCGTTCGAAACCGGACTGCTCGATCACGGCCGCCAACGCGGAAAGTAATTTGTAGTCGAACATCAGTTTCCCTAATGGGGAATGAGCGTTATTGGTTTTTCTTATACCCGCGTTCAACCGACAATCGCCACCACTGACTGATGCGTCCCTTAGTAATGGCGAAATATCAATGACTGGCGAAACCTCCCTCAGCGCGCTATTGCGCAGCATGAACCCTGAACTGAACGACGGTGAATACGTGTTCTGTACCGTGGCGGACAGCAAACGCGTGGAAGGCATCGAGGTGGTCGGCAGCTTTCGCGAACACGAAGGCCTGACCGTCATCCTCGAACGCAATCAGGCGCGGCAACTGGGCCTTGACTGCGATTACGTCATGGCCTGGATCACCCTGACCGTTCATTCCTCGCTCGCGGCAGTCGGACTGACCGCGGCGTTCGCCAGCGCATTGGGCCAGGCGGGCATCAGTTGCAACGTGGTCGCCGGCTTTTACCACGACCACCTTTTCGTGGGTAAGGACGACGCGCTAAAAGCCATGGCCACCTTGCGCGCACTGGCGACGAATGCCTGATCCCGCTAATTCCTGAACTGATCGAGGCCCGACATCATGTGGCAAAGCTACCTCAACGGCCTGCTGGTTTCCCTCGGGCTGATCATGGCCATCGGCACTCAGAACGCCTATGTGCTGGCGCAAAGTCTGCGTCGCGAACACCACCTTTCCGTGGCCCTGCTGTGCATCGTGTGCGATGCCATTCTGGTGGCGGCCGGTGTGTTCGGCCTTGCCAATGTGCTGTCCCATAACCCTACACTTCTGGCGGTGGCGCGCTGGGGCGGCGTGATATTTTTGCTGTGGTACGGCGCCATGGCCTTACGCCGCGCACTGTCGCCGCAGAGCCTCGCCGAGGGCGACACCGACGGCCAGCGCTCACGACGCGCTGTATTACTGACCGCGTTGGCGGTGACCTTGCTGAACCCGCACGTTTATCTCGACACGGTGCTGCTGATCGGCTCCCTCGGCGCCCAGCAAGCGGTGCCCGGCGCCTACGTGGCGGGGGCGGCCAGCGCTTCGGTGGTGTGGTTTTCAACGCTGGCAATCGGCGCCGCCTGGCTGGCCCCATGGCTCGCCCGTCCGACAACCTGGCGTCTGCTGGACCTGATGGTCGCAGTAATGATGTTCAGCGTAGCGGTGCAGTTGATCAGAACGGCGTGAGCATTTCGTCTCGCCGGCGCGCATTTCAGCGCAACGCTCTGGAACCTCTATCCCACACAGTTGTTGCGTGGTTAAGGTCAGGGGCCGGTGCTATGATCCAGCCCCTGCGCTGCAAAGAGTACAAACTCGCCGGCGTAAGTTCTGTCTGGCCGCCCGTGATCGGCCTTGCGCAAACCGCAACTGACCTGATTAGGAGAATTACCATGGCTTTTGAATTGCCTCCGCTGCCCTACGCACATGACGCTCTGGCACCGCACATCTCCAAGGAAACTCTGGAATACCACCACGACAAGCACCACAACACCTATGTCGTGAACCTGAACAACCTGGTGCCAGGCACCGAGTTCGAAGGCAAGACTCTGGAAGAAATCGTCAAGACCTCCTCGGGCGGTATCTTCAACAACGCCGCTCAAGTCTGGAACCACACGTTCTACTGGAACTGCCTGGCGCCAAACGCCGGCGGCCAACCGACTGGCGCTCTGGCGGACGCAATCAACGCGGCTTTCGGCTCCTTCGACAAGTTCAAGGAAGAGTTCAGCAAGACTTCCATCGGCACCTTCGGCTCCGGCTGGGGCTGGCTGGTGAAGAAAGCTGACGGCTCCCTGGCACTGGCCAGCACCATCGGCGCCGGCAACCCGATCACCAGCGGCGACACCCCGCTGCTGACCTGCGATGTCTGGGAACACGCTTACTACATCGACTACCGTAACCTGCGTCCGAAGTACGTCGAGGCGTTCTGGAACCTGGTCAACTGGAAGTTCGTTGCCGAGCAGTTTGAAGGCAAAAGCTTCACAGCCTGATGAACGCTTGAATGCTCGAATAAAAAAAGCCCGGCACGTCCGGGTTTTTTTTCGCCTTCTGTTTGTCGTTTATGTATTGTCTGGAAGCGATAGCGGACTAATATCAAATTTCGTGCTGATTCAAACGGCTGGGCTCAAGTTTTCCCCGCGCATGACCGACACAGTACGGATAGCCTGAGTGGTCCGCCTATCAACTGTTTTCCCCGATTGCTGGGGTCATGCGCACGCCGGGAGCGCCTGATCCGAATGCCTGCATTGCCAGTGCCTGCACGCAGTCAGCCCGCTATCAGCATGGATAAAGGAATGGCCATTTGAAGCTGGAACTCAAACACAGCCTGTCGGTGAAGCTGCTTCGCGTTGTGCTGCTGTCCGCGCTGATCGTCGGGGTCGTGCTCAGTTGCGCACAGATCGTCTACGACGCTTACAAAACCCGCCAGGCCGTTGCCTCGGATGCGGCGCGTATCCTCGACATGTTCCGCGATCCGTCGACTCAGGCCGTTTATAGCCTGGACCGGGAAATGGGCATGCAGGTCATCGAAGGGCTGTTTCAGGACAAGGCCGTGCGGATGGCATCCATCGGTCATCCCAACGAGACGGTGCTCGCCGAGAAATCCCGAGACCTCGAAACCACCCCCACCCGCTGGCTGACCGATCTGATCCTGGGCCAGGAACGCAGTTTCACCACGCAACTGGTCGGCCGCAGCCCGTACAGCGAATATTACGGCGACCTGCGCATCACCCTCGACACCGCCACCTACGGCGAAACCTTCCTCACCAACTCGATGATCATTTTCATTTCCGGCGTATTGCGCGCGCTGGCGATGGGCCTGGTGCTGTACCTGGTTTACCACTGGCTACTGACCAAACCGCTGTCGAAAATCATCGAGCACCTGACCAGCATCAACCCCGACCGCCCCAGCGAACACCAGTTGCCGTTGCTCAAAGGCCATGAAAAAAACGAACTGGGGGTCTGGGTCAACACCGCCAACCAACTGTTGGCGTCCATCGAGCGCAACACCAATTTGCGCCACGAGGCTGAATCCAGCCTGCTGCGGATGGCCCAGTACGATTTCCTCACCGGTCTGCCGAACCGGCTGCAACTGCAGAAGCAACTGGACAAGATCCTCGTCGATTCCGGAAAAGTGCAGCATCGCGTCGCGGTGTTGTGCGTCGGGCTGGATGACTTCAAAGGCATCAACGAACAATTCAGTTATCAGGCCGGCGATCAGTTGCTGCTGGCCCTCGCCGATCGCCTGCGCAGCCACAGCGGCCGCCTCGGCGCCCTTGCCCGTCTGGGCGGCGACCAGTTCGCGCTGGTTCAGGCCGATATCGAACAGCCCTATGAAGCCGCCGAGCTGGCGCAGAATATTCTCGACGACCTGGAAGCGCCCTTCGCCGTCGATCAGCAAGAGATTCGTCTGCGCGCCACCATCGGCATCACGCTGTTCCCCGAAGATGGCGACAGCACCGAGAAGCTGCTGCAGAAAGCCGAACAGACCATGACGCTGGCCAAGACACGCTCGCGTAACCGCTACCAGTTTTATATCGCCAGCGTCGACAGCGAGATGCGTCGTCGTCGCGAGCTGGAAAAAGACCTGCGTGAAGCCTTGGCCCGCGAGCAGTTTCACTTGGTCTATCAGCCGCAGATCAGCTATCGCGACCACAGCGTAGTGGGGGTCGAGGCGCTGATCCGCTGGATTCACCCGGAGCATGGCTTCGTGCCGCCGGATCAGTTCATTCCGTTGGCCGAGCAGAACGGCACCATTATCGCCATTGGTGAATGGGTACTGGATCAGGCCTGCAAACAGCTGCGCGAGTGGCACGATCAGGGCTTCACCGACCTGCGCATGGCGGTGAACCTGTCCACGGTGCAACTGCACCACGCCGAATTGCCGCGGGTGGTGAACAACTTGCTGCAAATCTACCGCCTGCCACCCCGCAGTCTGGAGCTGGAAGTCACGGAAACCGGTCTGATGGAAGACATCACCACCGCCGCGCAGCACCTGTTGAGCCTGCGCCGCTCCGGGGCGCTGATCGCCATCGATGACTTTGGGACCGGTTATTCATCGCTGAGTTATCTGAAAAGCCTGCCGCTGGACAAGATCAAGATCGACAAGAGCTTCGTGCAGGACCTGCTCGACGACGATGACGACGCGACGATCGTGCGCGCCATCATTCAGCTCGGCAAAAGTCTGGGCATGCAGGTGATCGCCGAAGGCGTAGAGACCGCCGAGCAAGAGGCCTACATCATTTCCGAGGGTTGTCACGAAGGCCAGGGCTACTTCTACAGCAAGCCTCTGCCAGCGCGGGAGTTACTGGTTTACCTGAAACAGGCGCAACGGACCCACAGCGAGGCGCTGTAGCACGCCTGCCCCCCGGCACGAAAGCAGGCGTTGCGCAGATCACCGCCATTCACGCTTGGGCCCCGGCCGGACCCTTTCTTGAAACAGCTTGAAATATCTCCCCCCGCCTGCCTGGGCTAATGGCCTTTACACAGAATGCAAATCTTTCGCATTATGTCGCAGCATTTTTCTGGCGTTCGCCACCGTTCACACCTCTTCTCGATGCAGGATTCCGTCATGATTCGTATGCCCCTGGCAACCGCAAGTCTGCTGGCTGTCGCTATTGCTCTGGCCGGTTGTGATCAAGGCAAGGACAAGCCCGCCGCTGCAGCGCCTGCCCCCGCACCTGCCGCCGCTGCCGCCCCGGCTCCAGCGCCAACCGCCGCCGCTGCACCTGCCCAGCCCAACGAAACCGCCACCAGAGCAGTAGTCGCCAACTACGCCAATATCGTATTTGCCGTTTTCAGCGACGCCGAATCCACTGCCAAAAAGCTCAGCACGGCAGTCGACGCTTTCCTCGCCACACCCAATGACCAGACCCTGAAAGCAGCGCGTGCAGCCTGGGTAGCAGCGCGCGTGCCGTACATGCAGAGCGAAGTATTCCGCTTCGGCAACACCATCATCGACGACTGGGAAGGTCAGGTGAACGCATGGCCGCTGGATGAGGGCCTGATCGATTACGTCGCCAAGGATTACCAGCACGCACTGGGTAACCCGGGTGCCACCGCCAACATCATCGCCAACAAATCAGTGCAAGTGGGCGAGGACAAAGTCGACGTCAGCGAAATCACCCCTGAAAAACTGGCCAGCCTGAACGAGCTCGGTGGTTCGGAAGCAAACGTGGCCACCGGTTATCACGCCATCGAATTCCTGCTCTGGGGTCAGGACCTGCATGGCACCAATCCGGGCGCCGGCGAGCGTCCGGCCAGCGACTACATTGAAGGCCAGGGCGGCACCGGCGGCCACAACGACCGCCGTCGCGCTTATCTGAAGGCCGCCACTGACCTGCTGGTCAGCGACCTCGAAGAAATGGTCAACAACTGGAAACCGGGCGTCGCCGACAACTACCGCGCCACGCTGGAAGCGGAGTCCGCCGAGAGCGGGCTGCGCAAAATGCTGTTCGGCATGGGCAGCCTGTCGCTCGGTGAACTGGCGGGCGAGCGCATGAAAGTCGCGTTGGAGGCCAATTCCAGCGAAGACGAGCACGATTGCTTCAGCGACAACACCCACAACTCGCACTTCTACAATGGCCTGGGCATCCGCAACGTCTACCTGGGTGAATACACCCGCGTCGACGGCAGCAAAGTGAGCGGCGCGAGCCTGTCCTCGCTGGTCGCCACCGCCGACGCTGCAACCGACCAGACCGTGCGCGCCGACCTTGACGCGACCCAGGCAAAGCTGCAGGTCATCGTCGACCACGCCAACAAGGGCGAGCATTTCGACCAGCTCATCGCGGCGGGCAATACGGCAGGCAACCAGGTCGTGCGCGACGCCATCGCCGCGCTGGTCAAACAGACCGGGGCCATTGAGCAAGCGGCCGGCAAGTTGGGCATCACTGATCTGAACCCGGACAACGCCGACCACGAGTTCTGATCCGCTTCACGTCCGCTTCAAATCGGCAAGGCCGCGCCTTCCCGGCTGAAGTCGGTCCCGTTGCAAACGAATGCCGACCCGACCACGGGCCGGCATTTTTTTCGTCAATCGACGCTTCAAACACCACCAAAACGGGCCTTATCCGGGGACCGGTCTGTAAGCTTTGTAGGGCATTTCCTGTTCGGTCCTTGTCGGATTGAACACGCCTCCCCCGCCGCCGATCATGCGCACTTCCTTGACCCCACCCTATCCAGGAGGAGACAGAAAGTGCCCAAGAGAAACAATAAAAGGCGCCGCGTCAGCAAGCTCAAAGCCAACGATTACGGTATCCACCTGCTGGTCGGCGTCAAGGGGCCGCGCGCCTGGAAGGTGACGATCTACCGCGACGGCAGAACCTTCAACCGACTGTTTTCCTTCTCCCGCTATGGCGGCCGTGATCCGGCACGAAAAGCCGCCGACGCGTGCCGTGACCAATTGCTGCTGGCTCACCTGCCCAAGCTCAGCCGCGACATCCGCCAGCGCATCATCGCCACCAACACCAGCGGCTATCCGGGGGTGCATTACCGCTGCTATACCGGCATCGCCTATTGGGTGGCGCGGACCACGCTGCGCAACGGCAGCAGCGTCACCAAGTCGTTCAGGGTCGAGCACTACGGGTACGAGAGGGCCAAGGAGCTGGCGATCCGCGAGCGCGAGCGGCAGCTCGACGGCATCGGCGATTACCGGTCATTCAAGGTGGTCGAGGGCGAGCGGCGTCTCATGCAACTGCTTGTGGAAAACCCGGCGCTGGAGATCGCCGGCGCATGAGTTTTGCGGGCCCGTCACTCGCGGATGATTTGGTAACAACACGTTACGAGAGGGCGTGCAAACGCTAATCCCTCTTATTCATCAAACTCGGGGCTGGTAAGCTTGCTCGCCCCGATTTCCCCCCTTTGCAGGACCTGTATGACTGCGTGGTTCCGTCCTTCGTCTCTCCTGCTGATGGCCCTCGCCATGAGCGGGTGCGATGACGCCCCGCGTTTCACCGCCGCCGAACCGGGCGAGTCGCGCTCTGGCGGCGCCACCACCGTCAACAAAAGCGACCGCAATGCGTTTTCCCTGCCTTCAGCCAACCTGTCGCCTGTCCGGCGGCTGGACTT
Source organism: Pseudomonas graminis (assembly GCF_013201545.1). Taxonomy (NCBI): domain Bacteria; kingdom Pseudomonadati; phylum Pseudomonadota; class Gammaproteobacteria; order Pseudomonadales; family Pseudomonadaceae; genus Pseudomonas; species Pseudomonas graminis. The sequence goes on from NZ_CP053746.1 coordinate 580,547, forward strand.
CAGCGTCGGCAACAGCTTCTTTCGCAACCCCTGGGTGATTGCGCCGTCGACTACCACTGCCCGCGACGGCCTGGGCCCGCTGTTCAACACTAACGCCTGCCAGAACTGCCACATCAAGGACGGCCGCGGCCACCCGCCCGAGCCTGGCGCCGACAACGCCGTGTCGATGCTGGTGCGCCTGTCGATTCCCGACGATCCGGCGTTCGTCGAGGACATCAAGCGGCTGGGCCTTACCCCAGAGCCTGTATACGGCAAGCAACTCCAGGACATGGCCATCCCCGGCGTCACGCCCGAGGGGAAGGTTCGGGTCGATTACGATTCGATGACCGTGCATTTTCGCGACGGCACTCCGGTGCATCTACGCCGCCCTACCCTGCAGATCACCCAACCCGGTTACGGCCCGATGCACCCGCAGACGCGAGCCTCTGCGCGCATTGCCCCGCCGATGATTGGTCTGGGCCTTCTGGAAGCCATCCCACAGGCGGCGATTCTGGCCAACGCCAACCCGAACGATGAAAAGGGCACCGGCATCACCGGTAAACCCAACTGGGTCTGGGACGATGAACAGCAGAAATCCGTCCTCGGCCGTTTCGGCTGGAAAGCTTCGCAACCCGGCATCAAACAGCAGAATGCCCACGCGCTGGCAGGGGACATGGGACTGACGTCCACCCTGATGCCGGTCGACGACTGCACACCGTCACAGACCGCATGCCTCGCTGCGCCCAATGGCAATGGTCCGAACGGTGAGCCGGAGGTCAGCGACAACATCCTGCGCTTGATAACCTTCTACACCCGCAACCTCGGCGTTCCGGTGCGTCGCGATGTGGCTGAGCCGCAGGTGCTGGCGGGCAAGAGCCTGTTCTTCAAGGCCGGCTGCCAGCAGTGCCACACGCCGCAATTCACTACCTCCGCTGACGCCGCCGAGCCTGAGCTGGCGAATCAGGTCATCCGTCCTTACACCGATCTGTTGCTGCATGACATGGGCGAAGGCCTGGCCGACAATCTCAGCGAATTTCAGGCCAGCGGCCAGCAGTGGCGCACCCCGCCGTTGTGGGGCATCGGCCTGACCCAGACTGTCAGCGGCCACACGCAGTTTCTGCACGACGGCCGCGCCCGCAACCTGATGGAGGCCGTACTCTGGCACGGTGGCGAGGCACTGCCGGCGCAACGTCAGGTGCTGGCTTTCGACGCGGAACAACGCGCAGCGCTGCTGGCGTTCTTGAATTCTCTCTAACGTATTTCTGAAGATAAGGAGTCGGGCATGTTCCGCCCCAAGTTGTTGCTCACCAGCCTCGCCGCACTGGCACTGGGCGCGTGCGCGCCGTCGGACCCGCAAGCCGTGACGTCTGCCGCCATCGCCAGTCAGGTCATCCTGCCGACCTACAGCCGTTGGGTCGATGCCGACCGGCAGCTGGCGATCAGCGCGCTGTCCTACTGCCAGGGAAAATCCGACCTGGAAACCGCCCGTGCCGACTTCCTCCACGCGCAAAAAGCCTGGGCCGAGCTGCAACCGTTGCTGATCGGGCCGCTCGCCGAAGGCAATCGCGCCTGGCAGATTCAGTTCTGGCCGGACAAGAAAAACCTGGTCGGTCGTCAGGTGGAGCAACTGGTGACCGCACAGCCACAGATCAGCGCCGACGCCCTGAGCAAATCCAGCGTGGTGGTTCAGGGCCTGTCGGCCTATGAATACATCCTCTTCGACGCCGACATTGACATGGCCAATGCCGAGCAGAAAGCCCGCTACTGCCCGCTGCTGGTGGCCATCGGCGAGCGTCAGAAAGCGCTGGCCGAAGACATCCTCAGCAGCTGGAACAGCAACGACGGCATGCTCGCTCAGTTGAGCAAGTTTCCCAACCAGCGCTACGCCGATTCCCACGAAGCCATTGCCGAGTTGCTGCGCGTGCAAGTGACCGCACTGGACTCGCTGAAGAAAAAGCTCGGCACCCCGCTCGGCCGTGGCACCAAGGGCGTGCCGCAGCCGTTTCAGGCCGAAGCCTGGCGCAGCAAAGCCTCGCTCAGCAGCTTGCAGGCGAGTCTGGCCAGTGCGCAGACGGTCTGGGCCGGCGTCGACAACAAGGGTCTGCGCGGGCTGTTGCCCAAGGAGCAGAAGCCTCTGGCCGACAAGATCGACGCCGCCTACGCCGAGAGCAATCGACAGTTGGCCGCGCTGAAACCGCCGCTCGGCGATCTGCTGGCCAGCGAAGAAGGCCGCCAGCAGCTCAACGCTTTCTACGACAGCCTCAACGTGGTTCATCGCCTGCACGAAGGCGAACTGGCCAAGGCGTTAGGCATTCAACTGGGCTTCAACGCCAATGATGGTGACTGATATGTTGCGACGTCAGGCTCTGGGTCTGGGCAGCCTGCTGCTCAGCGCCGTCACGTTTGGCGGCTGGACGCTGTTCGCGAAAAAAGGCGAAAGCCCGCTGCTGTTGTCCGCGCGGGACGACGGCAACGGCCAGCACTTCGCCGTGGGTTATCGCGTCGACGGCACGCAAGTGTTTGCCACCGCCGTTGCCCAGCGCTGTCACGACATCATCAATCACCCGAACCTGCCGATCGCGCTGTTCGTCGCGCGCCGGCCGGGGACCGAGAGTTACCTGATCGACCTGCGCGACGGTCGTCTGCTGCAAACCATCACCTCGCAACCCCACCGACACTTCTACGGCCACGCGGTCATTCACAAAGACGGCGAATGGCTGTACGCCACCGAAAACGACACGACAGAACCGGGCCGAGGGCTGTTGGGCGTGTATCGATTCGTTGATCAGCGGCTGCAACGCTCCGGGGAAATTTCCACCCATGGCGTAGGACCGCATCAGGTGTCATGGATGCCGGATGGCGAGACCGTCGCAGTCGCCAACGGCGGCATTCGCACCGAGGCCGAGAGCCGCGTCGAAATGAACCTCGATGCCATGGAACCGAGCTTGGTGCTGATGCAGCGCGACGGCACGCTGCTGAGCAAAGAGTCGTTGTCGCAGCAGATGAACAGCGTGCGGCATATGGCGATCGCCAGCGACGGCACCATCGTGGCGGGGCAGCAGTTCATGGGGCCTTCCCACGAATCCGCCGAGCTGCTCGCCATCAAGCGACCGGGCCAGCCGTTCCAGGCCTTTCCGGTGGCGGAGCAGCAGTTGCAGGCCATGGCGCATTACACCGCCAGCGTTGCCATTCATAACGACCTGCGGCTGGTGGCGCTGACCGCGCCGAGGGGCAACCGCTTCTTCATCTGGGACCTGGACAGCGGCGCGCTGAAGCTCGACGCACCGCTGCCTGATTGCGCCGGGGTGGGCGCCGTGGCGGACGGCTTCGTCGTCACCTCAGGCCAGGGCCGCTGCCGATTCTATGATTGCCGCGAGACAGCGCTGGTCGCCAAGCCGCTGGAGCTGCCAGCGGGGTTGTGGGACAACCATTTGCATTTGGTTTGATTGGGGATATGCGGCGGCCAGGCGGCGGCTGTGCAATGAGAAACCTCATTCATTTGCCGTCGCCCCCCAGGCGAACCTTCTGCATCTTTTCAAAGTCAGGCACCGCTCGCCCGTCGAACTGCTTCGTTCCATCGGGATAAACGAAAGTGATGTAATCACCCCTTTTGTGTTTTTTGGGCTCCGCCGATCGCACCACATAGTCTCTATGCAGTACGGGCTCGAAATATATGTTTCGAGCTTGACGTGCCTCGTAGGTAAACGTACCTCCTTCCTCATCGGCAAGCATGGCCCACTTCTGATGCCCCCGAATGTAACTTTCGTGTATCCATGGATAGTAATCTTTCACAACATTCAGATCAGGCCCCTCTGCCGTCCAGGAATAGCCCGTTTGAAGTTGAGGATTATTGTGATCGAACACCACAATGATGTTCCCACCTGCCCCCTCTATTACGTCCTCCCCCAAGACATTGGGCACAGGGTACGAAACGCCGAACCTTACGTTGCTTAAATGCCACTCGCATGGACCACCACCGTCAACAAATAACTGTGCGGTAAAGGTGTCGTCATTTCCTGCACGCTTGAGCTCCATCTCATACCCGTTGTATCCATCAAGCGGTTCGGGACGCCCGTTACTGTCGTGCGCAATGCGTTTACAGATTGAGGACCGGTACATGACATGCATTGAGTCAGTTATCAGGTCCTTGGGCACCTTGACCGTAATAGTCACCTTCTCGCCTCCCGGGGTGGGAGAAAAGCTGAGGTCTTTCGCGCAGCCACCCACGGAACCGAATATCAGAAGACAGGCCACGGTAGTTCTTGAACATGAAGCAAAACTAAACATTCCATGCCCCTGATGTACTGACACTCGCATCAAGACGCAACAAAGCTTCGGGGCCGCCTTCTGCTTGCCGTGTCACTTCCAGTGCAGCACAGACGGACGTAGAAGAGTTGAGTATCGCCCTGAGGAATGGCTACTTTGGTACTGTTCAACACTTCGCAAGGCTCATATCGGTCATCAAAAGGGACGTCGGCGACGACACAGGGCCAGTTCTTCCCCCCATCCCAAACCCGCGGCGTTCATGACATGTCCAGACACTGCCGCGCAAAAAACTCTGCAGGGGCGCCGTGCCGCGTTTTGTCTTCATTGCTGTACGACAGAATGCTCATCAGCCCCAGGTTGTAGGCATTCGCCAAGCTGTACCTTTTCTGCTTGTGCAGCACCAGTGACCACGCCCGAAACGGGCAGACCTCTAATACATGCCGTCGGTCGAGAGCGTCGTAAGGCGCGGTGAAACCCGAGAAGCTTGCATCTGGAAAATGGTAAGCAGGCAATGGCTTGCGCTTCGACAATTCAGGCCTGACAACCGGCAGCCCGTCGCACAACTGCCCGATTCGCAGGTAGTGGTAATCATGGACGGATCCTTCCTCGTTGAAAGCATGAAGTTGCTTCGGGTAGTCGTGCATCGCGGCAGGCGGCAAGTCCGCTGCGCGCCAAAGCGGGTGAAGATGCGTGATTTGAAAGTGCGACTCCATACGGAAAACACGAAGGGGACGCGTCCTAACGAAGATCCGGAATCGCCCTACACGAATCCAGATTCAGGGCACCACATTTATCAACGGTGCTGCCGGAGCGGGCACGCGAGCTCCTACAGTTCGCGGGAAGCGCTCTCAAAATCAATCACCGCCACTGGCAACTAAACCCCGACACGACTAACGTGCTCGCCTGATTCGTCGGTTTTCCAAGGAAGTGGAATATGTTGCGTCGCCGCATGTTGATCATGTTGGGTATTGTCCTGATCGTGGTGCTGGCCCTGGGTGGGTACAAGGCGTTTTCGGTCTATCAGCAGATCCAGCAATTCACGGCGCCGAAGCCGCCGACCAACGTCGCGGTGGCGGTTGTCGAGGCGCGCCAGTGGCAGAATCGTCTGCCGGCCATCGGCACGCTCAAGGCCTTCCAGGGCGTGGACCTGTCGCTGGAAATCGCGGGCACGGTCAAGGCCGTGCAGTTCGAATCCGGCCAGAAGGTCAAGGTCGGTCAGCCGCTCCTGCAACTCGACAGCGATGTGGAAAAGGCCCTGCTTGGGACCGCCGAAGCGGACCTCGGTCTAGCACAGGTGGAGTACGGCCGCGGCAGCAAACTGGTGGGCGAATCCGCCATCTCCCGCGGCGACTTCGACAAGCTCGCCGCCACCCAGAAGAAGGCCGCTGCCACCGTCGCGCAATTGAACGCCTCCCTGGCTAAGAAGCGCATCCTCGCGCCCTTCAGCGGCACCATCGGCATTCGTCAGGTTGACGTGGGCGACTACCTTGCCAGCGGCACAGTGATCGCCACCCTTCAGGACTTGACCCGTCTGTACGCCGACTTCTTCGTGCCGGAGCAGATGCTGCCGAAACTGGCCCTCGGCCAAGAGGTGCAGGTGAGCGTCGCGGCCTACCCCGAACGCGTCTTCACTGCACGCATCAGCGCCATCAACCCCAAGGTCGAAGACACCACCCGCAATGTGCTGATTCGCGCCACCCTGCCCAACCCCGACAGCCAGCTGCTGCCCGGCATGTTCACCAGCCTGCAAGTGCTGCTCGGGCAGGACACACCGCAGTTGGTGCTGCCGGAAAGCACCATCACTTACACGCTGTACGGCAATTCGGTGTACGTCGTCGTGCCGAAAAAGACCGCCGACGGCCAGCCGGAAAACAACAGCAAGGGCGAGCCTCAGCTCATGGTCGAGCGGCGCTTTGTCGAAACCGGCGAGCGTCGCGGCGGCCTGGTGATCATCAGCAAAGGATTGAAAGCCGGCGAACGGGTCGTCACCGGCGGCCAGCTCAAACTGGATAACGGCGCCGCCGTCGCCATCGTGGTCGACCCGGCAACTCCGTCGCACGCCACCCCGGCGGCGCAGAACAGCCAGCCCAAAGCGGACTGATCAAGGAATCGATCATGGCCTTTACAGACCCGTTCATCCGTCGCCCGGTGCTTGCCAGCGTGATCAGTCTATTGATCGTGCTGCTGGGTTTTCAGGCGTTCAGCAAGCTGACCATCCGCCAGTACCCGCAGATGGAAAACGCGCTGATCACCGTGACCACGGCCTACCCTGGCGCCAACGCCGAAACCATTCAGGGCTATATCACCCAGCCGCTGCAGCAAAGTCTGGCGAGCGCCGAAGGCATCGACTACATGACCTCGGTCAGTCGGCAGAACTTCTCGGTCATTTCCATTTATGCGCGCATCGGCTCCAACAGCGACCGCCTCTACACCGAGCTGCTGGCCAAGGCCAACGAAGTCAAGAACAAGCTGCCCCAGGACGCCGAAGACCCGGTCCTGAGCAAGGAGGCCGCCGACGCCTCGGCGCTGATGTACATCAGCTTCTACAGCGCCGAGCTGAGCAACCCGCAGATCACCGATTACCTGTCCCGGGTCATTCAGCCAAAGCTGGCGACGCTGCCAGGCATGGCCGAAGCGGAGATTCTGGGCAATCAGGTGTTCGCCATGCGCCTGTGGCTCGATCCGGTCAAACTCGCCGGTTTCAGCCTGACCGCCAACGACGTCACCGAAGCCGTGCGCAAGTACAACTTCCTGTCCGCTGCGGGTGAGGTGAAGGGCGAGTACGTGGTCACCAGCGTCAACGCCAGCACCGACCTGAAATCCCCGGAGACCTTCGCGGCGATTCCGCTCAAGACCGTGGGCGACAGCCGCGTACTGCTGGGTGATGTAGCCCGGGTAGAGATGGGCGCCGAAAACTACGACACGGTCAGCTCGTTCGACGGCACGCCGTCGGTGTACATCGGCATCAAGGGCACGCCCAGTTCTAACCCGCTGGACGTGATCAAGGAAGTGCGGCGCATCCTGCCGGAGCTGGAAGCCCAATTACCGCCGAGCCTCAAAGCGTCCATCGCCTACGACGCCACGCTGTTCATTCAGGCTTCGATCCATGAAGTGGTGAAAACCCTCATCGAAGCGGTGCTCATCGTCATCGTGGTGGTGTTCCTGTTTCTGGGTGCATTGCGCTCGGTGCTGATCCCGGTGATCACCATCCCGCTGTCGATGATCGGCGTGCTGTTTTTCATGCAGCTGATGGGGTATTCGATCAATTTGCTGACGCTGCTGGCGATGGTGCTGGCCATCGGCTTGGTGGTGGACGACGCCATCGTGGTGGTGGAGAACATTCACCGGCACATCGAAGAAGGCAAGACGCCCTTCGATGCGGCCATCGAGGGCGCTCGCGAGATCGCCATGCCCGTGGTATCGATGACCATCACCCTGGCAGCGGTGTATGCACCCATCGGTTTTCTGGAGGGACTGACCGGCGCGCTGTTCAAGGAGTTCGCGCTGACGCTGGCGGGTGCGGTGGTGATTTCCGGGATCGTCGCGCTGACCCTGTCGCCGATGATGTGCGCCGTGCTCCTGCGCCGGGAAGAGAATCCCAGCGGCCTGGCGCACAAGCTTGATCACGCCTTCGAAAGCCTGAAGGTCCGCTACCAGCGTGTCCTTCACGGCACGCTGAATACGCGGCCGGTGGTCATCGTGTTTGCGGTGCTGGTGCTATGCCTGATTCCGGTGTTTCTAAAGCTCAGCCAGTCGCAACTGGCGCCGGACGAGGACCAGGGCATCATCTTCATGATGGCGACGGCGCCGCAGCCGACCAACCTTGATTACATGAACACATACACCGATCAGTTCATCAGCCTCTTCAAGGCGTTCCCGGAGTATTACTCCTCGTTCCAGATTAACGGTTTCAATGGCGTGCAGACCGGCGTCGGCGGGTTCCTGCTCAAGCCATGGGACGAGCGCAGCCGCACGCAAATGGAGCTGTTGCCCGAAGTGCAAGCCAAGCTCAACGGTATTACCGGGCTGCAGATATTCGGCTTCAACCTGCCGTCGTTGCCCGGCACCGGCGAAGGGCTGCCGTTTCAGTTCGTGATCAATACACCGGGTGACTACGCCGCGCTGCTTGAGGTGACGGATCGCATCAAGAAACGCGCCGCCGACTCGGGCAAGTTCGCGTTTCTGGACGTTGACCTGGCGTTCGACAAGCCGGAAGTGGTGGTCGACATCGACCGCGCCAAAGCCGCGCAGATGGGCGTGTCGATGCAGGACCTGGGCGGCAGCCTGGCGACGTTGCTCGGGGAGGCGGAAATCAACCGCTTTACCATCGACGGGCGCAGTTACAAGGTCATCGCGCAGGTTGAACGGGCCTACCGCGACAACCCGGCCTGGCTGGCGAATTACTACGTCAAGAACACCGGTGGCAAGATGCTGCCGTTGTCGACGCTGATCACTGTCAGCGACCGGGCCAGACCCCGGCAGCTCAATCAGTTCCAGCAGCTCAACTCGGCGATCATCTCCGGCTTCCCACTGGTGAGTCAGGCTGAGGCGATCGAGTTGGTCAAACAGATCGCGATCGAAGAATCGCCGCCAGGTTTCGCCTACGACTACGCCGGCGCGTCGCGCCAGTACGTGCAGGAAGGCAATGCGTTGTGGGTCACGTTCGGACTGGCCCTGGCGATCATTTTTCTGGTGCTGGCGGCACAGTTCGAGAGCTTCCGCGATCCGCTGGTGATTCTTGTCACGGTGCCGCTGTCGATCTGCGGCGCGCTGATTCCGCTGTTCCTCGGCATCTCGTCGCTGAATATCTATACCCAGGTGGGTCTGGTCACGCTGATCGGCTTGATCAGCAAACACGGCATTCTGATCGTCGAATTCGCCAACCAGCTACGCCGCGACAAAGGCCTGACGGCGCGGGAAGCGGTCGAAGAAGCGGCGGCAATTCGCTTGCGACCCGTACTGATGACCACGGCGGCAATGGTGTTCGGCATGGTGCCGCTGATCCTCGCGACCGGCGCGGGGGCGGTCAGCCGGTTCGACATCGGTCTGGTGATTGCCACAGGGATGTCAGTGGGGACGTTGTTCACGCTGTTCGTGCTGCCGTGCGTGTATACGCTGCTGGCGCGGCGCGATGAGGCGCAGCCTGACAGCAGTGCCATCGGCGATGCGGGTATCCCCCCTACGAGTAGCGGTGCCTGACGCAATTCTGTAGGGGATTTACATCGCGCCAATGGGACGTGCAAATGCTGACGTCCCACGGCGCCAATAAAAAAGGCCCTGATTTTTCGGGGCCTTTGGGTCAACGCAACAGGAAGGAGTCAGCCTTGCGGTCCACTCCCCTGGGCCAGGCCGAACATCAACAACAGCAGATCGTGATCGGGTCGGGCCGTGTCAGACACCTTGGCCACTCGAGGCAGCGGGCAATGGCCTTCGCCATGCACTGCGCTCAAAATCTTCGGACCGGGCTGATCCCAGGCGGCCAAAGCGATGGAAGTCACTCCCAACGCTCCGACCAAAAACAAACCTCGCGCCATTTCTAACTTCATCGCTGTAAACCTTTGATGGGCCTGCCAAACGCGGTCTCGTAAAAATAGACCAGCTTGCTCCAGTCCGCAGGCTGAAACGACGAATGGCGACGAAGCTGTTTCATGTCGTGCTGAGCGGCGGCATAAGACGTCAGGCGCTGACGGCACTTCTCGAGATCCAGCAGCGCGACCTCAGCCTTGGCATTGGCGCCCTCGCCTACAACGCGAACAAAGACGTGCTTGATGTAGATACAGCTGTGCTGCCAGCGACCCTTATGCATGCGGGCCAGGTTGCTGGCGATTTCCTGAAGCATCTGCTCGTACACCACTTCGCCGTATTGCTCGCGCCCGCCGGCGCGCAGCCAGTTTTCGAATTCGTCGAAGCCGTCCAGCGAGGCCGTGACCAGCAACGCACGCCACTCGTTGTTCTCGTCGCGCTCGGCACCGCAGAACACCATGCGCGGCACATTGACGTCGAGCTGGCGGAGGCCTTCGAGGGCATCGCGCTCACGCAGAACGGTCGGGCGACCGAAAGGGTGCAACCAGCTGCGATAGATATGGCCTGTCTGGCGCTTCACATACAGCAGCCGACCGTTTTCCGAGACGACACGCTGCACGCCACTTTCACCGCCACGGCGCACGTTAGGTTCTTCGACCCATTCGCCTCGCGTATTCCAGAAGTAGGCGAAGCGGTCCTTGGCGGGAACGGCTAACTCTGTTGCGAAATCCACGGCCATCCTGTTACCTCTTACGTAATAGATACACACGCCACATGGCGTACATCGGCAGGAAATCCAGGCGCTCCTGAATCCGAAACCCTGCCTGTTCAAATTCGGCTTCCACGGTCGCAACCGGCAGCACGAAGCGGTTCTGGTAATCACGTTGCGGCCTTGATTTTTCAGCGTGTCTGCGCTTCCAGGCCTTGAAATTGCCATCCACCCAGAGCGACACAATCACGCTATCCCGGCTCACCCGGTGAAACTCTTTCAGCAACACGGCGCGGTCTTCAGCCTTGCCGATGTGGTGCATCAGGCGCATGCAGAAGATGCTGTCGACAGCGTTGTCCGGCATCTCGATCGCAAAGGCCGAGGTCTGCAATGGCTGGACGCGTTTGACGATTTCCGCAGGTTGCGACTCGCAGGCAATCTTGACCATCGACGCCGAATTGTCCGCCCCGATAATCACCCGGTTGGCTTTTTCGGCCAGTACTGGCCAAAAACGTCCGGCGCCACAGGGCAGGTCCAGCACCAGCCCCGGTTCGCCCGCTAGCGCCAGCGCGCGACGCGCCAGTTGTTTATCCCGGCGATCCGACAAGCGTCTTGCCAGTCCGTCGTTGTGTTTGCGTAGATACCTTTTAGCGTGTTCGTCGTCGTATTTACGCGAAAAATCCAGCTCGATCCGCTTGCTCATGGCTGCCTCTCCTTTGATAAGAGGGCCAAACTAAGCAGCGAAGCGTCACGCTCAGGTCAGATGAATGTGAAAAAAGCGTCCGGAAAAGTGAACAAATGTTACGAGATTATTCAAGAACTTAGGGCCAGCATACGGCCATGTCCCGGTCCATTTCAGCACCTTTACACAGGCTGTACATTTGTCGCCGGGATCCGCATGGGGTCTTTGCCAGGGCGCAAACCCATGTCTACGCTGAACCGGCAGCCGTTTGGCTCCATGGTGTCCAGGCTGACCGACCACCCCTGGTTTTCGCAGATGCGCTGCACCAACGACAGTCCCAGCCCCAGACCTTCGCCCCGTTGCTCGGTGCCGCGCACGAATGGCTGAAACATCGCCTCACGTTTTTCTTCCGGAATGCCCACGCCGGAATCCTCAACCATGAACCCGCCTTCGCGCAGCGTCAGGCGAATAAAGCCGATCTCGGTGTAGTGCAGCGCGTTGCGCAGCAGGTTGCCCATCACGGCGTAAAGAAAGGTCGCGTTGTAAGCCGTTTCGGAAGGCTCACCGGGCAAGTATTCCAGGGTCAGGCCTTTGCGTTCGATCGGTTCGCGCCACAGGCTGATCAGCTGTTGGGCAGCGCCGTGTAGGGTCAGCTGGGGATAAAGCGCCAGGTCATCGCGCTGGGTGCGGGCGAGCATCAGGAAGGTCTGCACCAGATCGCGCATTTCTTCGCAGGCCCTCGCCACGCGCTCGACCTGGGCCCGTGCGCGTTGGTCAAGCGCCGGGTTTTCCAGCAGCAGCTCACAGGAACTCGCCAGCACCATCAACGGCGTGCGCAGTTCGTGGCTGACATCACTGGTGAACATCCGCTCGCGGGTCAGCGCGTCACGGAGACGGCCCAGCGTGGCGTCAAAGGCCACCGCCAGCTCACCCACTTCGTCGGCGGCGTAGTCGGGGGCCAGGGGCGGCGCGAGGCCGAGCAACTGATCGCGATGACGCACCTGTCGCGCCAGCCGGACCACCGGCGCCATCACTCGACGCGCCAGTATCCAGCCGAGGAAAATCGCCAGCGCCAATGCCAGCACAAAGCCCACCAGCACGACGGCGAACAGCACGCGCTCACGCTCTTCGAAATCGCTTTGATCCTGGAGCAAGACATAGTGGCGACCGTCGACGATCTCAACCATGGCGTGGTACGACAAAGGCCCGCGAAACACTTCGTGAAAGCCCGGTTCAAGATGCCGCAGGTCCTTTGGCAGCTCGAAATCCCCCGGACCGCCGCTGAAGTAAAACAGCTGATCCGGCTCCGGGCGGTGGTTCCAGTCGTTGACGCTGTCCATCAGCAGCAGACGCGTCAGGTCGCCGCCCAGTCCTGCCGAAATCAGCTTTTCTTCGACCAGGTGCACCGTCGCGACGATACCCATCGCGAAGCACCCGGCAACCAGCGCGCTCATCAGCGCAAAGGCAATGATGATCCGTTGGGCGAGGCTCTGCTTAAACTCCATCACGCCCCTCTGCGAGGCGGTATCCGACACCATGGACTGTCTGCAACAGTGGTTTGGCGAATGGTTTGTCAATGACCTGGCGCAACTGGTGAACATGGCTGCGCAAGCTGTCGCTGTCCGGGCAATCATCGCCCCACAGCGCTTCTTCCAGCACTTCACGACGCAGGACGTGAGGGCTCTTTTGCATCAACACTGCGAGCAACTTAAGCCCAACCGGGTTGAGTTTGAGCAGGCGCCCTTCACGGATCACTTCCAGGGTATCGAGGTCGTAGATCAGATCGGCGACCTGCAGGGTACGCCGCCCGCCACCCTGGGCACGCCGCAGCACCGCTTCAATACGCGCCGCCAGTTCCGATAGCGCGAACGGCTTGAGCAGGTAGTCGTCGGCGCCGGAGCGAAACCCCTGTAACCGGTCGTCAAGCTGATCGCGGGCGGTGAGCATGATTACCGGCGTGTCGCGGCGGGCGTCTTCACGCAGGCGCTTGCACAGGGTGTAGCCGTCGATGCCGGGCAGCATGATATCGAGCACGATCAAGTCGTAATGTTCGGTCGCCGCCAGGTGCAGGCCGGACAGACCGTCTTGCGCGCAGTCAACGGTATAACCCTTCAAACCGAGGTAATCGGCGAGGTTTGCCAGGATGTCGCGGTTGTCTTCAACCAGCAGAATTCTCATGGCGCGTGTCTCCCTATGCGGTGTGGCGAGACCCGGGACACGGCGTGAGATGCCGCTCAACAAGGTCTGAGTTGGCGGCAGCTTACGGCGATGCGCGCTCGAGGGCCAGCACCGCCGTGCATAACGTTTTTTTCACTCGCGGTTCACGGCGCCGCGACAGCATTCTGCTCAGACTTCGCACCGCTCCGGCTCAATACGCCCCCCGCTCTCCCCTCGCCCACTACACGGGATTCGCCATGTCACACGCACTTGAACGGCCCGCTTCACGTCCGATCAACTTTTGGGTTTACCTGGGCATCCCGGCCGTGGCCGCCGTCGTTCTGATTCTGCTTGAATTGACTTCGCTGGACATGGACATCGCCAAACTGGCCTACGACCCGGTGGCGAGAGAATTCATCGGGCGGCACAGTTTCTTCCTCGAAGACGTCCTGCACGACCGCGCCAAACAGGCCGTGATCGCCATCGGGGTGTTGTCCTTTGCCAGCTTCATCGCCTCCTTCTTCGTCAGCGTGCTCAAACCCTGGAAACGTGAACTGGGCTGCATGGTGCTGTCGATGGCGTTATCGACCAGCTTCGTGACGCCGGTGAAAGTCGTGACATCGGTGCAATGCCCGTGGAGCCTGAAAGAGTTCGGCGGCCAGGAAACCTACAGCGAGCTCCTCAGCCCCCGCCCCCCCACCGACAAACCCGGCCGCTGCTGGCCCGGCGGTCATGCCGCGACCGGCTTCACACTCTTCGCCCTGTTCTTCGTCTTCCGCGACCGCAAACCCCGCCTGGCCAAAGCCGGCCTGATCTTCGCGGCGAGCCTGGGCACCGTCTTCTCCATCGGTCGAATGCTTCAAGGCGCGCACTTCTTCTCCCACAACATCTGGACAGCCGTGTTCTGCTGGCTGCTTTGCCTGGGCGCGTATTACGTCGTGCTGTACCGACCGGCGAAGAAGGAGGATGTGGTGGTGAATGGAGAAGTCGTTACAGGGTAATCGCTTCCAGAGTGACGCGGAGCGTCACGGGATGCATGCCTACGCAGAGCGTGGGCACGATCAGCTCAGTCCCCTTCAATCAAGTCCAACAATGCCAGCGCTCCTGCTGGCCTCTTCCCGGCTAAAGCCGGTCCCACTGAAAGCACCGCGTGCACCCTGTGGGACCGGCTTTAGCCGGGAAGCCCTTGATCTACATCTGCCTTTGATCTGCATCTGCCTTTGATCTTCGTGCACAAGAAGTCCAAGCACCGCCAAACGCGACTTGGGTGCAGGCTGAACGGAGGTCTCGCGCAGTGGGCCGAGCCGCATGGATGCGGCGAGAGCGCCGTCAGGACATGGATGTCCGTTCGGCGCGGGCCCACGGAGCGAGACCGGAGTGAAGGAACCCGACGAAGTCGGGCCCAACCAGGAGCAAGCACCCTTGGTTACTTGGGGTGCTTTTCCAAGTAACTCGCCGGAGGCGAAATGTCTGCCCCTAGGCAGACGCTCTTGATCCTGAGGCTTTTCAAAGGTCACTCGCGGAGGGAGTCATTTAGCGCCGCCCATAAAAAAACCCCGCCTAAGCGGGGTTTTTTCTACATCGGGGACCGGCTGGCTTACATCATGCCGCCCATACCACCCATGCCGCCCATGTCAGGCATACCGCCACCGGCAGCCTTCTCATCAGCCACATCAGCAATCATCGCCTCAGTGGTGATCATCAGACTGGCGATCGACGAAGCAGCCTGCAGAGCAGAGCGAGTCACCTTGGCCGGATCGAGAATACCCATCTCGATCATGTCGCCATACTCGCCGCTCGCAGCGTTGTAACCGTAGTTACCGGTACCCTGCTTGACCTTGTCGACCACAACGCTAGGCTCGTCGCCCGAGTTCGCCACGATCTGACGCAGAGGTGCTTCAACCGCACGACGCAGCAGCGCGATACCGACGTTCTGATCAGCATTGTCGCCACGCAGTTCGGAAATCGCCTGCAGCGAACGAACCAGTGCAACACCACCGCCAGGCACCACGCCTTCTTCAACGGCTGCACGGGTTGCGTGCAGGGCGTCTTCAACGCGGGCTTTCTTCTCTTTCATTTCAACTTCGGAACCAGCACCGACCTTGATCACTGCAACGCCGCCCGACAGCTTGGCCAGACGCTCTTGCAGCTTCTCTTTGTCGTAGTCCGAAGACGTGTCGCCGATCTGCTGACGGATCTGCGCGATACGACCGTCGATGTCGCCACGAACGCCGGCACCGTCGATGATTGTGGTGTTTTCTTTGTTCAGCACAACGCGCTTGGCGTTACCCAGGTGTTCCAGGGTAGCGGTTTCCAGGCTCAGGCCGATCTCTTCCGAGATAACGGTACCGCCAGTCAGAACAGCGATGTCCTGCAGCATGGCCTTGCGACGGTCGCCGAAGCCAGGGGCCTTGACCGCTGCAACTTTAACGATGCCGCGCATGTTGTTCACGACCAGAGTCGCCAGCGCTTCGCCTTCAACGTCTTCAGCGACGATCAGCAGAGGACGGCCAGCTTTCGCAACGGCTTCCAGAACGGGCAGCATTTCGCGGATGTTGGAGATCTTCTTGTCAACCAGCAGCAACAGCGGGCTGTCCAGCTCGGCAACCATGGTGTCCGGCTTGTTGATGAAGTACGGGGACAGGTAGCCACGGTCGAACTGCATGCCTTCAACAACAGACAGCTCGTTTTCCAGGCCCGAACCTTCTTCAACGGTGATAACGCCGTCTTTGGTTACACGGTCCATTGCTTCGGCAATGATGTCGCCGATGGAGTTGTCGGAGTTCGCCGAGATAGTACCGACCTGGGCAATGGCCTTGGAGTCGGTGCAAGGCTTGGACAGCTTCTTCAGCTCGGCAACGATGGCGATGGTCGCCTTGTCGATGCCGCGCTTCAGGTCCATCGGGTTCATGCCCGCAGCGACGGCTTTCAGGCCTTCGTTGACGATGGCTTGAGCCAGAACGGTAGCCGTAGTGGTGCCGTCGCCAGCGTCATCGTTTGCACGGGAAGCAACGTCTTTGACCAGCTGCGCGCCCATGTTTTCGAAACGGTCTTTCAGCTCGATTTCTTTGGCTACGGACACACCGTCTTTGGTGATCAGCGGAGCGCCGAAGCTTTTTTCGATGATGACGTTACGGCCTTTTGGGCCCAGAGTTGCTTTTACTGCGTCGGCCAGGACGTTGACACCAGCCAGCATTTTTTTACGGCCAGCATCGCCGAACTTAACTTCTTTAGCAGCCATGATCGTTATTCCTTAAATACTTTGTAGTAACGGGAAATGGGGTATCAACTCAGCCTTCGACGACCGCGAGGATTTCGTTCTCGCTCATCACCAGCAGGTCTTCGCCGTCTACTTTCACAGTGTTGCTGCCGGAGTAAGGGCCAAACACCACTTTGTCACCCACTTTCACGGCCAGCGCGCGTACTTCGCCGTTGTCCAGGATGCGACCGTTACCGACGGCGAGGATTTCGCCACGGTTAGGTTTTTCAGCAGCCGAACCAGGCAGCACGATACCGCCAGCAGTTTTTGTTTCTTCTTCGCTGCGACGGATTACGACGCGGTCATGCAGAGGACGAAGCTTCATTGTCGATCTCCTAATTATGGTTTTTAAACGCCCGGTGCAGACACCGGCGGGTTAAAACATCCGGGCTTGCCGGTTACGGTTCGCGAGCGAACCGCAGAATACGGTCTGACGAAACGCGCCAGAAACCTTGCGGTGACCCATACATAAGGGCGAGCAAGCCGAATTCAAGGCTGACCGTAGAAATTTTTTGCATGAATGGCGGTCGCAAAAACGAACACGGCACCCGCAGGTGCCGTGTCATGGTGGCGTTGAATCACTTTTTATCCAGCGGCTCGAATTCGCCTTCGATCACCTCACCCTCGATGACTTCAGGGCGACGTGCTTCAGGACGGGCAGCACCGGGGTGCATGGAGCCGGTCGAATTTGCCGCATGCATGTTTTCGGCAAACGCACGCTGGCGCGCGGCCTGGGCCTCGGCACGGTTGCGCACCTTGCCGACGATCAGGCGACGGGTAAAAGGCATCAGGAAAAGCAGGCCCAGCACGTCACTGATGAAGCCAGGCAGCACGAGCAAGCCACCGCCGATGGTCATCATCAGCCCGTCGAGCATCTGCTGAGCGGGCAGTTCGCCACGGGCCAGACTCTGTCGGGCGCTCAACGCGGTGGCCACACCGGCGATCCGCACCACGAAAACACCGAGCATCGACCCGGCAACGACCAGCAGGAAGGTCGGCAGAAAGCCGATCGACATCCCGACTTTCACCAGCACGAACAATTCGAGCACCGGAAAAAGCAATAAAAGCAAAAGAAAAACGCGCATCAAAGTGAGTTCCTAGACGGAAGAAGGCTTCCAGTAGACCTTACGTGACGTCGCAAAGTCGTTAATTCAAGCCTCAGCCTGTTCAAGTGTGGGCCATTTTTCAGCGTGAGCCAGCTGAGTCAAGGCTTGGCGGACTTGTGTCGGCGTATTACAGGGCTCTGCGAAGGCCAGCCAGTACAGACTCTGGCCCAGGCGCAAGTGCATGCCCTCACTGTCGATGCCCACCAGCGTGGCGAGTTCAGTCTTCGGTAGACCGGCCAGTTCGACGTAGTGGGCGATGGCTTTGGCGTGGTCGGCATTCATGTGCGCGACCATGCTCAGCTCGGCAGCGCCAGCGAAGGGATTGGCCAGCGCTGCGTCGTCCAGCCAGTGGATCGCGCCGAACCCGCCGATGAAGCGATAGCGCACCGGCTTCAGCACCCAGAAATCGAAATCGTGGGCGCTGTGGTAACTCTCGGATTCCGGGAAATAACGGTAGTAACGCTGAGCGGCGGCTTCAACCTGGGCGTGGTCGATGATTTTTTCAGCCTCGGCCATCAGCGTGACGCGCCCCACCGCTTGCACATCCTCGGCGCCGCGCTCGCCCACCAATAAAGAACACTTGGCGTCGAGTTGCAGGTTGTGGGTGTGTTGTGCGATGCGGCTGATGAGGATCAGCGGACGGCCTTGATCGTCCAGACAGTAAGGCACCACCGAGCCAAACGGATAACCGGGCATCGACTTGGAATGGGTCGACAACACGCCACGGTATTCCTTGAGCAGCAAGGTACGGGCTTGCCGGTTGGCGCTGGCGCTCATATGGGGCTCCTGAACAAAAAACGAAAGCATCGGGGGACGCGAAGCAGCTGACGGCGACGCATGCCACACGATAAGCGTTATCGGTGGAAGGTGCCAGATTGAGCGGGAGTGACGATTTTGCGGAGGGTTCGCGTAAAAGAATACGCGTGGAAAATGAAACCGACCGGCGCGCGCATCAGGATTCCGTTTACGCGCGCGCAGCCGTTATAGAGAAGACGTTACCAGGCCACACCGAAACCGGCGGTATAGCGGGTCTTGTCCAGATCGCCGTTGTCGGAACCGCTGATGATGTCCTTCTCGGCCTTGAGATTGAGCGACGCCCATTCGGTGACTTTGTAGCGCAGGCCCACTTCCGTCTCGAGGCTATAGTCAGCTACGCCGCTGATAGGCTTGCCGACTTCACCGTTGGTGAAGAACTCGACCTTCTTGCCGATCAGGTAACGGTTGTAGTCCCACGTGCCGGACACGGAATAGAAGTTGTCCTTCTCGCCGTTGGAGTATTCGAAATCGGTGCGGTTAAGCAGCGCGCCGACTTTGAACGCGCCCAGTTCGTCGTCCCAGAACTGGTAGCCCGGACCGGTACCGACGGTGCGCTGACGGGCCAGGTCTTCAATGGTGTCACGCTTGTAGGTAATGCGACCGTCCCAGAACCATTTGTCCGTAAAGAACCGGTCGACCGAGTACTCGGCGTCCCAGTTGTTGGTGGTGGTCAGGCTGTCCTGCGACTCGCGGTTGTACTCGCCCTTGGCGTTGTGGCGCCACTGGCCGTGGGTCGCGGAGGTTTTGAAGGCGATGTTGTAATCGTCGGTGTCGTTCTCGGCGCGCTGGAAGTCGAGCGCTGCATCGATATTGCCCTTCCACACCAGATCGGTGACCACCGGCTTGGGCTTCATGATCTGCTGAATGCTTGCCAGCTCAACCGTCTTCGGCGCATCGCCGTTGGCCAGGGTGACCTTGCCGTCTTCGGCCGGCTGCAGCGATTTGGAGATCTCGCCT